>NZ_JAFCVN010000010.1:0-181317 GCF_049897065.1 Pseudomonas sp. DWP2-2 | reverse complement strand
CAACCACTTGCGCTTGCGATCTCTCGTAAGCGGGAGGCGAATTCTACAGCGTTACACGCTGCTGTCAACACCTCTTTTTCAACTTCCTTTTGGCTTCGATGAACTGAAGCAACTTGCTGTCGAAAACTTCATAACTCATTGTTTACCAAGGAGTTTTCCGTTTCGACTGCGCCGGAAGTGGGGCGAATTATAGGCTTCCAGAATCTGCCGTCAAGGCTTAATTACGCTTTTGTGGCAGAAGGCGCTTTTTTAGCAATAAGGCGAGGGATTCGACGCATTACCGGCGGCACCCGCATCAACAGAAGTAGCGCACCTATAGAAGCGTAGATAGCCCACTCCTTCAGATCCGCCCGCACTATCCATAGCATGTGCAGCAAACCGAGCCCAAGAATCACATAGACCAGACGATGCAGCTTCTTCCAGCGACTACCCAACCGACGCTGGCTATAGCGGTTCGACGTAACGGCCAACATAAAGAGAGCAACAAACCCCAGCGCCCCCACAATGATGTAGGGCCGCTTGCTCAACTCTACGCCGAGCTGCGACCAATCCAGCCCCAGGACAAACACACAATAGGCCGCCAGGTGCAGCACAACATAAGCAAAGCACCACAGCCCCAACTGTCGTCGCACTGCTATCCACCCCCCCCAACCGCTCAACTTCTGCAGCGGCGTCATAGCAAGCGTGATCAGCAATAAAATGAGCGTCCCCAAACCCAGGCGATCAACGAGCACCTTGCCTGGATCTGGCCCCAGCGCAGAACTCCATGCTTCATACAGCCAGAGCAATGGCCACACTGCTGCGGCTACAAACACGCCGATGCGCCAGATGGGATAGCGCATCAGTAGTTCTTCCGCAGATCGAGGCCTGTATATAAAGAAGCGACCTCATCCGAATAGCCATTGAACATCTGCGTCTCGCGCACATTCGGACTAAACAGGCCGCTCGGCAGACGGCGCTCCCGCGCCTGGGTCCAGCGCGGGTGATCGACCGTAGGATTCACATTCGCATAAAACCCATACTCATCAGATGCAATACTCTGCCAGGTCGTTTTCGGCTGCTCACTGACCAGACTGATACGCACGATGGACTTCACACTCTTGAAGCCATACTTCCACGGCACCACCAAGCGCAACGGTGCACCGTTCTGGTTAGGCAACTCCCGCCCGTACATGCCCACAGCGAGGATCGCCAACGGATTCATCGCCTCATCCAGGCGCAGCCCTTCCACATAAGGCCAATCGATCAAGCCGAAACTTGAGCGTTGCCCAGGCATGCTCTTGGGATCCTGAAGGGTTTCAAAACGGATGTACTTGGCTTTGGAGGTTGGCTCGACCTGCTTGAGCAACGCCGAGATGGGAAAGCCTATCCACGGAATCACCATGGACCATGCCTCGACGCAACGCAGGCGGTAGATGCGCTCTTCCAGCGCATAGGGTTTCATGAAGTCTTCCAGGGCATAGCGCCCAGGTTTTGCGACTTCACCATCAATCACCACACTCCAGGGCTGCGTCTTGAGCGAGCCCGCATTCGTTGCCGGGTCGCCCTTGCCTGTCCCGAACTCATAGAAGTTGTTGTAGTGAGTTGCATCCTTGAATGGCGTGATTGCCTCATCTTTGACCGTCACCGACTGCCACTTCGCATTCGGAAGTTTTTCCGTAAACCAGTTGGGCGCACTGCCCGGCTCGACGTCGGCATACCGCGAAGCATCGCCGGCACTGGCCCAACGCGGCAAGCTGCTGGCGGCAATACCGGCAAGCGCACCACCGAGCAGGCTGCGGCGAGAGAGATAGAAGGATTCAGGCGTGACATCCGATTCGTGACAATCGGACGCTTTGGGCAATTTGATTAACATGGTAACTCCGCAGCGTTGGAGAACTGATGCACCAATAGACTGCGGAGTATGGGGGAAATTACATTAAGACAATGTTTTGTCCCGACGCAGACGCAACAAGTACTGAATCGGGCCAGAAGCCGCATAGGCCAGGAACGCCAGCAGCAGGATACGCGGTGGATCACTGAACACGACCGCGAACACCAGCACCACCACAAGGATGGCCACGAAAGGCACGCGGCCCTTGAGATCAAATTCCTTGAAGCTGTTGTACTTGATGTTGCTGACCATCAGCATGCCGGCCGCTGCCACCATCAGGGCAACCAGGAACGACATCTTCGACCCCTGAATCCCGTAGTCACTGAACGCCCAGACAATACCCGCAACAACACCCGCCGCTGCCGGGCTGGCAAGGCCGATGAAGTAGCGCTTGTCGGCAGTCCCCACCTGGGTATTGAAGCGCGCCAGGCGCAAGGCGGCACCCGCGACATAGATGAAGGCAACCATCCAGCCAACCTTGCCCATGTCACCCAATGCCCAGGCAAATGCCAGCAATGCGGGGGCAACACCGAAGGCGACCATGTCCGACAGCGAGTCGTACTCGGCGCCGAAGGCACTTTGGGTATTGGTCATGCGCGCCACGCGCCCGTCCAGGCCGTCGAGCACCATGGCCACGAAAATTGCGATAGCAGCAAAGCCAAAGTATTTGCTGGCACTCGCCGCATCACCGGCCGCCAGCGCACTCTGGGCACTCATGGAGTTGATGATGGAATAGAAACCGGCAAACAGGTTCGCCGTGGTGAACAGATTGGGCAGCAGATAGATGCCACGATGCCGGACTTTGCGGCCTTCGGCGTCATGCCCTTCTTCGACATGTTCATCGATCGGCAGCATGCTTTCGGCGTCGGAAGCCTGGTTTGGCTCTTCGGGACGTTCGCTCATGGACTTTACCTTGCAACGGTGTGAAAAAATTCGACAGATACTTGCAGCGAGTGTTCGCCTGCAAACGATGCAGCTTTATACCAGAACCAACCCCTCAAACGAAAAAACGCGGCCTAAGCCGCGTTTTCCCTTGATGCGTACGACTTAGTTCTTGGCTTTGTCGACGATCTTGTTGGCACCGATCCACGGCATCATGGAGCGCAGTTGCTCGCCGATGACTTCGATACCGTGAGCGGCGTTGTTACGACGCTTGGCGGTCATCGAAGGGTAGCCGGTAGCGCCTTCGCTGATGAACATTTTGGCGTATTCGCCGTCCTGAATACGTTTCAGGGCGTTGCGCATGGCCTGACGGGACTCGGCGTTGATCACTTCCGGACCGGTCACGTACTCGCCGTACTCGGCGTTGTTGGAGATCGAGTAGTTCATGTTGGCGATACCGCCTTCGTACATGAGGTCAACGATCAGCTTGAGTTCGTGCAGGCATTCGAAGTAGGCCATTTCCGGCGCGTAGCCAGCTTCAACCAGGGTTTCGAAACCAGCTTTTACCAGCTCAACGGTACCGCCGCACAGAACGGCTTGCTCACCGAACAGGTCAGTTTCGGTCTCGTCCTTGAAGGTAGTTTCGATGATGCCGGTACGACCGCCACCCACGCCAGCAGCGTAGGACAGTGCAACGTTCTTGGCGTTGCCCGACGCATCCTGGTAGATCGCGATCAGGTCAGGGATACCGCCGCCTTTGACGAACTCGGAACGCACGGTGTGGCCCGGTGCTTTCGGCGCGATCATGATCACGTCGAGGTCAGCGCGCGGCACGACCTGGTTGTAGTGAATCGCGAAGCCGTGGGAGAAGGCCAGGGTAGCGCCCTTCTTGATGTTCGGCTCGATTTCGTTCTTGTACAGCGAAGACTGGAACTCGTCCGGGGTCAGAATCATGACCAGGTCGGCAGCCGCGACAGCAGAAGCAACGTCAGTCACTTTCAGGCCATGGGCTTCAGCCTTGGCGACAGTGGCCGAGCCTTTACGCAGGCCAACAGTCACGTCCACGCCGGAATCTTTCAGGTTGCACGCTTGGGCGTGGCCCTGGGAACCGTAGCCGATGATGGCGACTTTCTTGCCCTGGATGATCGACAGGTCACAATCTTTATCGTAATAAACTTTCATGAGGTTCCTCTATATATCCAGGCCGTAAGGCCATTCGCTAATTGGGTTAGATGCTGAGTACTTTGTCGCCACGGGCAATCCCGGTGACACCACTGCGTACAGTTTCCAGAATCGAGGCCGTCCCGATCGACTGGATGAAGCTGTCCAATTTGTCGCTGGTACCGGTCAGTTGAACGGTATAAACGCTGGCGCTCACATCGACGATCTGCCCGCGATAAATATCGGTAGTGCGTTTGATCTCGGCGCGCTGGGCACCCGTGGCCTTGACCTTGACCAGCATCAGTTCGCGCTCGATGTGAGCGCTTTCCGACAGGTCGACCAGCTTGACCACTTCGATCAGCTTGTTGAGGTTCTTGGTGATCTGCTCGATCACCTCATCGTGGCCTACGGTGGTCAACGTCAGGCGCGACAGGGTCGGGTCTTCGGTCGGGGCCACGGTCAGGCTTTCGATGTTGTAGTTGCGTTGCGAAAACAGGCCGACAACACGGGACAAGGCGCCGGGTTCGTTCTCCAGAAGCAGGGAGATAATATGCCGCATGATTAAGTACGCTCCGTCTTGTTCAGCCACATGTCGCGCATAGAGCCGTCTTTGATCTGCATCGGGTAGACGTGCTCGCTGGTATCCACCTGAATATCGATGAACACCAGGCGGTCCTTCATGGCGAACGCTTCTTCCATCTTCGGCTTCAGATCTTTCAAATCAGTGATGCGAATGCCGACGTGGCCATAGGCTTCAACCAACTTGATGAAATCCGGCAACGATTCCATGTAGGAATGGGAGTGACGGCTACCGTAGCTCATGTCCTGCCATTGACGAACCATGCCGAGCACGCCGTTGTTCAAGCAGACGATCTTCACGGGAAGACCGTATTGCAGGCACGTCGACAGTTCTTGGATGTTCATCTGGATGCTGCCTTCGCCGGTGACGCAGGCAACGTCGGCATCCGGGAAGCTCAGTTTCACCCCCATGGCCGCAGGGAAACCAAAGCCCATCGTGCCGAGGCCACCGGAGTTGATCCAGCGGTTAGGCTTGTCGAACTTGTAGTACTGCGCCGCGAACATCTGGTGCTGGCCCACGTCGGAGGTCACAAAGGCGTCGCCCTTGGTCACTTCGCACAGGGTTTCGATCACGGTTTGTGGCTTGATGATGCTGCCGTCGCCCTTGTCATAAGGGAACAGGCCGCGATCACCGCGCCATTCGTCGATCTGCTTCCACCAGCTGGCAACGGACTCCTTGTTCGGCGTTTCGCCGATGTCCTTGAGTGCAGCGACCATTTCGGTCAGTACACTTTCTACAGGCCCCACGATTGGCACATCGGCCTTGATGGTCTTGGAGATGGACGCCGGGTCGATGTCGATGTGGATGATCTTGGCATTCGGGCAGAATTTGCTCGCGCCGTTGATCACTCGGTCATCGAACCGCGCGCCCACGGCCAGGATCACATCGGCGTGGTGCATGGTGAGGTTGGCGGTGTAGCTGCCGTGCATGCCGAGCATGCCGACAAACTGACGGTCCGAACCCGGGAATGCGCCGAGGCCCATCAGGGTGTTGGTCACCGGCAGGTTGAGCAGCTTGGCCAGCTCGGTGAGTGGCGCGGAACCGCCGCCCAGAATCACGCCACCGCCGGAGTACAACACGGGGCGCTTGGCCGCCAGGAGCATTTCTGCCGCCTTGCGGATCTGCCCCGAGTGCCCACGGACGGCCGGACTGTAGGAACGCAGCTTGGCTTTCTTGGGAAAAACGTATTCGAATTTTTCGGCCGGGTTGGTCATGTCTTTCGGGATATCGACCACCACAGGGCCCGGGCGACCGGACTGTGCGAGGTAGAACGCCTTTTTCATGACTTCCGGGATTTCCGACGCGTGCTTGATCATGAAGCTGTGTTTCACGATCGGGCGGGAAATACCGATCATGTCGGTTTCCTGGAAAGCGTCGGTGCCGACCATGGTGCTAGGCACCTGGCCAGAGATGATCACCATCGGGATGGAGTCCATATACGCAGTCGCGATGCCGGTGATGGCATTGGTTGCGCCTGGGCCGGAGGTTACCAGTACCACGCCGGCTTTACCGGTGGCACGGGCGTAACCGTCAGCCATATGGGTCGCGGCCTGTTCGTGGCGAACCAGGATGTGGGTAACAGCCGGTTCCTTGAACAGTGCGTCGTAGACATGCAGCAGAGCACCACCTGGGTACCCGTAGATATAGTCGACGCCTTCGTCACGCAAAAAGCGGACGAGCATCTCACCGCCAGATAAAAGCTCCACGTTGTTCACCTCTAAAACGCCAGAATACCGTCCGTTAAAAAACCGACGGGTCTTAATAGGTTTACTTCTCAACAGAGCATGAGCGACGGTGGTCGCCGACTACGTCAGCACTGACTGAGCAAGTATTGGGATCGTCCCAAGTGTTGCGGGCTTTTCCCACCCAGCGCGAGGTAACGCGTTGCGGGTGTTACAGGTCGGCGCGGATGTGCGCCTCATGATCTGCTGAGCGGGCCTGCTTCTGGCAGTCCCGATACAGCGGACTTTGGATTCTTCTGTTTCACGCCCTTCAAGTCAAGCAATAATTGCGCTTTTTTCCAACTAAGCGCATGAGAACGCAGAAGAAAGGGCTTTGAGGAGGGATAAAACTCGCCTGAATGTCGTCAAGCGGTAGAAATGTGCGCAAGACTGCCGGAAAAACCGGCAGTCAGGCAATTAACGAGCGTCGGCGATCAATTGATCGAACTTTTTCAGCGCGTTACGCAAGCCGAGGCTCTCCCGCGGCCGGTCGGCGTAGACCATCTCGGCCATTTCCAGGATCCCCGACGCATTCGGCAAGGGCAGGTCCTGTTCCAGGATCTGCTTCATACGCGCGAGGAAGATCCACTGCAGCCACTGGTGGAAGTCCAGAGTATCGACAGAAAAAGGTTCGACACTGCTGAGGGCTTCAACACTGGGGGATACTTCATCCCACCAGCCCTGAACGCGCAGTTCGCGCTCGATCAACAATAACTGCTCGGCAATCGCGGGAAAACGCGCATCCATCAGAGGCTGACCTTGGCTTTTTGCCGCGCCTGGGCGGCACCCGCTGCATCGCCCTGGGCGGCACGCGCATCCCCGATCAAGGCCCACAGGCTGGCTTGCAGGTCTGGGCGCCCATTGGCCAGGCTCAGGCCACGGCGAGCGAATTGCTCCGCCTGGGGCGCATCGCCCTGAGCCATGCGCACCTGGGCCAGGCGATAGAGCACTTGTGGCTCACGCGGCGCCACGCGCTGGGCACGTTCAAGGCTCGACGAGGCGCCATTCAAATCGCCACCCGCCTGCTGCTGCTGAGCGGTGGTGAGCAACGCCAGCACCGGGCCATCAAGTTGTTCGTCCGCCGACAACCCGCCCGCACTGGACGATGACGGAATACCGCTCGGCGTCGAAGGCATGTTGTAGGTGCCCTGATTGACCGGCGCGGTTTGAATCGGCGTGGAGTTCACCGGCCCGGAAGTGCTTGGGCCTGGGGTCCATGGCTCGGCACTGATAGGCGCCGAGGTTGCAGCCCCACTGCCGGGCACCATCACTACGACGCCGGAATCCTGGGGAATTGCCTGGGTTGCAGCTTGGGCAGGCCGTTTGACCACGGTCTGACGGAAGCCGCCATTGGCCGAAATGCGGTCGTTATTGGAAACGGACGTGCTTGAGTCCACCACAGGGATAGAGCCGCGCTGCACGCTGGAGCAACCGCCGAGCAAAACCAGAGCCGTAATTGCTGGAATCCACAACTTGTTCACTTGAAACCCTCTTTGCTTAATTCATCCAGCCCTTGACCCAATCCATCACCGATTCCGCGTCAGCAGGTGTACTGCCACCGCACGCGGCACCGGGTGGTGGTTCGCTGCCGCGAATATACGGCATCTGCACCGCGCCCGGACAGTTGGCATCGGAGCCTTGGCCGGTGTGCGGATCAATCCAGGCCTGCACAATATTGTCCGGCTGCGGCATGTTGAGCGGCAACGGGTCAGCCTTGCGCATGAAACTGGTCCATACCTGCAGCGCGCCGGTGGCACCGGTGAACGGCGTCTTGCCATTGTCGTCGCGCCCCAGCCATACCACGGCCAGTACATCCTGGCCGAACCCTGCGAACCAGCTGTCGCGGGAGTCGTTGCTGGTACCGGTCTTGCCCGCCAGGGTCAGGTTCGACGGCAGCACGCTGTAGACCGAACGCCCGGTACCCTCGCGCATCACGCGCTGCATGGCGTTCTGGATCAGGTAGATGGAGCCCGCGTCGAAGCGCTGCTGAATCTGGAACGGGTAACGCTTGAGCGGTTCGCCATCGGCGGTCAGCACACTGCGAATACCGCGCATCGGCGTATTGAAGCCACCATTGGCCAGGGTCTGGTACATGGTGGTCACTTCCATCGGCGTCATGGCCGCAGCGCCCAGGAGCATGGACGGGAACGCCGGGAATTCACGTTCGACTCCCAGTCGCGCCAGAGTCTTCAGCACGTTCGGCACACCCACTTCAAGCCCCAGACGCGAGGTCGAGATGTTGTAGGAATGCGCCAATCCTTGATACAGGAACACCGTGCCATGGGAACGACGGTCGAAGTTCTTGGGCGTCCATACCTGGCCATCCGCGCCTTTGATCGACAGCGGGTCATCGGACAGCCAACTGGTCAGCGTGTACTTGCTGGGTTTTTCCAGTGCAGTGAGATAAACCGCAGGCTTGACCAGCGAGCCAATCGGCCGCACGGCATCCAGTGCGCGGTTGAAACCGGCGAAACTGGCCTGGCGGCTGCCGATCATGGCCTGGACCTCCCCGGTTTCCGGATTGGTCACGACCATGGCGGCCTCGACTTCATCCGAGCCCTTACGGCCAGTCAGGCGCTTGAAGGTGTCGTTGACCGACGCTTCGGCCTTCATCTGCAAGATGGGGTCGAAGCTGGTGAAGATCCGCAGCCCCTCTTCGGTCAAGTCTTCGTCGCGGTAGTCTTCGCGCAGTTGGCGCTTGACCAGGTCGATAAAGCCCGGGAATGAGCTATCCGCCAGCTTGCCGCGGGTTGTCACACCCAGTGGCATTTTCTTGGCAGCGGCCACTTGCTCAGCGGTGGCGACACCCTGCTGCTCCAATACATCGAGCACCAGGTTGCGACGTTCAAGCGCACGCTCCGGGTTGCGGCGCGGGTTGTAATAGGACGGCCCCTTGACCATCCCCACCAGCAACGCAACCTGATGCAATTTCAACTCGGACAACGGCTGCCCGAAGAAGAACTGGCTGGCCAGGCCGAAACCGTGCACGGCGCGCTGGCCATCCTGACCGACGAATACCTCGTTGAGGTAAGCCTCGAGGATTTCCTGCTTGCTGTAATGCAGCTCCAGCAACATCGCCATCATGGCTTCGGTGAGTTTACGGGTCAGGCTGCGTTCGTTGGTCAGGTAGAAGTTCTTGACCAGTTGCTGGGTCAGCGTACTGCCGCCCTGGGTCATCTTGCCGCCGGACGTGTTGACCCAGATAGCACGGGCGATCGACTTCGGCGACACACCCCAGTGGCTATAGAAATCGCGGTCTTCGACAGCGACCAGGGTTTCCAGCAGATACGGCGGTACCTGATCGAGCTTGATCAGGATGCGATCTTCAAGATTTTTCGGGTAAATACCGCCGATCAGCAACGGTTCAAGACGCACCACCGGCAGCTTGGAGCCATTGAGCGACGACAGCTCAGCCACATAGTCGCCAGAGAAACGCACGCGCACCGGCTGGGCTTTTTCCAGGCCTTCGTAGAACTGGAAGCCACGGGTGTTCAGGTCGACGGTATTACCGCTGACCGCCGCAGCGCCAGGGCCATTGCTCACGGGTTCGCGGCGGTAGCCCAGCGCATCGAGCTCGGTAAGGAAGTCATCCTTGCTCAGCTTCTGGCCGGAGAACAGCTCCAGCGGGCGTGCATACACCTTGGCCGGAATCGTCCAGCGCTTGCCGGAGAATTTTTCCTGCACCACGGCATCGAGGTACACCGCAAGGCCGGCGACCGCCACAAGGCCCACCAGGCCAAGCTTGATCACCCAGCCCAGCCAAGGGCGCGGGCCGCGGGAAGGAGGTTTTTTACGGGAACGGGGAGATCGGGTTCGAGTCATGGCGGCGGATTATACGCACTTTATTGATGATCAACATGAGCCGGACAGCGGTTTGCACGACTGGCATCAGCAGCCATAATGCCCCCCATGATTTTCCCCAGACTTTGAAGGATCGCCCGTGAGCCAGACCCTGATCGCTGCCCTGCAAAACCCGGCCTTGTACCCTCATCCGGTTGAAGCGTTTCAAGTCATCGAGACCCATATTTCCTGGGTGATACTGACGGGGCCCTACGCTTATAAGCTGAAGAAACCGATGAACTTCGGCTTCCTGGACTTCACCAATCTGGACGACCGCGGGCATTTCTGCCGCGAGGAACTGCGCCTCAACCAGCGCCTGACCGAAGATTTGTATCTTGAAGTGTTGCCGATTACCGGCACTGCCGAGGCGCCGCAACTGGGTGGCGACGGCCCGGCCATCGAGTACGCGCTGAAAATGCGCCAGTTCCCGCAAAGCCAGATGCTCAGCACCCTGCAAGCCAACGGCGAACTGACCAGCGCGCACATCGATGAGATGGCCAAGCAGATCGCCCAGTTCCACCTCAACGCCCCCAAAGTCCCGCAAGATCACCCCGCCGGCACGCCGGAAGAGGTGATGGCTCCGGTACGCCAGAACTTTGACCAGATCCGCCCGTTCCTCAGCGACAAGGCCGACCTGACTCAGCTGGAGGCTCTGCAAGCCTGGGCTGAAAGCAGCTTCGAACGCCTCAAGCCTTTGCTTGCGCAGCGCAAGCTCGATGGCTATACCCGCGAATGCCACGGCGACATTCACCTGGGCAACGCCACGCTGATCGATGGCCGCGTGGTGATCTTCGACTGCATCGAGTTCAACGAGCCTTTCCGCTTTACCGACGTGTACGCCGACACCGCTTTTTTGGCGATGGACCTGGAAGATCGCGGCCTGAAGTGCTTGGCACGGCGCTTCATAAGTCAGTATCTGGAATTGACCGGCGACTACCAGGGCCTGGAGCTCCTGAACTTCTATAAAGCCTACCGTGCATTGGTGCGCGCCAAGGTTGCGCTGTTCAGCATGCCGAGCGAAGCCAACCCCGTGCAACGCGCTACCACCCTGCGCCAGTACCGCAACTACGCCAACCTGGCGGAAAGCTACAGCACCATCCCCTCGCGCTTCCTGGCAATCACCCATGGCGTTTCAGCGGTGGGCAAGAGCCACGTGGCCATGCGCCTGGTCGAAGCCCTGGGCGCGGTGCGCCTGCGTTCGGATGTAGAGCGCAAGCGCCTGTTTGGCGAACAACAGGTAGAGAACACCCTGCAGGCCGGTATCTACAATCAGGACGCCAGCGCTGCCACCTACACACGTCTGAACGAGATTGCCGACACCGTGCTGCGCGCCGGCTACCCGGTGGTGCTGGATGCCACTTTTCTGAAACGCGCACAGCGTGAGGCCGCCGCTCAGGTTGCCGAAGCCACTGGGGCGCCGTTCCTGATCCTCGACTGCAACGCCCCGCAAGCCGTTATCACCAGTTGGCTGGCACAACGCCAGGCGGATAAAAACGATCCGTCTGACGCCACACTGGCCGTTATCGAAGAACAACAAGCCAGTCGTGACCCGCTGACTGCCGAGGAGCTGCTGCTCAGCAAGCGTGTGGAGACCAATGAAAGCGGGACGCTCGACGCGTTGGTCGGGCATATCCGTCAACACCTGCCGGGCCTGTAAGAAATATTTCTTGGTCGCGTCGTCGTCTTCGGCGCGCGACCCAGCGATAGTGGCACTATAATGGCTCTATAACGCCAACCAGAGTCGCGATCATGAGTCAGCCAAAGCTTCTTGATACCCCGCTCTACGCCTTCCTGCACAAGGACGACATCCGCGGCTTCAACCAGGAGCGCCCTGAAAATGGCCCCATCGACATGCGCGGTGGCGACTTTCGAGGGCTGGACCTGCGCGACCTGAACGCCACCGGTATTGACTTCACCGACGCCTATTTTCGCTCTGCCGACCTGCGCGGCCTGGACTTGCGTGGCTGCTCACTGGAAGGCGCCAGCCTGGCCCATGCGCAGATTTCGGGTGCTTATTTCCCGCCCGAACTCACGGCTGACGAAATACTCATGTCGGTCAATTTCGGCACTCGCCTGCGCTACCGCACCAAGTAACCCCACACACCGAGTACCGGCCAGCCCCCCCTGCCTGCCGGGCACTTTGCGCCTGCCTGCGAGCAAGCGCCGTCGCGCCATCCTTATAAGCTTTTCAGCCCTTTCTGACCAAAGAACCACGCTTTTCCTACTGAGCGCTACACTCATTTTCAGGCTGCCTGGTCA
The DNA here is from genome assembly GCF_049897065.1 of Pseudomonas sp. DWP2-2. Lineage (NCBI taxonomy): Bacteria > Pseudomonadati > Pseudomonadota > Gammaproteobacteria > Pseudomonadales > Pseudomonadaceae > Pseudomonas > Pseudomonas sp. DWP2-2. Next base: position 169,001 of record NZ_JAFCVN010000010.1, on the reverse strand, counting down.
CGACACCCACCGCACCATTCGGCCAACGCAAGGAGGCTTGATGAACGATGAGCTGCAACACCTGAAAAACCTTGGCAAGACGTCAGCGCAGTGGCTGCATGCGGTGGGCATCCACAGCGCGTCCGACTTGCGTCGGCTAGGGGCGGTCGATGCCTACCGAGCCGTGCGCACGCGCGGGTTTCGAGCTTCGAAGGTTCTGCTGTATGCCATTGAAGGGGCATTGATGGATGTGCACTGGAACGACATACCCACGGAGCGCAAGGAGGCCTTGAACCGTCAGTTGGAAGCGATCTCAGTACATCAGAAGAACTAGAGCGGCACTCAAACCCAGTGTTGATGGGCATTGCAAACGAGCGTTTGAGAAAACTGGATGAAGCAGGAAAACAAATGTTGACTCTCAAATGAGAATCGTTATGATTATCACAACTGGTCGCGAGATCAGCCGATAACTGAAAGACCATTGGTTCGGACTCTCAGATTATCTCCTCATCAGGCTAATCACGGTTATTTGACCCGGCTCTTGCCGGGTCTTTTTTTGCCCGCGAATTAACCGGCCTTAACGCGCAATGATCAACGGATGCCCACGCTCCGGATGCGGCTGTACCAATACATCCAGACCGAATACAGCCTTCAGTGGCTCTGGTTGCAGGACTTTAGAGGGCGTATCCAACGCGTGGGGGCGGCCGTTTTCCAGCAACAGGATCCGGTCGCAGTAGCGCGCCGCCAGGTTCAAATCATGCAGGATGACCAGCACCGCAGCGCCTCTGTCGGCAAAATGTCGGATAGCTTGCAAGGTGGTGTGTTGGTGCAGAGGGTCGAGCATTGATGTGGGCTCATCCAGCAGCAACGTCTGCCCTGCCTCACCCGGCCATAACTGCGCCAATACCCGTGCCAGGTGCACACGCTGCCGCTCGCCACCCGACAAGGCCAGGTAACTGCGGCCACTCAGGTGACCTACATCAGCAGCCTGCAGCGCGGCGTTGATGATTTCGTCGTCGCGCAATCGCCCGGTCTGATGAGGCAAGCGGCCCATGCCCACCACCTCTTCGACACGAAAGGCAAAGTCCAGGGTGGAGGATTGTGGCAGCACCGCCAGGCGCTGGGCACGCTGCACACCGGTCATGTGCTTGAGCGCCTGCTGATCCAGCCAGACCTTGCCCTGATCCGGCTGCAACTCCCCGCACAGCGCCCCAAGCAAGGTACTTTTGCCGGCGCCATTGGGGCCCAGCACGCCCAGCACTTCGCCCGGCAATAGGTCCAAGGTGACATCGGCCAGCACAGTCTTACCACCGCGCCGGATCTGCAATGCTTCTACCCGCAACATCAGGCGCGCCCTCGTAACAATAAATAGAGGAAAAACGGCGCACCGATAAACGCAGTGACAATACCGATCGGCAGTTCCGCCGGCGCCAACGCCAGGCGCGCCACCAGGTCCGCAAACAACAGCAGGCTCGCGCCCGCCAACACCGAGGCCGGTAACAACACCCGATGATCCGGCCCCGCCAGCAGCCGCACCAGATGTGGTACCACCAAACCGACAAAACCAATCATTCCCGCCGCCGCCACTGCGGCGCCAACACCCAAGGCCGTGCAAAACACCAACTCGCGCTTGAGCCCCTCGACATCAATACCTAGATGGTTGGCCTCGGACTCCCCCAACAGCAGCGCGTTCAGCGCCTTGGCCCGGCGCGGCAACCACAGCGCCACCCCTGCACTCACCAGCAGCAAGGGCCACAACCGCGAATAACTTGCGCCATTGAGGCTACCCAGGTTCCAGAACGTCAGGGTGCGCAAGGTGGCATCGTCCGCCAGATAGGTAAACAGGCCCACGGTCGAACTGGCCAGGGCCGTCAGCGCGATACCGGCAAGCAACATCGTCGCGACATTGGTCTGGCCATTGCGACGCCCCAGGCGATAGACCAATGCCGTGACGCCCAGGCCACCGAGAAATGCGCACAGCGACAACAGATACGGCCCGAAAGCATCCGGCAGCCCGCCAAAGAGCGAGCCACCGACAATCGCCACCGCCGCTCCCAGCGCCGCCCCGCTGGACACGCCGACCAAGCCAGGGTCGGCCAGCGGGTTGCGGAACAACCCCTGCATCGCCACGCCCGACAACGCCAGCACACCGCCGACCGCCAGCCCCAACAGGGTCCGCGGCAGGCGAATCTGCCCCAGGATCAACTCGGCCTGCTCCAACCCCTGGGCCTCAATCGGTACGCCCATCAGCCTTAACGCAGCCCTGAGCGTGTCCACTAACGGCAGGCTGACCGGCCCCAGTGCCAATGAGAGCCAGATCGCCAATACACACAGCAGCGACAGCCCGATAAACAGCGTTTTTGGCTTAACCAGAGTGGTCATGGAGCAGGCTTAGGCTGGGACGGATAAAAACCGGCAGACAGTTTCTCCAGGCTTTGCGGCAATCGGGGCCCAAGGCCGCCTACCAGCAAGGTCGGATCCAACTCAAACACGCGGCGACTCTTGGCTGCCGGCGTAGAGGCAAGGATCGGGTTTTCTTTGAACAAGGCTGCCCGCGCCGCGTCACCGGTCAGGGCGCGATCAGCAAATACCAGCACCTCAGGGCTCAACCCTGCCAGCGATTCGACGGAAAACGGCTTGTATCCCACATGCGTGGCGAGATTACGCCCCCCAGCCTGCTGCAACATCCAATCAGCGGCGGTGTCCTTGCCCGCGATCAGCGGCTTGCCACCGGCATGGCCGAGCAGCAACAGCACGCCTGGAGCTTTTTGTGTGGCCTGGGCCTTGGCCACCCAATTTTTTTGCTGTGCCAGCGCCTGCTCATACACGGCAAACAAGGCATTAGCCTGGTCCTCACTGCCGAGTAGTTTCCCCAGGTGTGCAAGGTTGCCTTTGAGCGTGGGCAAATCCGGCTGGGCCGAGAACATATCCACCTGCACCCCGGCACTGCGAATCTGCGCCAGCACCGGCGGAGGCCCCATTTCCTCCGTGCCCACAAGGATTTGCGGACGCAGGCTGAGAATGCCTTCGGCCGACAACTGCCGCTGGTAACCAATGCTCGGCAAGGCCTTGAGCGAGGCGGGATGCTGACTGGTGGTATCCACTCCCACCAACTTCGATTCACCGCCCAGGGCCGTCACCCACTCCGACAGCGCCCCACCGGCACTCACCCAGCGTTGCGGCAGTTCAGAGGCGTGCGCCCCAGGGTTGACCAGCAGTGAGGCAACAAGCGCAATAGCGCTGGTACTCAGGCGCATAACAGGGTTTCCTTCCTAGGGCAGGGCCACTCAAGCACTCATTGATGTGACAGATAACCCCTGCCAGGCATCGTATTGAGCACCCAGTCAGCTGACGGGCGAAGCGGGCATTTGATAATTGTTTGCATTTGAACGTCAAGGCACTTAAGGATTGAAATGAAGTTTCTCTGCACCTCAGGCGACCTCGCCCCCAACAGCAGCCGCGGTTTTGATATCGATGGCCACAGGCTGTTGGCGGTGCGTCGGGACGGCATTGCGTACTTCTATCTCAACCACTGCCCCCATCGTGGTATCCCGCTGGAATGGCAACCTGATCGCTTCCTCGACGACAGCGCCAGCCTGATCCAATGCGCCACCCATGGCGCATTGTTTCTGATTGAAAGCGGCGAGTGCATCGCCGGGCCCTGCGCAGGCCAACACCTCACTGCCCTGCCCGGCCGTGAAGACGAACAAGGATTGTGGGTCGATCTCTAATCGCCCAGCAGCACTTTCAGCCGACGCTCGACGTAAATCTCCTGAGGCGTGACCCATACGCCGTAGGCCAGCACCTCCACACCTGCGGCCTTGGCCTCACGTAGCGCGGTCGCATAACCAGCGTCGATTTCCACAGCCGGGCGCACCGCGTCGATCCCCGACAGGTTCACGCAATACAGCTGCACCGCCCGTATACCGTCGCGCGCCAGGTGGGCCAGCTCACGCAAGTGCTTGGCACCGCGCTGCGTCACCGCATCGGGGAAAGCCGCCACTGAGCTGCCATCAAAGCCCAGGGTGACGCTTTTGACCTCGACAAACGCAGCGCCCTGAGGGTAATCCAGGCGAAAGTCGATGCGGCTTTTCTCCTGGCCATAAGGCACCTCACGCTTCAACGCAGTAAAGCCGTTGAGCTCAGTGATCACACCGGCCAGCAAGGCTTCTTCCACCAACTGGTTGGCACGCGCGGTGTTGACGCACGCCAGCCGGCCCTGGGGCGTTTCGGCAATTTCCCACGTGCCAGGCAGCTTGCGCTTGGGATCCGTAGAACGGCTGAACCAGACCTGGCCACCTTCGACCATGCAGTTGAGCATCGAACCGGTGTTAGGGCAGTGAATGGTGAGTAACTCGCCGGTAACGGTTTCGATATCGGTGAGAAAGCGCTTGTAGCGGCGGATCAGCCGCCCTTCTTCAAGAGGAGGATTAAAACGCATCAGCCTTGCCAACTCCGCAAACCACGGGCAATCCGCTCCACCGCTTCTTGCAGCCGATCGAGGTTTTGCGTGTAGGCAAAACGCACATGGTGCCCCGCCTGGTAGCGACCGAAATCCAACCCGGGCGTAAAGGCCACATGCTCGGTTTCGAGGAAATGACGGCAAAACGCGAAGGCATCGCCGCCGAACGCGCTGATATCGGCATACAGATAAAAGGCTCCCTCGGGCTCCACTGCGATACCGAACCCCAGCTCACGCAGAGCCGGCAGCAGGAAGTCTCGGCGGCGACCAAATTCGGCACGGCGCTGCTCCAGAATCTCCAGAGTTTGCGGGGTGAAACAAGCCAAGGCGGCATGTTGGGCCATGCTTGGCGCACTGATGTAGAGGTTCTGCGCCAACTTCTCCAACTCACCCACCGCTTCAGGGGGCGCCACCAGCCAACCGAGGCGCCAGCCGGTCATGCCGAAATACTTCGAAAAACTATTCAGGACAAAGGCGTCATCATCGACTTCCAGCACGCTGGCGGCGTCGGTGCCGTAGGTGAGTCCGTGATAAATCTCGTCGACCACCAGGTGACCGTTGCGCGCCTTGATGGCGCCCGACAGCCCAGCCAACTCGTCCCGGGTGAGGATCGTGCCGGTGGGGTTGGCGGGCGACGCCACCAGTGCGCCGACACTGTCCTGGTCCCAATGCCTGGCCACCAGATCGGCGGTCAACTGGTAGCGTACGTCTGGTCCGACCGGCACCAACTGCGCCGCGCCTTCCACAAGGCGCAGGAAGTGTCGGTTGCAGGGGTAGCCTGGGTCCGCCAGCAGCCAGTGCTTACCCGGATCCACCAGCAAGCTGCTGGCCAGCAATAACGCGCCGGAGCCACCGGGGGTGACCAGGATGCGCTGCGGGTCGATGCTCAAACCGTAGCGTTGCTGGTAGAAACCACTGATGGCTTCGCGCAACTCCGGCAAGCCACGGGCGGCGGTGTAGCGCGTCTTACCGTTTGCCAACGCGGCTTGGCCGGCCTGGATGATCGGTTCGGCGGTGGTGAAGTCAGGCTCGCCGATTTCCAGGTGGATCACGTCGTGACCGGCGGCCTGCAGCTCATTGGCACGCGCCAGTAACGCCATGACATGAAAAGGTTCGATGGCGCGACTACGCGCACTGTAGGGCTGAGCCATTAGCCTTCCTTAGACGGTGAGGACAAAATCTGGATTCTACCGAACCCTCACGGTAAAACATGCTCTATTGCCTGATTGGGGCTGCAAGTGCACCCTGCGCGCGCTCGTAAAACAGCTAAAATCAACATTCGAGGCGATACATACCCAGTCATGGCGGGCTGCTGCAGTTTGCAACCCCTTTGCCTTGGGCCTCGACAACCGGGAGTAGCGCACCCTGAATCTATCTGGTAAGTTCGCCCGCTTGCAGCCGCAGGGCCGGCAGGTGTCGGTGACGTTGCAATCCTGCGCAATGGATTAGAAGAGTGAGAGGCGGTCTATTCATGTCCACCCAAGCAAAGCAACAGCAGACTCAAGGCCTCGGCGGCTTCGAACCCTATGTCGAAAAAAAGGGCGAGGAGTACATGGGCGAGCCCATGCGCGAGCACTTCACCAAGATCCTCAACAAGTGGAAACAGGACTTGATGCAGGAAGTCGACCGTACGGTTGACCATATGAAGGATGAAGCGGCCAACTTCCCTGACCCGGCCGATCGCGCCAGCCAGGAAGAAGAGTTCGCCCTCGAACTGCGCGCCCGCGATCGCGAGCGCAAGTTGATCAAGAAGATCGACAAGACCCTGCAACTGATCAAAGACGAAGAATACGGCTGGTGTGAATCCTGCGGCGTCGAAATCGGTATTCGCCGACTGGAAGCCCGTCCAACCGCGGACCTGTGCGTAGACTGCAAGACCTTGGCTGAAATCAAGGAAAAACAGGTCGGCAAGTAACTTTGCCGAGCTGAACGAATGGAGCGTGCGAACGCTCCATTTTTGTTTCTGGCGTTTACCGGTTATGCAGTAGTATCCGGGCCATGACAGCCTCTACCTATATTGGGCGTTTCGCCCCCACACCCAGCGGCCATTTGCACTTCGGTTCCCTGGTTGCCGCCCTCGCCTCCTACCTCGATGCACGCGCCCACCACGGCCGTTGGTTGATGCGCATGGAAGACCTTGACCCTCCCCGTGAAGAGCCCGGCGCTCAGGCGGCGATCCTGCATGCGCTGGAAAGCTATGGCTTTGAATGGGATGGCGAACTGGTTCGCCAGAGCGAGCGGCATGATGCCTACGCTAAAGTGCTCAACGACCTGTTCAACCACGGCCTGGCCTACGCCTGCACCTGCTCGCGCAAGCAATTGGAGCCCTACAACGGGATTTACCCAGGCTTGTGCCGCAATGCCGGCCACGAACAGCAGGATGCCGCGATCCGCCTGCGCGTGCCCGAGTTGGAATATCACTTTGTCGACCGCGTCCAGGGCGAGTTCCGGCAACATCTGGGGCGCGATGCCGGCGACTTCATCATTCGTCGGCGCGATGGCCTCTACGCCTACCAACTGGCGGTGGTGCTCGACGACGCCTGGCAAGGTGTAACCGATATCGTACGCGGCGCCGACCTGCTCGACTCCACGCCGCGCCAGCTTTACTTGCAAGAACTGCTCGGCCTGCGCCAACCCCGTTACTTGCACGTGCCGCTGATCGTGCAGCCAGACGGCAACAAGCTGGGTAAGTCCTACCGCTCTCCACCGTTGACAGCCGACCAGGCCACGCCTTTGCTGCTTAGAGCGCTGCGTGCCCTTGGCCAACAGCCCGACGCGCAGTTGCAGTACGCCAGCCCACGAGAACTGCTGGATTGGGGCATTGCACACTGGGACGCCACCCGCATCCCACGCACACTGACCCTGGCCGAAGCGCAATTGAGTTGAAGGCGCTTGCAGGTTGCCCATCATCCGTTAACATCGCGGCAGATTTTTAATCAGAGGCCAACATGTACATCTATCGTTTGGTCCTGCTGCTGGTCGTCGGGATCTACCTGTTCTCCCCCGCCATCATGGATTGGTGGATCGACGCCACGGGCGCCTGGTATCGCCCTTATCTGCTATGGCTGATCCTGATCGTCGTGACCTTCATCCTGCAGAGCCAAAAAGATGCCGATGAGCTTTAGTCTCACCCAGATGCTGCTGATCAGCGCCGCCTACCTGGCTGCGTTATTCGGCGTGGCCTGGATCAGTGAGCGCGGAATGATTCCGCGGGCGATCATTCGCCATCCGCTGACCTACACCTTGTCCCTGGGCGTCTACGCCAGTGCCTGGGCGTTCTACGGCACGGTGGGGCTGGCCTATCAGTACGGCTACGGCTTTCTCTCCAGTTACCTGGGGGTGTCCGGCGCGTTCCTGCTGGCGCCGGTGCTGCTGTATCCGATCCTGAAAATCACCCGGACTTACCAACTGTCCTCCCTGGCAGACCTGTTTGCCTTTCGCTTTCGCAGCACCTGGGCCGGCGCGCTGACCACCATCTTCATGTTGATCGGCGTGCTGCCGTTGCTGGCCCTGCAGATCCAGGCGGTGGCCGACTCCATCAGCATCCTGACCCGCGAGCCCGTGCAACATCGGGTTGCCCTGGCGTTCTGCGCGCTGATCACCTTGTTCACCATCTTCTTTGGTTCTCGCCATATCGCCACCCGCGAGAAACACCAGGGCCTGGTGTTTGCGATTGCCTTTGAGTCGGTCATCAAGCTGATCGCCATCGGCGGCGTCGGCCTTTATGCGCTTTACGGCGTGTTCGACGGGCCGCAACAGCTGGAGCTGTGGCTGCTGCAAAACCAGACCGCCCTCGCCGCCTTGCATACGCCATTGCAGGAAGGCCCATGGCGAACGCTGCTGCTGGTGTTCTTCGCCTCGGCGATCGTGATGCCGCACATGTACCACATGACCTTCACCGAGAACCTCAACCCGCGCTCGCTGGTCAGCGCCAGCTGGGGCTTGCCGCTGTTCCTGTTGCTGATGAGCCTGGCGGTGCCGCTGATCCTGTGGGCCGGCCTGAAACTGGGGGCCACCACCAACCCTGAGTATTTCACCCTGGGCATCGGTATTGCCGCCAACAGCCCGGCTCTGGCGCTGCTGGCCTATGTCGGGGGGTTGTCGGCCGCCAGCGGGTTGATCATCGTCACCACGCTGGCACTCTCGGGCATGGCGCTCAACCACTTGGTACTGCCGCTGTACCAGCCGCCAGCCGAGGGTAATATCTACCGTTGGTTGAAATGGACCCGACGCGCGCTGATCGTCGCGATCATCATGGCCGGCTACGCGTTTTATCTGCTGCTGGGCGCCGGGCAAGACCTGGCCAACCTCGGCATCGTCGCGTTTGTCGCCACCTTGCAGTTCCTGCCGGGCGTGTTGTCGGTGCTGTACTGGCCGACCGCCAATCGCCGTGGCTTTATTGCCGGGCTGCTGGCCGGGATCCTGGTGTGGACCGTGACCATGCTGTTACCGCTGGTCGGCAACTTGCAGGGCTTCTATATCCCGTTGCTGAACATGATTTACGTGCTGGACGACACCAGTTGGCACATGGCTGCCATCGCCTCGCTGGCCGCCAACGTACTGATGTTTACCCTGATCTCGCTGTTCACCAACGCCAGCGCCGAAGAAACCAGCGCCGCCGAAGCCTGTGCGGTGGATAACGTGCGCCGCCCGCAACGCCGCGAACTGCATGCGGCCTCGCCCCAGGAGTTCGCCACACAACTGGCCAAGCCCCTGGGTGCCAAGGCCGCACAAAAGGAAGTTGAACAGGCGCTGCGCGACCTCTACCTGCCATTTGACGAGCGCCGCCCCTATGCCCTGCGCCGCCTGCGGGACCGTATCGAAGCCAACCTGTCCGGGTTGATGGGGCCGAGCGTGTCCCAGGACATGGTGGAAACCTTCTTGCCCTACAAGGCCGGTGGCGAAAACTACGTCACCGAAGACATCCACTTCATCGAAAGCCGGCTTGAGGATTACCACTCGCGCCTCACGGGCCTGGCGGCCGAACTCGATGCCCTGCGCCGTTACCACCGCCAGACTCTGCAGGAACTGCCGATGGGCGTGTGTTCCCTGGCCAAGGACCAGGAAATCCTGATGTGGAACAAGGCCATGGAAGAACTCACCGGCATCGCCGCCCAGCGGGTGGTGGGTTCGCGCCTCAATACCCTGGGCGATCCCTGGAAAGAGCTGCTGCAGGGTTTCATCAACCTGCCAGACGAGCACTTGCACAAACAGCACTTGGCCCTCGACGGCCAGACCCGCTGGCTCAACTTGCACAAAGCGGCCATCGACGAGCCCCTGGCGCCGGGTAACAGCGGCCTGGTGCTGCTGGTAGAAGATTTGACCGATACACAGATGCTCGAAGACAAGCTGGTGCACTCCGAACGCCTGGCCAGCATTGGGCGCCTGGCCGCCGGCGTGGCTCATGAAATCGGTAACCCGATCACCGGTATCGCCTGCCTGGCGCAAAACCTGCGGGAAGAGCGTGAAGAAGACGGGGAAATCACCGAAATCAGCGGGCAAATCCTTGAACAGACCAAGCGGGTTTCACGCATCGTCCAGTCGTTGATGAGCTTTGCCCACTCCGGCGCCCATCAGAATCAGGACGAAGCGGTGTGCCTGGCCGAAGTGGCCCAGGATGCCATTGGGCTGTTGGCCTTGAACCGGCGCAATTTCGAAGTACAGTTCTTTAACCTGTGCGATCCGGAGCATTGGGTCGATGGCGACTCACAACGCCTGGCCCAGGTGCTGATCAACCTGCTGTCCAACGCCCGCGACGCGTCGCCGGCCGGCAGTGCTGTACGCGTCAAGAGCGAGGCTTTCGAGCACACGGTCGACCTGATCGTGGAAGACGAAGGCAGCGGCATTCCACAGAACATCATGGACCGATTGTTCGAACCCTTCTTCACCACCAAGGACCCCGGTGAAGGTACCGGTCTGGGCCTTGCACTGGTCTATTCCATCGTTGAAGAGCATTATGGACAAATCACCATCGACAGCCCGGCTGACACACAAAGCCAACGCGGCACCCGTATCCGGGTGACCTTGCCGCGTCATGTCGAAGCGACGTCCGCTGTGAACTGAGACCGTCGAGAGAATTGAATCAATGCCGCACATTTTGATCGTCGAAGACGAAACCATTATCCGCTCTGCCTTGCGTCGCCTGCTTGAACGTAATCAGTACCAGGTCAGCGAAGCCGGCTCGGTGCAGGAAGCCCAAGAGCGATTCAGCATTCCCACGTTCGACCTGATTGTCAGTGACCTGCGCCTGCCAGGCGCCCCGGGCACCGAGCTGATCAAGCTGGGCCAGGGCACCCCGGTGCTGATCATGACCAGCTACGCCAGCCTGCGCTCGGCGGTGGACTCGATGAAGATGGGCGCGGTGGATTACATCGCCAAGCCCTTCGATCACGACGAGATGCTCCAGGCCGTGGCCCGCATCCTGCGTGACCGTGTGTCGGCCAGCAGTGCGCCTGCCGAGCCACGCCCCACCGGCAAGACCAGCGGCGCCGAAAAACCAGGCGCCAACAACAGCAATGGCGAGATCGGCATCATCGGCTCCTGCCCTCCGATGCAGGACTTGTACAGCAAGATCCGCAAGGTGGCGCCAACCGACTCCAATGTATTGATCCAGGGGGAATCGGGCACCGGCAAAGAACTGGTGGCCCGCGCCCTGCACAACCTGTCCAAGCGCGCCAAGGCGCCGATGATCTCGGTGAACTGCGCGGCGATCCCCGAATCCCTGATCGAATCCGAGCTGTTCGGCCACGAGAAAGGTGCGTTCACCGGCGCCAGCGCCGGGCGTGCGGGCCTGGTGGAGGCCGCGGACGGCGGCACGTTGTTCCTCGATGAAATTGGCGAGTTGCCCCTGGAAGCCCAGGCGCGTTTGCTGCGCGTGCTGCAGGAAGGCGAAATTCGCCGGGTCGGCTCGGTGCAATCGCAGAAGGTCGATGTTCGATTGATCGCGGCGACACACCGTGACCTCAAGAGCCTGGCCAAGATCGGCCAGTTCCGTGAGGACTTGTATTACCGCCTGCATGTCATCGCGCTCAAACTGCCGGCCCTGCGCGAGCGTGGCGCCGACGTCAACGAAATCGCCAACGCGTTCCTGTTGCGTCAAGGCGCACGCATTGACCGCACCGACCTGAAGTTTGCCGCGGACGCCGAACAGGCGATCCGTCACTACTCGTGGCCAGGGAACGTGCGCGAGCTGGAGAACGCCGTCGAGCGCGCCGTGATTCTGTCGGAGAGCCCGGAGATTTCCGCCGAGTTGCTGGGCATCGACATTGAGCTCAGCGACCTGGATGACGACGACTTCATTGGCCTGTCCCCGCAGCAGGGCAGCGGTAGCAATACCAGCCATGAACCGACGGAAGATTTGTCACTGGAAGACTACTTCCAGCACTTCGTGCTCGAGCATCAGGACCATATGACCGAGACAGAGCTGGCACGCAAGCTGGGCGTGAGTCGCAAATGCCTGTGGGAACGGCGTCAGCGCCTGGGCATTCCGCGGCGCAAGACCGGGGTGGCCAGCGAAAGCTGAGGGTGCAGCCCCACAGGTAACACCTGCTGATGTGAAAAAACTGTTACCGCTGAATTTTCACGTAACAAAAGCCGGGGCTTACGGTAACGAAGCCCCGGCTTTTTTTTGGCCCTCAATCTGGCGAAACCAGCCCAAACCCCCGGTTTTGCTGGACGGCGCAAAAGTTGGCACGCACCCTGCTATATGCTTAGTACAAAAACAATAACAAGCTTTGTACAAGACAATAAAAATAAGACGAATCGACTCACGCATAACAAAAACAACACGGCGGAGGCGCAGCTAACTGATTCTTTTGGAGAGGCGTTGCATTTGGGGCTTGCCCCGCAACCAGGCCGAGAACAACAAAAACTGCCCTAAGGCAGAGCCTGAACTGGTTGGATCGTAGATCAGCAACACAGCGACCAAAGCAATCCGTTTGCTCTTGGCTCCCGATTGGGAGTGTCATGAAGGTGAAGCTTCGTGGCGAGGGCGATCAACAAAAACAAGAAGCCCGACATCAATAATAAAAATAGAGCACGCAACTACTTCTGGGGGAGCTTCGGCTCCCCTTGTAGTTTCCGGGATTTGACCTTCAAACGCTTATGGCGCAATGCCTTTAGCTTGTTCCTACACCATCCCCTGACTAAATGCTAGAATCCCCGCCCATCATGCGGTCATTCTTCGTTATGGCCGAACATTCCTTCAAACAGTGCATCCCATGCTGAAGAAGTTGTTCCAGTCATTCCGTTCTCCCTTGCGTCGAACGCAACACAAACGCAGCACGCCTGAAGTGCTCAATAGCAGCCAGCATTCGCTGCAGCGCGCTCAATTCAGCCGTTATGCAGTGAACATCGTCGAACGTTTGCAGAACGCCGGCTACCAGGCCTACCTGGTGGGTGGTTGCGTACGCGACATGCTGCTCAACATCACGCCCAAGGATTTCGACGTCGCCACCAGCGCCACGCCTGAACAAGTGCGCGCCGAGTTTCGTAATGCACGAATCATCGGCCGGCGCTTCAAGCTGGTGCATATCCACTTTGGTCGCGAAATCATCGAGGTCGCAACGTTCCGCGCCGGTCACCCGCAAAACGATGAAGAGGAGGACACTAACCAGTCTTCCCGCAACGAGAGCGGGCGCATCCTGCGCGATAACGTGTATGGCACCCTGGAAGAGGACGCGCAACGTCGCGACTTCACCATCAACGCCTTGTATTACGACCCGGTCAGCGAGCGCATCCTCGATTACGCCAACGGCGTACACGACATTCGCAACAACCTGATCCGGCTGATCGGCGATCCTACGCAGCGCTATCAGGAAGACCCGGTGCGCATGCTGCGTGCCGTGCGATTCGCCGCCAAGCTCAACTTCGGCATCGAAAAACACACCGCCGCGCCGATTCGCGAACTGGCGCCGATGCTGCGGGAAATCCCCTCGGCACGCCTGTTTGAAGAAGTGCTCAAGCTGTTCCTTTCGGGCTACGCCGCCGACACCTTTGAAATGCTGGTGGACTTGCAGTTGTTCGACCCCCTGTTCCCGGCCAGCGCCGAGGCCTTGGAGTACAACCCGACGTACACCCACACCTTGATCAGCGAAGCCTTGATCAACACCGACCTGCGCATCAAGCAGAACAAACCGGTGACCCCGGCATTCCTGTTTGCCGCCTTGTTGTGGCCGGCCCTGCCCAAACGCGTCCTGCGCCTGCAGGACCGTGGCATGCCGCCGATCCCGGCCATGCAGGAAGCGGCTCACGAGCTGATCGCCGAACAGTGCCAACGCATCGCCATCCCTAAACGTTTCACCATGCCGATCCGCGAAATCTGGGACATGCAGGAGCGCCTGCCACGCCGCAGCGGCAAGCGCGCCGATCTGTTGCTGGACAACCCGCGTTTCCGTGCCGGCTACGACTTCCTGCTGCTACGTGAAAGCGCGGGCGAGCAGACCGATGGCCTGGGCGAATGGTGGACCGATTATCAGGACGCCAATGACAGCCAGCGCCGCGAAATGATTCGTGAGCTGGGCAGCAAAGGCGATAGCGCCGGCGAAGGGCCGAAAAAGCGTCGCCGTAGCGGCACCAAGCGTAAACGCAGCAGTGCCGATGCCTCGGGCGCTGCGGGCGAATAAACGTGGAACGTATCTACATCGGCATGGGCAGCAACCTGGCTGCCCCGCAACAACAATTGCGCAGCGCGATCGAGGCGCTGGCGCAACTGCCTGGCACCCACCTCGCCGGGGTGTCCGCCTTCTATCAAAGCGATTCACTGCTGCCAGGCCAACCGCGCTACACCAACGCCGTTGCGGCGCTGGACAGTCGCCTGGCGCCATTGGACCTGCTTGATGCGCTGCAAGCCATCGAGAACGATCAGGGCCGCGAACGCCTGGAACGCTGGGGCCCGCGCACCTTGGACCTGGATATCCTGCTGTTCGGTGATCGCCTGATCGACGAGCCGCGCCTCAAGGTGCCGCATTACCAGATGCATCTGCGCGCGTTTGTGCTGTATCCGTTGGCTGAGTTGGCGCCCGCCGACCTGCAGCTACCTGACGGCCAGCGTTTGAGCGACCTGCTCACCGCCTGCCCGTTCGTCGGCCTGGAACGCCTACCTCTGTAGGAGCGAGCTTGCTCGCGAAAATCACCAACGATAACGCGCTCAGCCTGATTAAACGCGGCGCCTATGGTTTCTTCGCGAGCAAGCTCGCTCCTACAATCGCGTCAGTAACAGCGGTAACACCGCCATCGTAACAATGCGGTAACACATCCAATTGACTTCCCGTGTCCTCCTCACGACTATAGGCGTCCCGCTGCCGCCAACCCGGCGCGACAGGGCGCAATCCAGGCCTTATAAGCACTGCTTTCAAGACAGTGCGCCTGTATAAACGAAGACTCACGCGCGTTACTCGCTGTTTCCAAGCGCCTGAACGAGGACCCTTTCATGCCAGACATTACCCTGACCACCTTGCAGAGCCTCAAGCTCAAAGGTGAAAAAATCACCATGCTGACCTGCTATGACGCCACTTTCGCCCACGCCAGCTGCCAGGCTGGAGTCGAAGTGCTGCTGGTGGGCGACTCCCTGGGCATGGTTCTTCAAGGGAATGACAGCACGCTGCCTGTGACCACCGATGAACTCGCCTACCACACCGCCAGCGTCAAGCGTGGCAACGATGGCGCCTTTATTATCGCGGACCTGCCGTTCATGGGTTACGCCACCCTTGAGCAAACCTTCCTGAACGCCGGCAAGCTGATGCAGGCCGGCGCGCACATGATCAAAGTCGAAGGTGCCGTGTGGCTGGCCGAGTCGATCCGGTTGCTGGCCGAGCGCGGCGTGCCAGTGTGCGCGCACATGGGCCTGACACCGCAGTCGGTGAATATCCTCGGTGGCTACAAGGTCCAGGGCCGCAATGAAGCCCAGGCCCGCCAGATGCGCGCCGATGCCATCGCCCTGGAACAGGCCGGTGCAGCGATGATTCTGCTGGAGTGCGTGCCTAGCGAACTGGCTGCCGAAATCACCCAGGCCGTCAAAGTGCCCGTGATCGGGATTGGCGCCGGTTCCGCCACCGACGGCCAGGTGCTGGTCCTGCACGACATGCTCGGCCTGTCGATCACCGGCCACGTGCCCAAGTTCGTGAAGAACTTCATGGCTGGCCAGGACAGCATCCACGCCGCCCTGAGCGCCTACGTCAGCGAAGTCAAAAACGTGACGTTCCCAGGCGTTGAACACGGATTCTCGGCATGAACACCGTTAAAACCGTCCGCGAACTGCGGGCTGCCGTAACCCACGCCCGTAGCGCCGGCAAGCGCATCGGCTTTGTACCCACCATGGGCAACCTGCACAGCGGCCACGCCACCCTGGTGACCAAGGCCGCGCAGCAAGCGGATTTCGTGGTGGCGAGCATTTTCGTCAACCCGCTGCAATTCGGTGCTGGCGAAGACCTGGACAAATACCCGCGCACGTTGGCCGCCGATCAGGAAAAACTCCTGCAGGCCGGCTGCAACCTGCTGTTCGCGCCCACGGTCGAGGAAATGTACCCCGACGGCATGAACGGCCAGACCCGCGTCAGCGTGCCTCAGCTGTCCGAAGGCTTGTGCGGCGCCAGCCGCCCAGGGCACTTTGAAGGGGTGGCCACGGTGGTCAGCAAGCTGTTCAACATGGTCCAGCCGGACATGGCCGTATTTGGCCAGAAGGACTACCAGCAGTTGGCGGTGATCCGCGCCATGGTCCGCGACCTGAACATGCCGATCCAGATCATCGGCGAGCCTACCGTGCGCGCCGAGGACGGCCTCGCGCTGTCATCACGCAACGGCTACCTCACCGATGAGCAAAGGGCGGTCGCGCCAGTGCTGTACCGCGCCCTCAGCCAGATCGCCACGGCCATCAAAAGCGGCGATCACGATTTTGCCAGGCTTCGCGCTGAGCACATCCAGCAGATTGAAGCCGCAGGGCTGCGCATGGACTACCTGGAAGTGCGCCAAGGCGTGCATCTGCGCCCGGCCACGGCTGAAGATCGCGATGTGGTGATCCTGGTCGCCGCTTATCTGGGGGCAACACGCCTCATCGATAACCTGCACCTGAACCTCGCCTGACGCCCGCTTTACCTCAACCTGTTGCCCCGACGGCTGTGCCGGTATAAAAAAGTACCGGCCACAGCGCAGACAAAGCCAAGACATATCCACACGCTAGGTTTAATGTAACTGCCCTGCGCTATGGTTAGCGCTGTCTGGAACCCAATCCTTGCGATAAGACTGGATGTTCCGGGCTTTGAAGTGTCCTAAAGGCAGTCCCCGTAATAAAAGGAAACCCGCAGCGATGGCGTACTACCGCACCCCTCATGACGTTACCGCGCTGCCCGCCTGGCAAGCGCTTGTTCAACATCGCCAAGCCATGCAGGATTTCAGCATGCGCGAGGCGTTCAATGCCGATCCTCAGCGTTTTTCCCAGTTCACCTTGAGCAGCTGCGGACTTTTCCTCGATTACTCGAAAAACCTGATCACCAGCGAAACCCGCGACCTGTTAGTGGGCCTGGCCAAGGAAGTCAATCTCAAGGCGGCGATCGACGCGCAGTACGCTGGCGAACCGGTCAACTCCTCCGAGGGCCGCCCTGCCCTGCACACCGCCCTGCGCCGCCCGGTGGGCGACAAGCTGTCGGTCAACGGCGTGAACATCATGCCGGACGTGCACAAGGTGCTGAACCAGATCACTGACCTGGTCGGCCGTATCCACGACGGCCTGTGGCGCGGCTACACCGAGAAGCCGATCACCGACGTGGTGAACATCGGTATCGGTGGCTCATTCCTCGGCCCGGAACTGGTCTCGGAGGCCTTGCTGTCCTACGCCCATAAAGGCGTGCGTTGCCACTACCTGGCGAACATCGACGGCAGCGAGTTCCACGAACTGACCATGAAGCTGCGCGCCGAGACCACGCTGTTTATCGTCTCGTCCAAATCCTTCAACACCCTGGAAACCCTGAAAAACGCCCAGGCCGCCCGCGCCTGGTACCTGGCCCAGGGGGGCTCGGAAGCCGAGCTGTATCGCCACTTCATCGCCGTCTCGAGCAACAATGCCGCGGCCGTGGCTTTCGGTATTCGCGAAGAAAACATCTTCCCAATGTGGGACTGGGTCGGTGGGCGCTACTCGCTGTGGTCTGCCATCGGCTTGCCAATTGCCCTGGCTATCGGCATGTCCAACTTCAAGGAACTGCTGTCGGGTGCCTACACCATGGACCAGCACTTCCTGAACGCGCCGTTCGAAGCCAACATGCCCGTGCTGCTGGGCTTGCTGGGGGTGTGGTACGGCAACTTCTGGGGTGCGCAGAGCCATGCGATCCTGCCGTACGACCATTACCTGCGTAACATCACCAAGCATTTGCAGCAGTTGGACATGGAATCCAATGGCAAGAGCGTGCGCCAGGACGGTACGCCAGTGTCCACCGATACCGGCCCGGTGATCTGGGGCGGCGTAGGCTGCAACGGCCAGCACGCTTACCACCAGTTGCTGCACCAAGGGACTCAACTGATCCCGGCCGACTTCATTGTGCCGATCGTCAGCTTCAACCCGGTCTCTGATCATCACCAGTGGCTGTACGCCAACTGCCTGTCCCAGAGCCAGGCGCTGATGCTCGGCAAGACCCGCAGCGAGGCCGAAACCGAGCTGCGTGAGAAGGGCCTGCCGGAAGCCGAAGTACAGAAGCTGGCACCGCACAAGGTGATACCGGGTAACCGGCCGAGCAACACCCTGGTGGTCGAGCGCATCAGCCCGCGCCGCCTGGGCGCGCTGGTGGCGATGTATGAACACAAGGTGTTCGTGCAGAGCGTGGTGTGGGGCATCAATGCCTTCGACCAATGGGGCGTTGAACTGGGCAAGGAGCTGGGCAAAGGCGTGTACAACCGCCTGACCGGCGCCGAAGAAACCTTGGCCGAAGATGCTTCGACCCAGGGCCTGATCAACTACTTCCGCGGTCGTCACCGCGGCTGAAGCCGTTCATTCAAGGTCAACGTGCGTTTGGACGTTGGCCTTGAACCCTCCCGTCCCAGGGTGCATCTTTATGACTTGTCGCAAAAACAAGAATAAGGAGCGCTCATGTTCGATATCAGCACCTTTCCCACCGCCGATGCCGTCCGCCGGGCTGCGCAGCTCAGTCAAGAGGACTACCAGCGCCTCTATCGCCAATCCATCGACCAGCCAGACACCTTCTGGGCCGAACAGGCCAAGGGCTTTCTCGACTGGATAAAACCTTGGCACAGCGTGCAGCAGTCAGACATCCACACCGGTGCCGCCCAATGGTTTGCCGGCGGTCAGTTGAACGTCAGCTACAACTGCATCGACCGCCACCTGGCGCAACGCGCCGATCAGCCGGCCTTCATCTGGGAAGGCGACGATCCGTCAAAATCCTGCACGATTACTTACCGTCAACTGCACCAAAACGTCAGCCGTCTGGCCAATGTGTTGAAAAGCCGAGGCGTGAACAAAGGTGATCGGGTATGCATCTACATGCCGATGATCCCCGAGGCGGCCTACGCCATGCTGGCCTGCACGCGAATTGGCGCAGTGCACTCGGTGGTGTTTGGTGGTTTCTCTCCTGACGCCCTGCGCGACCGCATCCTCGACGCTGATTGCCGCACCGTGATCACCGCCGACGAGGGCGTACGCGGTGGCAAGCCCGTGGCGTTGAAACATAACGTCGACAAAGCCCTGGCCAGTTGTCCGAACGTCAGCACGGTACTGGTAGTGGAGCGCACCGGGGCGAGCGTGAATTGGCACGAGGGCCGCGACCTCAAGTACCAAGCTGCCCTGGACGCCGCCAGCGACAACTGCCCACCCGAGCCGATGGACGCTGAAGACCCGCTGTTCATCCTCTATACCTCCGGCAGCACCGGCAAACCCAAAGGCGTGTTGCACACCACCGCTGGCTACCTGCTGCAAGCGGCGATGACCTTCAAGTACGTGCTCGATTACCAGGAAGGCGAAGTGTTCTGGTGCACCGCCGACGTGGGCTGGGTCACCGGCCACAGCTATATCGTCTACGGCCCGCTGGCCAATGGCGCCACCTCGCTGATGTTCGAAGGCGTGCCGAGTTATCCGGACAGTTCGCGCTTCTGGCAGGTCATCGATAAACATCAGGTGAATATTTTCTATACCGCGCCCACCGCCCTGCGCGCCCTGATGCGTGAAGGACACGGCCCGCTGCAGAGCACATCCCGCGCCAGCCTGCGCCTGCTGGGCAGCGTGGGCGAGCCGATCAACCCGGAAGCCTGGGACTGGTATTTCAACGCCGTCGGCGAACAGCGCTGCCCGATTGTCGATACCTGGTGGCAGACCGAAACCGGCGGCATCATGCTCAGCCCGCTGGTCAGCGCCCAGCGCATCAAACCGGGCTGCGCGACACAGCCCATGTTCGGCGTACAACCAGTGTTGCTCGATGAACAGGGCAAGGAAATCAGTGGCGCCGGCAGTGGTGTACTCGCCATCAGATCAAGCTGGCCGGGGCAGATTCGCAGCGTCTACGGCGACCCGCAGCGCATGATCGACACCTACTTCAAGCCCTACCCCGGCTACTACTTCACCGGGGATGGCGCACGGCGCGATGAAGACGGCGACTACTGGATCACCGGGCGGATCGACGATGTGATCAACGTCTCGGGCCATCGCATCGGCACCGCTGAAGTGGAGAGCGCCCTGGTGCTGCATGATCAGGTCGCCGAAGCCGCCGTGGTGGGCTACCCCCACGACGTCAAGGGCCAGGGTATCTACGCTTTTGTCACCCCCATGAATGGCGTCGAACCCAGCGACGCGTTGAAAAAGCACCTGTTGGAATTGGTCAGCAAGGAGATTGGCAGCTTCGCCAAACCGGAATTGATCCAATGGGCCCCTGCCCTGCCGAAAACCCGCTCCGGCAAGATCATGCGGCGCATCTTGCGCAAAATCGCCTGTAACGAACTGGACAGCCTGGGCGACACCTCGACCCTGGCAGACCCCAGCGTGGTGGACGGTTTGATCGACAAACGCCTCAACCGATAGCGCCAGGATTATCCCCGGCCTGTGCAGGCCGGGGTTAGCTGTTAAACTTCGCGCCCCATTTTTCTTATTCATCTACCAGCAAGGCGCGCTCCATGACTCCCTTGAATCAGGCGCTGCGCGCCGCCCTCGATCACCGCCAAGACCTGATCAACACGCTGCACGCCCAGGGTACGGACTGCTATCGGCTGTTTCACGGCAGCCAGGAAGGCGCCGGCGGCTTGACCATCGACCGCTACGGCCCGCAATTGCTGGTACAAAGCTTCCACCAGTCCCTGGAAACGGCAGACCTGCTGGACCTGCACCAACTGATCAACCAATACATGGGCCTGGAATTGTTGCTGGTGTACAACGACCGTGCCCGCGGCAACTCGCGCATCGACCGCGAAGACACGGTGTACCGTGCGGAGCCTGGCGCCTTGGAAGACCTGGTCGGCCACGAGTGGGGCCTCAACTACCGTGTGCGCGGGCGCCACGCCGGGCAAGACCCACTGCTGTTCCTCGACCTGCGCAACACCCGGGGCTGGGTCAAGGACCACAGCGCCGGCAAAAGCGTGCTGAACCTGTTCGCTTACACGTGCGGTGTGGGTTTGAGCGCGGCAGCGGGCGGCGCACGCGAGGTGTGCAACCTGGATTTTGCCGAGGGCAACCTGGCAGTGGGGCGTGAAAACGGCCAGCTCAACCCGCAGTTGCCGAGCATGGAGTTTGTACAGTCCGATTACTTCCCGGCCATTCGCCAACTGGCGGGCCTGCCCATCACCCAGCGGCGCGGGCAGAAGCTGCCGAGCTATCCGCGCCTGGAGCAACGCCAGTACGACCTGGTACTGCTCGATCCTCCCGCCTGGGCCAAGAGCGCCTTCGGCACGGTCGATTTGTTGCGCGACTATCAAAGCCTGCTCAAACCCGCACTGCTGGCCACCGCCGACAATGGCGTGCTGATTTGCTGCAACAACCTGGCAAAGGTCAGCATGGAAGACTGGCGTGAGCAGGTGCTGCGCTGCGCAGAAAAAGCCGGGCGCCCGGTGCGCGAATGGCAGGTTATAACACCTGGAGCCGACTTTCCCTCCAGAGACCAACAGCCTCCGCTGAAGACGCTGATCCTGCATTTGTAGGAAGTTTCCCAGCGCCCACGGTTCTTCGGAACCGAATTCCCGTGCCATACTCCAAGGCACTCTCGTTCGACATAGATGGCGTTCACCCATGCCCAAAGGATTGATCCGCGCCGTAGGCGCCTTGTTGACCGCCCTTGCTTTGTACAGCTTGCTGGGCTTTCTGATATTACCCGGCATCGCCCTTCGCATTGCCAACCAACAGTTGGCCAATTACGCCACGGTGCCGTCGCGAATCGAGCGCATCGAGCTCAACCCCTTCAGCCTGGAACTGACGCTGTGGGGCCTGAAGATCGGCGAGCCAGGCAAAGAGCAAGTAGGTTTCGAACGCCTCTACGCCAACCTGCAGATCGACAGCCTCTGGACCCGCGCCCTGCACCTGGCCGATGTGCAACTGGACAAGCCCAAGACCGAACTGCTGTTCGACAAGTCCGGCCAACTGAACCTGGCGCAGTTGTTCAAACTGCCACCGAGCGAGCCAACCCCGGCCGATCCCGATGCCAAGCCGTTCCCACTGCGTATCGACAGCATCAAGCTGGCGGGCGGCAACCTGCACTTCCAGGACCTACGCCCCAGCGAGCCCATCGAATTCCTCTACGACGAACTCGACTTCGAGCTGAAAAACCTGAGCACCTTGCCTGACGACAATGCCGACATGACGCTGGTCGCCGCCGGCCCCGAAGGTGGCCAGATCGACTGGAAAGGCAACTTCAGCCTGGTACCGATCACCTCCGAAGGCACCTTGAAGGTGACCGACGGCAAAATGAAAGCCTGGTGGCCGTATGTACGTGACGCCCTGCCACTGGTGCTGGAAGACGGGGTGCTCAACTTCAGCACTGACTACAAATTCAGCCTGGCCAAAGAAACCGAGCTGAACCTGACCAACACCGCCGCCAGCATCGCCCCCTTTGCTATAAAGGCCCCCGATGGCCGGCCACTGGCGCGCCTGGAGCGCCTGGACGTCAGCGAAACCACGGTAGACCTGGCCAAGCAGCAGGTCATTGTCGGTAAGATCCGCAGCAACAAGCTGGAAACCTGGGCCGCCCGTGAGGCCGATGGTCAACTGGATTGGCAGAAGCTGTTCGCCAGCCAACCGAGCAAACCGGCCAAGACTCCGGAACCAATCGCTGCCGACGCGCCGTCGGCGCAACCGGCGGTCCCGAGCAAGCCGTGGCAAGTGCTGCTCAAGGACGTGCAACTGCGTAACTATCAGGTGCACTTGGCCGACCGCCAGGCTAAACCTGCGGTCGCGCTGGAACTGGGCCCGTTGAATGTCGACGTACAGAACTTCGACAGCCTCAACCAGAGCCCCTTCGCCTTGAAGGTCGACACCGGCCTGGGCAAGCAAGGCAAGATCCAGGCAACCGGCGAAGTTAACCTCAACCCGGTCAGCGCCAAGCTGAAAGTGAACACCCAGGACATCGACCTGCGGGTCGCCCAGGCCTATATCAGCCCGTTTATTCGCCTGGAATTGCGCAGCGGCATGCTCGGCAGCAACCTGGACGTAAACCTCAAAAGCACCGAGCCACTGGCCCTTCAGATCACCGGCCGCGCCCAGGTTGACCAGTTGCATACCCTGGACACCCTGAAGACCCGCGACTTCCTCAAGTGGCAGCGTCTGGTGCTAGAGGGCGTGAACTACCAGCACGGCCAAAGCCTGTCGATCGACAAGGTCAACCTGTTGCAGCCGTATGCGCGCTTCATGATCAACGAAGATCGCACCACTAACATCGACGACCTGCTGATTCCGCAGCCGGCCGACAGCGGCAGCAAGTCGGCAGCCAAACCTGCCGCTAGTAACGACAAGCCCCTGGGCATTCATATCGGGCAGATCGCGATCAACGACGGTTCGGCCAACTTTGCCGACTTCAGCCTCACCCCCAACTTTGCCACCGCGATTCAACAGCTCAACGGCCAGATTGGCACCATCGACAGTCGCCAGGCCAAACCGGCCAGCGTCGATATCAAGGGCAAGGTGGACCGTTACGCGCCAGTGACGATCAAAGGCAGCGTGAACCCGTTTGATCCGATGGCCGCGCTGGACATCGCCACCAGCTTCAAGCGTGTCGAGCTCACCAACCTGACGCCTTACTCGGGTAAATTCGCAGGCTTCCGCATCCGCAAGGGCCGCCTGAATCTCGATCTGCACTACGTGATCACCAAAGGCCAGTTGAAGGCTGAAAACAAAGTGGTGGTCGAGCAACTGCAGTTGGGTGAAAAAGTCGACAGCTCTGATGCCGTCGACTTACCGATTCGCCTGGCCGTCGCCCTGCTCAAGGACTCCGATGGCAAGATCTCCATCGAACTGCCGGTAAGCGGCGACCTGAACAACCCGCAATTCAGCGTGATGCCGATTGTGTGGCAAACCCTGCGCAACCTCGTGGTGCGCGCGGCAACCGCGCCCTTCAAGTTCATTGGCGGGCTGGTCACTGGTGGCGGCTCTGAAGACTTGGGCAATGTGTCGTTCGCCGCTGGCTCCAGTGAACTGAACAAAGACGCCGAAGGCGCTCTGAACACCCTGGCCAAGGCGCTGAAAGAGCGCCCTGCCCTGCGCCTGGAAATTGAAGGCACAGCCGCCGCCAGCAGCGACGGGCCGTTCCTGGCCGCACAGCGACTGGAACGTGAATACCAATACAACTATTACAAGATCCTCCAGCGCCGTGGCGACAAAGTGCCAGCCCAGGCCTCGTTGCTTGAGGTACCGGAGAAGGAAAAAGCACCATTGCTGGAAGGCATCTACCGCACCCGCCTCAAACAGCAACCCCCGGCCGAATGGAAAGACCTGGGCAGCGATGAGCGCTCGGCGAAGCTCAAGGACGGTGTGATCAAGTTCTGGAGTGGCAGTGACGTGCTACTGCGCCAGTTGGGGCAGGACCGAGCCAGCACGATCAAGGATTACCTGGTGGACAAGGGCCAGTTGGAAGATGACCGCGTGTACTTCATCGATGCGCAGCTGGGGCAGGCCGAGAAAGATGGCCGAGTGATCACTCCAATGCACCTGGACGCTGAGTAACTTCTAAGCACCGCCCATCCTAATGTGGGAGCTGGCTTGCCTGCGATAGCATCACCTCGGTGCAACTGAATGACCGAGGTGCCAGCATCGCAGGCAAGCCAGCTCCCACATTTTTTTGACCTGATCATTCTGTTTCAGCCTGAAATAGAACAGGCCCCGACACAAGTGCCGGGGCCTGTAATGACCACATCCGTGTGGCCGGTCGCATGAACTCCAGAGGTGCGTCAGGTGGATATCTAACTCACCCTAAGCCGCCGCTATTCAGTTCAAACGAAACGTCAGCGTTACTCTGCTTTCAGGCCGTCGGCCGATACAGCTTTAACGCCTTTGATTTTCTTGGTGATCGCTACAGCCGTTTCTTTCTGCGAAGCGGTCACAGCGGTAGGCGACGACAGGGATACAACACCTTTGTTGGTTTCAACCTTGATGTCGGTGCCAGGAATGCCTTTTTCAGTTACCAGGTCAGCCTTCACTTTGGTAGTGATCCAGGTATCGCTGGTGGTCTCTTTAGCGTCGTGGGCAGCGCCTTTGGTTTTGTCGATGCCGTCAGCTTTGGTAGCGCCGCCAGCCAGCAGGCCGTCAGCAGAAACCGCAGTCACACCTTTGATTTTCTTGGTGATGGCTACAGCAGTGGCTTTCTGCGAATCCGAGATAGCGACGTCGGAGGACAGGGAAACCACACCTTTGTTGGTCTCAACCTTGATGTCCGAACCTGGAATGCCTTTTTCGGTCAGCAGGTCAGCTTTGACTTTAGTGGTGATCCAAGTATCCGAAACGCTTTCCTTAGCCTTGGTCGCTTCACCCGCCGCCAAAGTCATAGGGGCTTGGGAAGTCTGAGCAAAGGCTACGTTAGCACCCATGGCCAGGGTCAGAGCGGTAGCAGTAGCGAGAGCGAACTTCTTCATACGAGTAACTCCTGTTTTATTAAAAGTCTGCAGGCGTAAACCTTCATGCTGCAGCGCTACCAGGGATATTGCAGGCAGTGTGCCAACTCGCCGAACGGATTAAATTCCTTAATAAACAACGAGTTATGAAATCTATGAATTTTCGAAATCGTGCAACTTGCATGAAGCCCGTCGTGCCTGCATGCAAGTTGCGGCTTTTGGGCGACGCTAAACAGCTGATTCTGCTTCATTTTCTCGCGCCCATAAAAAAAGGACTCCGAGGAGTCCTTTTTTCAGCGTGAAGCCTGCGGGTGATTAAACGCCCGAAGCCTTGGCTGCTGCTACGTCCTTGATGGACAGCTTGATACGGCCGCGGTTGTCCACGTCCAGTACCAGCACTTCCACTTCCTGGCCTTCTTTCAGAATGTCGGTCACTTTCTCAACACGAGCATCGCTCAGCATGGAGATGTGAACCAGACCGTCTTTGCCCGGGAGGATGTTGACGAACGCGCCGAAGTCGACGATGCGCTCAACCTTACCAACGTAGATCTTGCCGATCTCAGCCTCAGCGGTGATACCCAGGACGCGCTGGCGTGCTGCTTCAGCCGCTTCCTTGGTTTCGCCGAAGATCTTGATCGAACCGTCGTCTTCGATGTCGATCGAAGCCTTGGTCTCTTCACAGATCGCACGGATGGTCGCGCCGCCTTTACCGATGACATCACGGATTTTGTCGGTGTCGATTTTCATCGCGATCATGGTCGGAGCATTTTCCGACAGTTCGGTGCGGGACTGACCAATGATCTGGTTCATCTGGCCGAGGATGTTCAGGCGCGCTTCCAGGGCTTGGCCCAGGGCGATTTCCATGATCTCTTCGGTGATGCCTTTGATCTTGATGTCCATCTGCAGCGCGGTCACACCTTTGGCGGTACCGGCTACTTTGAAGTCCATGTCGCCCAGGTGGTCTTCGTCACCCAGGATGTCGGTCAGGATGGCGAACTTCTCGCCTTCTTTAACCAGGCCCATGGCGATACCGGCAACCGGCGCCTTCATTGGCACACCGGCGTCCATCAGAGCCAGGGAAGCACCGCAGACCGAAGCCATGGAGCTGGAACCGTTGGACTCGGTGATTTCCGATACGACACGGATGGTGTACGGGAACACGTCAGCGGCAGGCAGCATGGCCTGAACCGAACGACGGGCCAGACGGCCGTGACCGATTTCGCGACGACCTGCACCGCCCATACGACCACACTCGCCCACCGAGAACGGAGGGAAGTTGTAGTGCAGCATGAAGGGGTCTTTTTTCTCGCCTTCCAGGGTGTCCAGCAGTTGTGCATCACGGGCAGTACCCAGGGTCGCAACGACCAGTGCCTGGGTTTCGCCACGGGTGAACAGCGCCGAACCGTGAGTCTTCGGCAGAACGCCGACTTCGATGTTCAGCGGACGCACGGTGCGGGTGTCGCGACCGTCGATACGTGGCTTGCCGTTAACGATGTTTTCGCGAACGGTGCGGTATTCGATCTCACCGAAAGCAGCTTTGACTTCGCTGGAAGAAGGCTGGCCTTCTTCGCCGGACAGCTTGGCGACGACCTGGTCCTTCAGCTCACCCAGGCGAGCATAACGGTCGGCCTTGACGGTGATGGTGTAGGCGTCGGAGATGGCAGCGCCGAACTCGGAGCGGATAGCGCCCAGCAGTTCGGTGGCTTCCGGGGCAGCAGCCCAGGTCCAGGTCGGCTTGGCAGCTTCGGCAGCCAATTCTTTAACCGCGTTGATCACAACCTGGAACTCGTCGTGAGCAAACAGTACGGCACCCAGCATCTGGTCTTCGGTCAGCTCTTTGGCTTCCGATTCAACCATCAATACGGCTTCGGACGTACCGGCAACGACCATGTCCAGGCTCGAGGCTTTCTGTTGCTCGTAAGTCGGGTTCAGCAGGTAGCCGGTGCTTTCGTGGAACGCAACGCGGGCAGCGCCGATCGGGCCATCGAAAGGAATACCGGAGATGGCCAGGGCAGCCGAGGTACCGATCATCGCAGCGATGTCCGGATCGGTCTTCTTGCTGGTGGAAACGACGGTGCAGACAACCTGCACTTCGTTCATGAAGCCTTCTGGGAACAGCGGACGGATCGGACGGTCGATCAGTCGGGAAGTCAGGGTTTCTTTCTCGGAAGGACGGCCTTCGCGCTTGAAGAAACCGCCAGGGATCTTACCGGCAGCGTAAGTCTTTTCCTGGTAGTGAACGGACAGAGGGAAGAAGCCCTTGCTCGGGTCAGCGGTCTTGGCGCCAACAACGGTCACCAATACGGTCACGTCGTCGTCAACGGTAACCAGCACTGCGCCGGAGGCTTGACGGGCGATACGGCCTGTCTCGAGGGTAACGGTCGACTGACCGAACTGGAATTTTTTGATAACCGGGTTCACGGTGTCCTACCTTCTTTGTGGCTCTTGGGGGAACTTGTCTTCTTGCGAAATTCTTGGGCAATGCCGGGAATCGGCCCGACGCTCGTCCAGGGTAAAACGTGTATCCAGATAAAACTTGAGGCTGGGAGCCTACCACGGGCCAACGGGAATCCCGATGACACGCGGCAGACAACCAACCTCTAGCGCAATCGCTTATTAGCGACGCAGACCCAGGCGACCGATCAGAGTCTGATAACGACCCAGATCCTTGCCTTTCAGGTAGTCCAGCAGCTTACGGCGCTGGTTTACCATGCGGATCAGACCACGACGGGAGTGGTGGTCTTTACCGTTGGCCTTGAAGTGACCTTGCAGTTTGTTGATGTTGTGGGTCAGCAGTGCAACTTGCACTTCTGGCGAACCAGTGTCACCAACAGCTTGCTGATAGTCAGCTACGATTTGTGCTTTTTCTTGAACGTCGAGAGCCATGAGGCAATCCTTTTTTCAGGAAACCACCCAAAGGGCAGTTTCAACAGGCCAGGGACAAATCCCTGTATCTAAAAATGAGTGTTGACCATGCCTGTTAACAGCCACACTCGTTCGGTCATTCTGACCGAATCAGCCGACGCGGCGCGATGCGCCCGTCTTCGCTCACTTCACCGATACCGATAAAGCGACCGTTATGATCCTGTACTCGCACCATGCCGAACTTCGGGGCATCCGGGGCGCGTACCGGCTGGCCGTTGAGCCAGTAGAACGCGCTGTGCTCCGAAAAGTGCAGCAATGGCCAATCCAGCAAACCGCTGTCCGATGGCATGAGGAAGCGATCAACCGCTTCATTGCCGCCCTCGGCGTGTACCGCTTCCAACTCTTCCAGCGTGACCGTCTGGGCCAGGCTGAAAGGCCCGGCCTGTGTGCGTCGCAGTTCTGCAACGTACGCGCCACAGCCAAGTTGCTCACCAATATCTTCCACCAGGGTACGGATATAGGTGCCTTTGCTGCAGTCCACGGCCAAACGGGCAGTGTCGCCTTCACAAGCGAGCAATTCCAAGCGCGCAATAGTAACAGAACGCGGTTCGCGCTCCACTACTTCGCCCGCACGTGCCAGCTTGTAAAGTGGCTGGCCATCGCGCTTGAGTGCCGAGTACATCGGCGGTATCTGACTGATTTGCCCACGAAAAGCGGGTAAGGCAGCTTCGATATCCGCACGACCAACGGTCACGTCGCGAACCTGCAAAACATCACCTTCGGCATCCGCCGTGGTGGTGGTCTTGCCCAGTTGCATCAGGGTTTCGTAACCCTTGTCGGAATCAAGCAGGTATTGCGAAAACTTGGTGGCCTCGCCAAAGCACAACGGCAATACACCGGTGGCCAATGGATCAAGGCTGCCGGTATGCCCGGCCTTCTCGGCATTGAGCAGCCAGCGCACCTTCTGCAACGCGGCATTGGAGGTAAAGCCAATGGGTTTGTCGAGCAGAATGATGCCACTGACGTTGCGACGGATACGTTTGACCTGAGCCACCGCTTACTCCTTGGCGTCTTCAGGTGTGGACGGATGCTGGCTGTCTTCAGCCACGGCGCGTTCGATCAATGCCGACAGGTGCGCGCCACGCACGACGCTTTCGTCGTAATGGAAGTGCAGCTGTGGAACGCTGCGCAGCTTCATTTCACGGGCCAACTGCATACGCAGGAAACCTGCGGCGGAGTTGAGCACCTTGATGCTTTGCGCGATTTCTTCGCTGTTGTCCTGCCCCATCACAGTGATGAAGATCTTGGCGTGACCCACGTCACGGCTCACTTCAACAGCGGTAATGGTGACCAGGCCAACGCGTGGGTCTTTGACTTCGCGGCGGATCAGTTGGGCCAGCTCACGCTGCATCTGATCGCCGATACGCTGGGTACGGCTGTATTCTTTTGCCATGTCTTGTTACCTGTTACTGCCACACGGTGAAACCCGTGGGGTCTGAAAGCGGCAAACGCCCGGCCTGACAAAAGCCAGACCGGGCGTTGCGTTTAGAGTCCTGACGCTACGCGGGGCATCTGCATGCCCACACGCTGCGCGGCTCCTGAAGTGCGCGAGTTAGAGGCTGCGAGCAACCTGAACCTTCTCGAAGACTTCGATCTTGTCGCCAACCTTGACGTCGTTGTAGCTCTTGACGCCGATACCGCATTCCATGCCGGCACGTACTTCGGCAGCGTCATCCTTGAAGCGGCGCAGGGATTCCAGCTCGCCTTCGAAGATAACGATGTCTTCACGCAGTACACGGATTGGACGGTTACGGTACACAGTGCCTTCAACCACCATGCAGCCGGCGATCGCACCGAATTTCGGCGAGCGGAACACGTCACGCACCTCGGCGATACCCAGGATGTTCTCCCGGACGTCGCTGCCAAGCATACCGGTAAGTGCTTTCTTGACGTCTTCGATGATGTCGTAGATGACGTTGTAGTAACGCATGTCCAGGCCTTCCTGCTCGACGATCTTGCGAGCGCCAGCATCGGCACGCACGTTGAAGCCGAACAGTACAGCGTTGGAAGCCAGTGCCAGGTTGGCGTCGGATTCGGTGATACCACCGACACCGCCACCGACAACGCGCACTTGCACTTCGTCGTTACCCAGGCCGTTCAAGGCGCCGTTCAACGCTTCGAGGGAACCACGAACGTCAGACTTGAGGACGATGTTAAGCGTCTTCTTCTCTTCCTGGCCCATGTTCTCGAAGATGTTTTCCAGCTTGCCGGCGTGAGCACGGGCCAGCTTGACCTCGCGGAACTTGCCTTGACGGAACAGAGCCACTTCACGGGCTTTCTTCTCATCAGCCACTACGCTCATCTCGTCGCCAGCGTCCGGCGTACCGTCCAGGCCGAGAATCTCGACTGGGATAGCAGGACCTGCTTCCTTGATTGGCTTGCCGTTCTCGTCGAGCATGGCACGTACACGGCCGTAGTTCGAACCGACCAGTACCATGTCGCCTTGGCGCAGGGTACCGTCTTGGACCAGCACGGTGGCAACCGGGCCACGGCCCTTGTCGAGACGGGACTCAACCACGACGCCACGGCCAGGAGCCGATGGAGTAGCGGTCAGTTCCAGGACTTCGGCTTGCAACAGGACCGCTTCGAGCAGTTCGTCAACGCCGGTACCCATTTTCGCCGAGACCGATACGAATGGCGTCTCGCCACCCCATTCCTCGGACGTCACGCCGTGAACCGACAGTTCGCTACGGATGCGATCGAGATCGGCGCCCGGCTTGTCGATTTTGTTCACGGCAACGACCAGAGGAACACCGGCAGCCTTGGCGTGCTGGACAGCTTCAATGGTCTGCGGCATTACGCCGTCGTCCGCTGCAACCACCAGGATCACGATGTCGGTCGCCTTGGCACCACGGGCACGCATTGCGGTAAACGCGGCGTGACCTGGGGTGTCGAGGAAGGTGACCATGCCGCGCTCGGTTTCAACGTGGTATGCACCGATGTGCTGGGTAATACCACCGGCTTCGCCTGCGGCAACCTTGGCACGACGGATGTAGTCGAGCAGGGAAGTCTTACCGTGGTCAACGTGGCCCATTACGGTCACGACCGGCGCACGGGAAACCGCTTCACCTTCAAACTTCAGGGACTCGGCCAGGGAATCTTCCAGGGCGGTGTCGCTGACCAGGGTCACTTTGTGGCCCAGCTCTTCAGCAACCAACTGGGCAGTTTCCTGGTCCAGTACCTGGTTGATGGTGGCTGGAGTGCCCAGCTTGAACATGAACTTGATGATTTCAGCAGCCTTGACCGACATTTGCTGGGCCAGATCGCCCACAGTGATGGTCTCGCCGATCTTCACTTCACGCACGACAGGGCCGGTTGGGCTCTGGAAACCGTGGGCGTTGCGCTTCTTCAGCTTGGCCTTGCCGCGACCACCACGACGGAAGCCATCGCTTTCTTCGTCGGTGGTACGTGGGGCAACGCGTGGCGCAGGCGCTTTCTCTTTGACCGAGGCGCGGTGCGGAGCGTTTTTACGCTCGCCATCGCCACCACCACCGCGACGATTGTTGTCGTCAGCACGTGGTTTGTCCGGACGACGAGGCTCGTCGCGCTTGCGGGCGTCTGCTGCAGGAGCAGGTGCGGCGGCAGCCGGGGCAGCCTCACGCACAGCTTCAACAGGGGCGGCGACCGCGTCAGTGGCAGCAGGTTGCGCAGCAGCAGGCTGGCGACGCGCTTCTTCTTCGGCGCGACGCTTGGCTTCTTCTTCAGCCTTCTGACGTGCAGCATTTTCTACTGCGCGACGTTCTTCCAGCTCGCGTTTGCGCTCGGCTTCGATTTCTTCCGGGCTGCGCTGTACGAAGACTTTCTTCTTGCGTACTTCAACGCTGATGCTCTTGCTACCTGCAACCCGCAGGGTGCTGGTGGTTTTGCGCTGCAATGTAATCTTGCGCGGTTCTTCCACTTTCGCCTTGTGGCTGCTCTTCAAGTGAGTCAGCAAAGACTGCTTCTCACTATCGCTCACACCTTCATCGGCGGCGGTGTGCGGCAGACCTGCCTCACGCATCTGCTGCAACAGGCGCTCTACCGGTGTTTTGACCTCATCGGCCAGTTGTTTCACCGTGACTTGCGTCATGCACTTCTCTCCTCAGGCCGCGCCTAATTACTCGAACCAATGGGCTCGGGCGGCCATGATCAACTTGCCGGCACGATCTTCGTCAATGCCGTCGATGTCGAGCAGATCGTCAATAGACTGCTCGGCCAGGTCTTCGCGGGTAATTACGCCGCGCACCGCCAGTTCCATCGCCAAATCCTTGTCCATACCCTCAAGCGAGAGCAGGTCTTCGGCCGGATGGGCGTCTGCCAGCTTTTCCTCAGTAGCGATGGCTTTAGTCAACAAACGATCCTTGGCCCGAGCGCGGAGCTCGTTGACGATATCCTCGTCAAAGCCGTCGATGTTGAGCATTTCTTCCAACGGTACGTAGGCAATCTCTTCCAGGCTGGTGAAGCCTTCATCTACCAGCACCTGTGCCAGTTCTTCATCGACTTCCAACTCTTCGATGAAGTTGCGCAGGATGTCACCGGTTTCAGCTTGCTGCTTAGCCTGGATGTCCGATTCGGTCATCACGTTCAGGGTCCAGCCGGTCAGTTGGCTGGCCAGACGCACGTTCTGACCACCACGACCAATGGCCTGAGCCAGATTGTCTGCGCCAACGGCGATGTCCATTGCATGGGCATCTTCGTCAACGATAATTGCCGCCACTTCAGCTGGCGACATGGCGTTGATCACGAACTGCGCCGGGTTATCGTCCCACAGGACGATGTCCACACGCTCACCGCCCAATTCGCCCGACACTGCCTGGACGCGCGAACCGCGCATACCGATGCAAGCGCCTTGCGGGTCGATGCGTTTGTCCTTGGAGCGGACCGCGATCTTGGCACGCGAACCCGGGTCACGGGACGCAGCCATCACTTCGATCAGGCCTTCGGCGATTTCCGGCACTTCGATACGGAACAGCTCGATCAGCATTTCCGGCGCGGTACGCGACAGGATCAACTGCGGGCCGCGGTTCTCGGTGCGGATTTCCTTGAGCAGCGCACGCAGACGCACGCCGACACGGAAGGTTTCGCGAGAGATGATGTCTTCGCGGGCCAGCAACGCTTCGGCGTTGTTGCCCAGGTCGACGATCACGTTGTCGCGGGTAACTTTTTTCACGGTGCCAGAGATGATTTCACCCAGGCGCTCGCGATAGGCGTCAACGACTTGAGCGCGCTCGGCTTCGCGAACCTTCTGCACAATGACCTGCTTGGCGGTCTGTGCAGCAATACGGCCGAATTCGATCGACTCGATCTTTTCTTCGACAACATCGCCAACCTGAGCGCCCGGATGCGTTTGCGCAACCTTGCTTGGCCAGGTTTCGATGGCCGGATCATCAAGATCGTCCTCTTCGACCACCGTCCAGCGACGGAAAGTCTCATAGGCACCGGTGTGGCGGTTGATTTCCACACGCAGATCTACTTCGTCTTCAAAACGTTTCTTGGTAGCAGTGGCCAGGGCCAGCTCCAACGCTTCAAAAATCACGCTTGCCGGTACACCCTTTTCATTGGATACCGACTCAACAACCAGCAGTACTTCTTTGCTCATCGTACGCCTCGCCTTTCGCAAGCCATTGGATCCGCGGGATCCGCGTCTCAGTCAAAACTGGGAATAATGTTGGCCTTGTCGATCATATCGATCGGCAACAGGAACTCGTGGTCTTCTACCTGCACCACGACATCCTGCTCTTCTACACCGCGCAGAAGGCCCTGAAAGTTGCGTCGCCCTTCAAAGGGGGAGCGCAGCTTGATCTTCACTTGTTCACCGGCATATTTAGCAAACTGCTCGATAGTGAACAGTGGGCGTTCCATGCCTGGCGAGGAAACTTCAAGGGTGTATTCAACGGAGATTGGATCTTCAACATCCAGCACACCGCTGATCTGACGGCTGACAATGGCACAATCGTCCACCAGCACGCCGCCCTCTTTATCGATATAAACGCGCAACATTGAGTGGCGACCTTGAGCCGAAAACTCAATACCCCAGCATTCATAGCCTAGGGCCACGACCACCGGGGCCAACAAGGCCTGCAACTCTTCTAGCTTGCTCGACACCTGAACCCCCTCGTGCATGTATGTGCATGCTGTGCAAAATAAAAAAATGGGCGAAACGCCCATCCTTGAAACGCCGTCGAACAGCGGCGTTGAAAGTGTCCAGCTAACAAAAAGCCCCTTAAAAGGGGCTCCGCTAAAACTGGTTGCGGGGGCCGGATTTGAACCGACGACCTTCGGGTTATGAGCCCGACGAGCTACCAGACTGCTCCACCCCGCGACAAAGCTGGGGCGGAAGTATACGACCGATCCCTTACAGGGTCAATGTAACCTTCCACCTACAAGAAAGCCCGCAACAGCGGGCTCTCCTGATAATTGGTACCGAGAAGGGGACTCGAACCCCTACACCCTATGGGCACAACCACCTCAAGGTTGCGTGTCTACCAATTCCACCACCTCGGCAATACAGCGTTTACAACCCTTCTTACTTCTGCTCTTGAGCTGGAGGTACGTCAGTCGCTGGAGTAGCCGACTTTTGCTCTTGAAGCACCGGGACATCATCAGAAGCCGGTTTTGCTTTTGGAACTTCCAACACTGCTGGGTTTGGCAAACCTACTTGAGTCAGCACATGAGCTTTCTCTTTAGCAAAGTAACCTAACCCTAAGCTGGTTATGAAGAAACCTGCGGCAAGTATAGCAGTAAACTTACTAAGAAAGGTAGAGGAACCTTGGCTTCCGAACACAGTATTTGAAGCACCTGCACCGAAAGACGCACCAGCATCCGCACCTTTACCCTGTTGCAACAAAACCAGAGCAACTACGCTCAGGGCAGCCAACAGATGAAAAACGACTACGACTGTTTCCAGCATTTTTTCAGTTTCCCGCGGCGCGACAGATCGCACCGAACTCATCTGCATTCAGGGAAGCTCCACCAATGAGCCCCCCATCGATATCCGGCATGCCGAACAGTTCGACCGCATTGGCCGCCTTCACGCTGCCGCCGTATAGAAGCCGCACACCTTGTGCGACTTCAGAATTCTCTGCCGCCAACTGCGCGCGGATGGCTGCGTGCACATCCTGCGCCTGTTGCGGTGTAGCAGTCAGCCCGGTGCCAATGGCCCAGACCGGCTCGTAAGCAATGACCGCCTTTGCAAATGCACCAACACCCAGCTCCTCGATGATGCTGCCCAGCTGACGCGAGACAACTTCAAGAGTCTTGCCCGATTCGCGCTGTTCAAGGGTCTCCCCTATGCACAACACCGGAATCAAGCCACAAGCCTGTGCTGCGGCGAACTTGCGGTTGAGCGTCCCATCTCGCTCGCCCATCATCTGGCGACGCTCGGAGTGCCCGACAAGCACATAGGAACAACCCGCATCAACCAGCTGACTCGGCGAAATCTCGCCGGTCAACGCACCTTGCATCGGTTCTACCGCAGAGTTCTGCGCGCCGACCTGAATCGACTTGCCCTTCAAGCCATCAACCACTTGGTTGATATGCAAGCAAGGCGGGAACACCGCGACGTCAACACCGCTAGGCAAGGCCAAGTGACGAAGGCCGTTGATCAGCTCAGCGACACTGGCGCGGGTACCGTGCATCTTCCAGTTACCAGCTACCATAGTGCGACGCATGCTGTACCCCGTCGGTCAAAGTGGGCGCAGATGTTACCCAACCACATCATCACTGGCAAGCCGAATTCAGGCGCAAACTTCAGTTACCAGTTTTGCCAGGTCTTCGGCATGGCCACGAACCTGTGTTTCGTCCTCACCTTCGACCATCACGCGCACCAGCGGCTCTGTGCCGGACTTGCGCAGCAAAACCCGCCCGCGCCCCGCCATTGCCTGGGTCACGCGCTCGCAAGCCTCTTTGACAGCAGGGTGCTCGATGGGGTTTTCGCCACCGGCAAAACGCACATTGAGCAGCACTTGCGGACACTTGCGCAGGGCTTGGCGCGCCTGGGCCAGGCTCTCCTCGCGGCGACGCAGGGCCAGCAGCACCTGTAGCGCGGCGATGATAGCGTCACCCGTGGTGGTGTGCTGGAAGCAAACCACGTGCCCGGAGTTCTCGCCGCCGACCAACCAGTTACGCTCCAGCAGCTCGGCGATCACGTAGCGGTCACCGACATTGGCGCGAATAAAGGGAATCCCCAGTTCTGCCAATGCCAATTCCAGCCCGAGATTACTCATCAGAGTGCCGACCACGCCACCTTGCAGCTTGTTACGCTCATGCAGGTCACGGGCAATGATGAACAACAGGTCATCACCATCCACGATCATGCCGGTGTGATCCACCATCAGGACACGGTCGCCATCGCCGTCAAAAGCGATGCCCAGGTCCGCATGCTCAGCCAGCACAGCAGCCTGCAGCTGCTCCATGTGGGTGGAACCGCAATTGTCGTTGATGTTCAAGCCGTTGGGCTGAGCCGACAGCACGGTGACCTGTGCGCCCAACTCCTTGAAGACGCTCGGCGCCACCTTGTAAGTCGCACCATGAGCGCAATCGACAACAATCTTCAAGCCTGCGAAATTGGTGCTGCTCGGAACGCTGCTTTTACAGAATTCGATATAGCGACCTGACGCGTCGTTAATGCGCGACACCTTGCCCAGCTTGCTCGACTCAACCACCGTCATCGGCGCATCCAGCAGTTCCTCGATCATCAACTCGATCTCGTCAGGCAGCTTGGTGCCCTGCCCCGAGAAAAACTTGATGCCGTTGTCATCATGAGGATTGTGGGAGGCGCTGATCACAATACCGGCTTCGGCGTGAAAGGTACGCGTGAGGTAAGCGATTGCCGGCGTGGGCATGGGGCCCAGCAGCATCACATCAGCCCCGGCGGCGGACAACCCGGCCTCCAGCGCAGACTCAAACATGTAGCCCGAAATACGGGTGTCCTTGCCCACCAGGATGCGACACGCGCCCATGCTGCGGAACGCCATGCCTGCCGCCCAACCCAGCTTGAGCATGAAATCAGGGGTGATCGGGAATTCGCCGACCCGACCACGAATGCCGTCGGTGCCAAAATATTTTTTAGTCATAAGTACTCCATCATTCTTATTCGGCTGATTCTACAGCAGCGAGCATGCGCACCACATCGACCGTTTCGGCGACATCATGCACACGCAAAATACGTGCGCCCTTGGTCACGGCAAGCGCCGCAAGCGCCAGGCCGCCATACAGGCGTTCGCCGACCGGGCGATTCAGGGCGAGCCCTATCATGCTCTTGCGCGACACACCGACCAACAGCGGGCGACCAAGGGCGTGCAGCGCTTCCATGTGTTTGAACAGGCTTAGATTGTGCTGCAGGGTCTTGGCAAAGCCAAACCCCGGATCGAGGATGATCTGCTCAGGCGCAATACCCACAGCCACACATTGGGCAATCCTCTCAGCAAGAAACCCACTCACCTCGCCGACCAGATCGTCGTAGTGCGGATTGTCCTGCATGTTGCCGGGCTCACCCAGCATATGCATCAGACAGACGGGCAGGCCCGTTGCGGCGGCCGCATCAAGGGCTCCATCACGCTGCAGCGAACGCACATCATTGATCAACCCAGCCCCCAGCCGCGCGGTTTCGCGCATCACTGCCGGGGTGGAGGTGTCTACCGAGATGATGACATCCAGCTCACGGGCAATACGTTCGACCACGGGCGCCACCCGCTCCAGCTCCTCCAAAGGAGAAACAACGCGGGCGCCGGGGCGGGTCGATTCCCCACCCACATCAATCAGCGTCGCACCGGCAGCCACCATCGCCTCGGCATGACGCAACGCGGCATCCAACTGGCTGAAGCGGCCACCATCGGAAAAGGAGTCAGGGGTTACATTGAGGATGCCCATGACATGCGTCCGGGCCAAATCAAGAACCCGGTTGCCGCAAGGCAACCGGGTAGAGGACAAAGCAGAAGTCATTTCAAACCTTAGTGATCAGCTGCCGGGCCGCCGATAGGCGTTTCAGGGCGCTCATTCTGCACCACAGGCGGAGTGCCTGAAGTACCCGAACCACCTTCCCAGTCGCGCGGCTCACGCGGCGTACGGCCCGACATGATGTCGTCGATCTGGTCGGCATCGATGGTTTCGTACTTCATCAACGCATCAGCCATGGCGTCCAGCTTGTCACGGTTGTCAGTCAGGATCTGCTTGGCCGTGCCGTAGCACTGGTCAATGATGCTGCGAACCTCGGAGTCGATCAGCTTGGCTGTCTCACCCGAGAAGCTGGCGCTTTGCCCACCGCCGCCACGGCCGAGGAACACTTCGCCTTCTTCTTCGGCGTACATCAATGGGCCGAGTTTTTCCGACAAGCCCCACTTGGTCACCATGTTTCGTGCGATCTGGCTGGCACGCATGATGTCATTGGAGGCACCAGTGGTCACACCGTCGAAGCCAAGGGTCATTTCTTCAGCAATACGGCCACCATACAGCGAGCAGATCTGGCTGATCAGCGCACGCTTGGAGAGGCTGTAACGATCCTCTTCCGGCAGGAACATCGTCACGCCCAGTGCCCGACCACGGGGAATGATCGACACTTTGTAGACGGGGTCATGCTCTGGCACAACGCGACCTACAATGGCGTGGCCGGCCTCGTGATAAGCGGTGTTCTGCTTCTCTTTCTCGGACATGACCATGGATTTGCGCTCGGCGCCCATCATGATCTTGTCTTTCGCCAATTCGAACTCTTTCATCTCAACGATGCGCTTGCCAGTACGGGCAGCGAACAGCGAAGCCTCGTTCACCAGGTTCGCCAAATCAGCACCGGAGAAACCGGGAGTACCACGGGCGATCACAGCCGGAGCTACGTCGTCACCCATTGGCACCTTGCGCATGTGCACTTTCAGGATCTGCTCACGACCGCGGATATCCGGCAGGCCGACCACAACCTGGCGGTCGAAACGGCCCGGACGCAGCAACGCAGGGTCCAGCACGTCCGGACGGTTGGTTGCGGCGATGACGATAATGCCGTCATTCATCTCGAAACCATCCATCTCTACCAGCAACTGGTTGAGGGTCTGCTCACGCTCATCGTGACCGCCACCCATGCCAGCGCCACGATGGCGACCAACGGCATCGATTTCGTCGATGAAGATGATGCATGGCGCGTGCTTCTTGGCCTGCTCGAACATATCGCGAACACGGCTGGCGCCAACGCCGACAAACATTTCGACAAAGTCAGAACCGGAAATCGTGAAGAAAGGCACCTTGGCTTCGCCGGCAATCGCCTTGGCCAGCAAGGTTTTACCGGTACCCGGTGGGCCCACCATCAGCACACCGCGAGGAATACGGCCACCCAGGCGCTGGAACTTGCCCGGATCACGCAGGAACTCGACCAACTCACCGACTTCTTCCTTGGCTTCGTCGCAACCCGCAACGTCAGCCAGGGTGGTCTTCACCTGGTCTTCGGAGAGCAGGCGCGCCTTGCTCTTGCCGAAGCTCATCGGCCCGCCCTTGCCTCCCGCACCACCTTGCATCTGGCGCATGAAGAACATGAACACGGCGATAATCACCAGGATCGGGAAGCTGGCCACCAGGAGCTGGGTCCAGATGCTTTGCTGTTCAGGCTGCTTGCCTTCCACAATGACCTTGTTATCCACCAGGTCACCGATGAGACCGTTGTCCTGAATGGCAGGACGAATGGTCTTGAAGCTGTCGCCATCGTTGCGCTTACCGGTAATCACGTAGCCATCAACCGCTACGCGCTCGACCTTGCCATCCTTAACTTGCTGGATGAAGTCGGAATAGTTGAGGGTCTGCGGCTCGTTAGGGCTGGAGAAGTTGTTCATCACCGTCACCAGGACAGCCGCGATGATCAACCACAGGATCAGATTCTTTGCCATATCGTTCAATTAACTACCCTCTGAAGCAAGCTCCGCTACTGGCGCGCGCTTCGCATGATATTCACCGGCCTAACTTACTACATTACCTACAACTCTGGCAGGCGCCGTCTGTAACCCTTTGTGAAACTTTGACTACACAATATTCGTAAAGCTTCGTGACGAAAGCGATATAAAAAAACCTATCGCCCCCCTCGAATTTCTCAAAAACGCTCTTCACTTGCCGCGCCTTCGACCCCGCGGTAGCCACGGCACAGCAGATACTGCTCCCTGGACCGGTCACGGGATGAGTCCGGCTTGCGGGTTTGTACCTTGTCGAACAACTTGCGAATGTTCTTGTGGTACTCGTCGAAACCTTCGCCCTGGAAGACCTTCACCAGGAAATCACCACCCGGACGCAACACCCGACCTGCCAAATCCAGCGCCAGTTCACACAGGAACATGGCACGCGGCATATCAACAGCCGGTAATCCACTCATATTGGGGGCCATGTCGGAAATCACAAGGTCTACCTGCGAATTTCCCACAGCCTCCAGGATCTCGGCCAATACTTTGTCCTCGGTGAAATCGCCGTGAACAAAGGTCACGTCCGGGATGCTGTCCATCTCGAGGATGTCCGAAGCGATCAATCGGCCTTGCCCACCAATCAGACGACTGGTCACCTGGGACCAGCCACCGGGGGCCGCGCCGAGATCGATAACGCTCATGCCTGGACGAATCAATTTGTCCTTGTCCTGGATCTCCAGCAACTTGTAGCTGGCCCGGGAACGGTAGCCGTCCTTTTGCGCCTTTTTGACGTAAGGATCATTGAAATGTTCTTGTAGCCACTTAAGGCTGGTTTTGGAACGGGCCACGGGCCACCTCGAAAAAATAAAACGGGTCGTGATTAACTGGGCGGTCCCGGACTCGCTCGGGTAAACTGGCCGCCGCTTTTTACAAGATCAGACGCAGGGGTCAGATTATGCCGCTCACTCAAGAGCAGAAGAAACAGTACAAATCCATTGGCCACCATCTGAAACCAGTTCTGATTGTGGCAGACAACGGTTTGACTGAGGGTGTGCTAGCCGAATTCGAGCGCGCACTGAACGATCACGAACTGATCAAGATCAAGGTCAACATCCTTGATCGCGAAGCGCGCCTGGCTGCCGTTGCAGAACTGTGCAAGGTCGGCAAAGCGGACCTGGTTCAGGTCATCGGCAAGATGGCGCTGCTGTATCGCAAGAACTTCAGCGTCAACAAGCAACTGTCGAACGTTCATCGCTTCAAATGATGAAAAGGGTCAAGGGCGTGCTTCGCGCGCCCCGCCACTCCATCCCGGCGCAGGCTGCGCAACCAGCACCAAGCCAGAGAACCCTAGCACAAGATAGCTGAACAACTGCCAGCGCAACGCTTGCGGCAGCCACACATGCACCATACAAAACATTGCGCATGCATACAGCGCCATCAACAGCAGTTGCCCGCGAATATCCCGCC
Source organism: Pseudomonas sp. DWP2-2 (assembly GCF_049897065.1). Taxonomy (NCBI): domain Bacteria; kingdom Pseudomonadati; phylum Pseudomonadota; class Gammaproteobacteria; order Pseudomonadales; family Pseudomonadaceae; genus Pseudomonas; species Pseudomonas sp. DWP2-2. The sequence continues at coordinate 127,313 of NZ_JAFCVN010000010.1, read as the reverse complement.
ACAAACTCTTCAAGCCTTCGGCCGTGATCAGCACCAACGCCTGAAGCATCACGCACGCCGCCGCAAAACCCACCAGCAACGCACTCAGCAATCCGTCGATCTCATCGATCAGCAGCGGCGCCAGGCCAATCAGGCCCAACGCCGGCAACACGCCAATATGTAACAGCCATAGGCCACCCACCCAAAGCATCTGAGAGAGCTGCCAAAGCATGGCGCCCGCACGCAGCGGGCGCCGCCTTTCAGATGTGACGAACTTCGACAATCTCGTACTCAATGACGCCGCTCGGCGTTTTCACGGCAACCACGTCGCCTTCTTCCTTGGCAATCAAGGCGCGAGCAATCGGTGAGCCGACAGAGATCTTGCCTTGCTTGAAGTCAGCCTCATCCTCACCCACGATCTGGTAGGTCACGCTTTCGTCGGTCTCGACGTTGGCGATTTCCACGGTCGTGCCGAAAATCACCTTGCCGGTATGCGGAATGGTGGTGACATCGATGATCACCGCATTCTGCATACGGCCCTCGATGTCACGAATCCGCGCCTCGACCATACCCTGCTGCTCGCGAGCAGCGTGGTATTCGGCGTTTTCCTTCAAGTCACCCAGTTCGCGGGCCGTACCGATGTCCTGGCTCAGCTTTGGACGTACGACCTTGGTCAGATGGGCGTGCTCCTCTTCCAGGGCGCGCGCGCCCTGAACGGTCATCGGGTATTTGGTTATGCTCATGCCTTCAATCCTGCGTGTAGATCCTGCAAGCGACGCACGGTCTTTTCCGGACCGAACTTCAGCGCTTCACAGATAGCTTCGCCAGCAGCAATGGTAGTGGTGCAGTAAATCTTGTGCTGCAAGGCATTACGACGAATGGAATAGGAATCCGCGATCGACTGGCGACCTTCGGTAGTGTTGATGATCAGGGTGACTTCGTCATTCTTGATCATGTCGACCACATGCGGACGGCCTTCCGTCACCTTGTTCACGCGACGTACTTTCAGGCCGGCAGCTTCGATCAGCTTGGCGGTCCCGGCGGTAGCCACGACTTCAAAGCCCAAGTTGATCAGATCGCGGGCGACCCCTGCAACCAGTGGCTTGTCGTCATCACGTACGCTGATAAACGCAGTACCGCCGGTCGGCAGCACTTCGCTGGCACCCATCTGGGCCTTGGCGAACGCTTCACCGAAGGTATCGCCCACACCCATCACTTCACCGGTGGACTTCATCTCTGGGCCCAGGATCGGGTCCACGCCAGGGAATTTGGCGAACGGGAACACCGCCTCTTTCACACTGTAGAAGTTCGGAATGATTTCCTTGGTAAAGCCGATTTCCTTCAGGGTCTTACCGGCCATCACACGCGCAGCGATCATGGCAAGGGACACACCGATGCACTTGGACACGAACGGTACGGTACGCGAGGCACGCGGGTTGACTTCGATGACGTAGATGTCTTCGCCTTGCAGCGCCAACTGTACGTTCATCAGGCCGACCACACCCAGTTCCAGGGCCATTTTCTTGACCTGTTCGCGCATCTCGTCCTGAATGTGCGCCGGCAGCGAGTACGGCGGCAGCGAGCACGCGGAGTCACCGGAGTGAACGCCGGCTTGTTCGATGTGCTGCATGATGGCGCCGATCACGACGTCAGTACCGTCGCAAACCGCGTCCACGTCCATTTCGATGGCGCAGTTGAGGAAGTGGTCCAGCAGCACCGGGCTGTCGTTGGAGACTTTCACCGCATCACGCAGGTAGCGCTTGAGTTCTTCTTCTTCGTAGACGATTTCCATCGCCCGGCCGCCCAGTACGTAGGACGGACGCACCACCAGCGGGTAGCCGATCTTGCTGGCCGCACGGATGGCTTCGTCTTCGCTGCGCACGGTGGCGTTCGGCGGCTGACGCAGGTTCAGGCGCTCAACCATCTGCTGGAAGCGCTCACGGTCTTCGGCACGGTCGATAGCGTCCGGGCTGGTACCGATGATCGGTACGCCGGCAGCTTCCAGGGCACGCGCCAGTTTCAACGGGGTCTGGCCGCCGTACTGGACGATCACGCCTTTAGGCTTCTCGACGCGGCAGATTTCCAATACATCTTCCAGCGTTACCGGCTCGAAGTACAAGCGGTCGGAAGTGTCGTAGTCAGTGGAAACCGTTTCAGGGTTGCAGTTGACCATAATGGTCTCGTACCCGTCTTCGCGCAGGGCGAGGGCGGCGTGTACGCAGCAGTAGTCGAACTCGATACCTTGGCCGATACGGTTCGGACCGCCACCCAGGATGATGATCTTGTCGCGGCCTGTCGGCGCGGCTTCGCACTCTTCCTCGTAGGTGGAGTACATGTAGGCCGTGTCGGTGGCGAACTCTGCGGCGCAGGTATCAACGCGCTTGTAGACCGGGAAGATATCCAGCTTGTGGCGATGAGTACGCAGGTTCTTCTCGGTCACACCCAGCAGCTTGGCCAGACGCTGGTCGGAGAAACCTTTGCGCTTGAGGCGGAACATCAGGTCGCGGTCGATAGACGACAGACCCAGCGTCTTGACCTTCTCTTCTTCCTTGATCAGATCTTCGATCTGCACCAGGAACCACGGGTCGATCATGTTCATGCCGAAGATATCTTCGACGCTCAGGCCGGCACGGAAGGCGTCAGCCACGTACCAGATACGCTCGGCGCCCGGCACGGTCAGCTCACGCTTGAGGATGCTCATGCTTTCCGGGCTGCTCAGGTCGAGCTTCTCGTCCAGGCCGCAAACACCAACTTCCAGGCCGCGCAGGGCTTTCTGCAAGGATTCCTGGAAGGTGCGGCCGATCGCCATGACTTCACCAACAGACTTCATCTGGGTGGTCAGGCGCGCATCAGCCTTGGCGAATTTCTCGAAGGCAAAGCGCGGCAGCTTGGTCACGACGTAGTCGATAGACGGCTCGAAAGACGCCGGCATAGCGCCGCCGGTGATTTCGTTTTGCAGCTCGTCCAGGGTGTAGCCGATAGCCAGCTTGGCGGCGATACGCGCAATCGGGAAGCCCGTCGCTTTCGAGGCCAGGGCCGAAGAACGCGATACACGTGGGTTCATCTCGATCACGACCATGCGGCCGGTGTCCGGGCAGATGCCGAACTGAACGTTGGAACCGCCGGTTTCAACGCCGATCTCGCGCAGTACCGCCAGGGAGGCGTTACGCAGGATCTGGTATTCCTTGTCGGTCAGGGTCTGTGCCGGAGCCACGGTGATCGAGTCACCGGTGTGCACGCCCATCGGGTCGAAGTTTTCGATGGAGCAGACGATGATGCAGTTGTCCTTCTTATCGCGGACCACCTCCATCTCGTATTCTTTCCAGCCGATCAGCGACTCGTCGATCAGCAGCTCTTTGGTCGGCGACAGATCCAGGCCACGGGCGCAGATTTCTTCGAACTCTTCACGGTTGTAAGCGATACCGCCGCCGGTGCCGCCCATGGTGAACGACGGACGGATGATGCATGGGAAGCCCAGGGTCTCGAGGACCGCGTTGGCCTCTTCCATGCTGTGGGCGATACCGGAACGCGGGCACGCCAGGCCGATGGACTTCATGGCCTTGTCGAAACGCGAACGGTCTTCAGCCTTGTCGATGGTGTCGGCATTGGCGCCGATCATCTCTACGCCGAACTTTTCCAGGACGCCTTCGCGCTCCAGGTCCAAGGCGCAGTTCAGAGCGGTCTGGCCACCCATGGTTGGCAGCAGCGCGTCCGGACGCTCTTTTTCGATGATCTTGGCAACGGTCTGCCACTTGATCGGCTCGATGTAGGTGGCGTCGGCCATGGCCGGGTCGGTCATGATGGTGGCCGGGTTGGAGTTCACCAGGATGACGCGGTAGCCCTCCTCGCGCAGGGCTTTACAGGCCTGGGCGCCGGAGTAGTCGAATTCGCAGGCCTGGCCGATCACGATCGGGCCAGCGCCGAGAATCAGGATGCTTTTTATGTCTGTACGTTTTGGCATGGGTTTGTCACTCAAATCCGCAGGTCAGTCGGCAAGCCGTCTTGAACAATCTTTGAAGAGCCTGCGGGGGCCACCGCAATCCGGGGCCGCCCGCAGGCCACTCAGTCAGCGTCGCTTGGCCATCTCATTGATGAAACGGTCGAACAGCGGCGCTACGTCGTTCGGGCCCGGGCTGGCTTCAGGGTGGCCCTGGAAGCTGAACGCGCTCTTGTCGGTGCGCTCGATGCCTTGCAGGGAACCGTCGAACAGCGACTTGTGAATGGCGCGCACATTGCTCGGCAGGGAGGCTTCATCCACCGCAAAACCGTGGTTCTGGCTGGTGATCATCACAACGCCAGTGTCCAGGTCTTGTACCGGGTGGTTGGCGCCGTGGTGGCCGTGGCCCATTTTCAGGGTCTTGGCGCCGGAGGCCAAAGCCAGCAACTGGTGGCCAAGGCAGATGCCGAACACCGGAATCTCGGTCTCCAGCACGTCCTTGATGGCCTGGATAGCGTAGTCGCATGGCTCAGGGTCACCCGGGCCGTTGGACAGGAACACACCGTCCGGCTGCATCGCGAGCACATCGCTGGCAGGGGTTTGCGCGGGCACCACGGTCACACGGCAACCGCGCTCGACCAGCATGCGCAGGATGTTGTACTTGACGCCGTAGTCATAGGCGACCACGTGGTAAGGCAGATCGGCAGCCTCGATAGTCGCGTGGCTGTCGGTCTTCAGATCCCACACAGTGGAACGCCACTCGTACTTCTCTTTGACGCTGACGACTTTCGCCAGGTCCATGCCCTTCAGGCCAGGGAAACCTTGCGCCGCGGCAATCGCCGCCTCTTCGGAGATATTGTCACCGACCATGATGCAGCCGTTCTGCGAGCCTTTTTCACGCAGGATGCGCGTGAGGCGGCGCGTATCGATACCGGCGATCGCCACAACGTTGTTGGCTTTCAGGTAATCGGACAGCGACATCGTGTTACGCCAGTTGCTCGCAACCAGTGGCAGGTCACGAATCACCAGGCCCGCCGACCAGACACGATCAGACTCGACATCTTCCGGCGTAGTGCCGGTGTTGCCGATGTGCGGATAGGTCAGGGTAACGATCTGTTGGGCGTAGGAAGGATCGGTAAGGATTTCCTGATAGCCGGTCATGGCAGTGTTAAACACCACCTCTCCAACGGTCTGACCGTCGGCTCCAATGGCTTCGCCGCGAAAAATGCTGCCATCAGCAAGGGCGAGTATGGCTGGCTTAGTCAAGAAGACCTCCCGTAAATAAAGCCTGAAAGGGCGATCGCAGGTTGTAAAAAAGCGGAGTGACGTATGGACACGTCACCCCGCTTCTTCACTGAATTATTCTGCGCGCTTTTAGTGGACACACTAAAGCTGTAGCTTACAGAAAAAGGCTTTTTTGGTCCACCGCTAATGAGCCTTAAAGGCAGGGGAATGCGACAGGACGTCGCCTAGCGGGTAAAAACGGGGCCACAGGATAATCCTGAGCCCCCGTTTTAGCTACTGCTTAGTGCAGGTCCAGCACGTCACGCATGTCGTACAGGCCCGGCTCGCGGCCGTCCAACCAAAGCGCAGCACGCACCGCGCCCTTGGCGAAAGTCATGCGGCTGGAGGCTTTGTGCGTGATCTCCAGGCGCTCGCCTTCGGTGGCGAACAGCACGGTGTGATCGCCAACCACATCACCACCGCGCACGGTTGCAAAACCGATGGTGTCGCGTGCGCGCTCACCGGTGTGGCCTTCACGCCCGTATACCGCCACTTTCGACAAGTCGCGGCCCAGCGCATCGGCAATAGCTTCACCCATGCGCAACGCAGTGCCCGACGGAGCGTCGATCTTGTGACGGTGATGAGTCTCGATAATCTCGATATCAGCCTCGTCACCTAGCACGCGCGCCGCCAGGTCCAACAACTTCAGCGACAGGTTCACGCCCACACTGAAGTTGGCGGCGAAGACGATCGGAATATCCTTGCCCGCCTCCACTAGCAACTGTTTCTGCTCGGCACTCAAACCGGTGGTACCAATCACCATGGCCTTGCCCGCCCTACGGCAGAAGGCCAGATTTTTCAGCATCACTTCCGGCAAGGTGAAGTCGATCAGCACGTCGAATTCGTCCGCCACCTGCTCAAGGTTGCCAGACAACGAAACACCGATGCGACCCAACGAGGCCAACTCACCTGCGTCTGCGCCGATCAACGTACTGCCTGGGCGAACAATCGCCGCCGTCAGCCCGGAGGCCGGCGAGCGTTGCTGCACCGCCTCGACCAGCGTCTTGCCCATGCGCCCGGCAGCGCCCATTACGGCTATACGTCGCATATTCAGATCCTTACAGGTCGCCGAAGAAGCGTTTTACACCGTCGAAGAAGCCCGTAGTCTTCGGCGAGTGCGAGTCATCGCCTTCCAGCGAGCTGCGGAACTCTTCCAGCAGTTCACGCTGACGACGATTCAGGTTCACCGGAGTTTCCACCGCCACACGGCACATCAGGTCGCCAGCACCGCCACCGCGCACGGGCGCAACGCCCTTGCCACGAATGCGGAACTGCTTGCCGGTCTGAGTCCCCTCGGGAATCTTGAGCTTGACCCGACCATCCAGCGTCGGAATCTCCAGCTCGCCACCCAGGGCCGCATCAACAAAGCTGATCGGCACTTCGCAGAACAAGTGCTTGCCGTCACGCTGGAAGATCGAGTGCTCGCGCACATTGATCACCACGTACAGGTCGCCCGTGGGGCCACCCTGGGCGCCCGCCTCGCCTTCGCCCGACAGGCGAATACGATCACCGGTATCCACACCCGCCGGTACTTTCACCGACAGCGTCTTGTACTCTTCGACGCGGCCTTCGCCGTGGCAGGAATCGCACGGATCGGAAATGATCTTGCCCTGGCCATGGCAACGCGGGCAGGTTTGCTGCACCGAGAAGAAGCCCTGCTGCATGCGCACCTGCCCGATACCGCCGCAGGTCGGGCAAGTGATCGGCGAGGAGCCTTTCTTCGCACCCGAGCCGTCGCACGGCTTGCAGTTGACCAGCGTCGGCACACGGATATTGACACTGGTGCCGCGCACGGCTTCTTCCAGGTTCAGCTCCAGGGTGTAACGCAAGTCACTGCCGCGCTGAGGGCCACCACGCTGGCCGCCCCGGCCGCCGCCGAAGAAGTCGCTGAATACGTCGCCGAAAATATCGGAGAAGTTCTGGCCACCAAAACCGGCACCGCCGCCACCCATGCTCGGGTCGACGCCAGCATGGCCATACTGGTCGTAAGCCGCACGCTTATTGGGATCACACAGGCATTCGTAGGCCTCGTTGGCCTCTTTGAACATCTCTTCGGATTCTTTGTTATCCGGATTACGGTCCGGGTGGTGTTTCATCGCCAGGCGACGGTAGGCCTTCTTCAGGTCCGCCTCGCTGGCGCCACGCTCCACACCCAATACTTCGTAATAGTCACGCTTTGCCATAAGTCTTTGCACTCTTAAGGACGTTCGACCTGGCCCTCCTGAACCCTGCCAAACTCGTTGAGCCCCAATACAGGCCCGGACCCAACTCACGTCAATTCAACGATCCTGGTCATTACTGCTTTTAGCCAGGGAGCCGGCCAAAAACGCGGTGACTGTCATTCGGAAAGCAGGAGCATTCCCGTTCACACCGCCAGCATCCGAGCGTTGTCGCATGCTGTAAAAATTCGCATACCCCAGACACGCCAACGCGGGAGCAAGCTCCCGCGCGGCGACATCCTACCAGTCACCGCTTGTGCGCGGTCAACCGGGCGACAACTTACTTGTTGTCTTTAACTTCTTCGAACTCGGCATCGACAACATCGTCGTGCTTGGCTTCAGGCTCTGCTTGTTGCGCAGCGCCGTCAGCCGGCTGGCCTTGCTCGGCGTACATTTTCTGAGCAACTGGCGCGGAGACTTTCGACAGTTCCTCAACCTTGGCTTCGATGGCAGCCTTGTCGTCGCCTTTAATAGCGGCTTCCAGGGCAACCACTGCTGCTTCGATTGCAGTTTTCTCTTCGTCGGTCACTTTGTCGCCAGCATCAGCGATCATTTTGCGCGTCGAGTGAACCAGCGCGTCACCCTGGTTACGGGCGCCTGCCAACTCTTCGAACTTCTTGTCGGCTTCAGCATTGGTTTCAGCATCACGGATCATCTGTTGAATTTCTTCATCAGACAGGCCGGAGTTGGCCTTGATGGTGATCTTCTGCTCTTTGCCGGTGGCCTTGTCTTTCGCGCCGACGTGCAGGATGCCGTTGGCGTCGATGTCGAAGGTCACTTCGATTTGTGGCACGCCACGTGGTGCTGGTGGAATCTCAGCCAGGTCGAACTTGCCCAGGGACTTGTTCTGTGCGGCTTGCTTACGCTCGCCCTGCAGCACGTGGATAGTCACGGCGCCCTGGTTGTCATCGGCAGTCGAGAACACCTGGGATTTCTTGGTAGGAATCGTGGTGTTTTTCTCGATCAGCGCAGTCATCACGCCACCCATGGTTTCGATACCCAGGGTCAGCGGGCTTACGTCCAGCAGCAGCACATCTTTCACGTCACCGGCCAGTACGGCACCCTGGATGGCAGCACCCATGGCAACGGCTTCGTCCGGGTTCACGTCTTTACGGGCTTCTTTGCCGAAGAACTCGGTGACCAGCTTCTGAACCAGTGGCATACGGGTCTGACCGCCCACCAGGATCACGTCGTTGATCGAGCCAACGTCGATACCGGAGTCTTTCAGCGCGATGCGGCAAGGCTCGATGGTGCGCTGAACCAGGTCTTCAACCAGTGCTTCGAGCTTGGAACGCGAGATCTTCACGTTCAAGTGCTTAGGACCGGTAGCGTCTGCAGTGATGTACGGCAGGTTCACGTCAGTCGACTGAGCGGAAGACAGCTCGATCTTGGCTTTTTCAGCGGCTTCTTTCAGGCGCTGCATGGCCAGCGGGTCACCCTTGAGGTTCATGCCGCTTTCTTTCTTGAATTCGTCAACGAGGTAGTCGATCAGACGAATGTCAAAGTCTTCACCACCCAGGAAGGTGTCACCGTTGGTGGCCAACACTTCGAACTGGTGCTCGCCGTCAACTTCTGCGATCTCGATCACGGAGACGTCGAACGTACCGCCACCCAGGTCGTAAACGATCACGGTGTGGTCGCCCTTGGCCTTGTCCATACCGTAAGCCAGCGCGGCTGCGGTTGGTTCGTTGATGATACGTTTTACATCCAGGCCCGCGATGCGGCCGGCGTCTTTGGTGGCCTGACGCTGGCTGTCGTTGAAGTAGGCAGGAACGGTGATCACCGCTTCAGTCACTGCTTCACCGAGGTAGTCTTCGGCGGTCTTCTTCATCTTTTTCAAGATTTCAGCCGAGATTTGCGGCGGCGACATTTTCTGGCCGTTCACTTCAACCCAGGCGTCACCGTTGTCGGCCTTGGCGATTTTGTAAGGCACCATCTTGATGTCTTTCTGTACGACTTCTTCGTCGAACTTACGACCGATCAGACGCTTTACCGCGTACAGGGTGTTGTGCGGGTTGGTCACCGCCTGACGCTTGGCCGATTGACCGACGAGGATTTCACCGTCGTTGGCGTAAGCGATGATCGACGGAGTGGTACGTGCGCCTTCGGCGTTTTCAATAACTTTTGCAACGCCGTTTTCCAGCACGGAGACGCAGGAGTTGGTGGTCCCCAGGTCGATACCGATAATTTTGCCCATGATTTACTCTCCCGAAACTTGAATTTGGTTGCCGCAGCAGTTTTGGCTAACTGCGGTAGCACTTAAACGCTTGACTTATAAATGGGGGCCTTGCGGCGGATTTCAAGCCTGCTCATCAATAGAAGGTGCAACGGGTGAAGGAGCCTTGCTCACCACCACCATTGCCGGACGCATCAGGCGACCGTTGAGCTGGTAACCCTTTTGGAACACCTTGATGACGCTATTGGGTTCCAGGTCATGGCTTTCCTGCATGGCCATGGCTTGGTGATGTTCTGCATTGAACGGCTCGCCGGCTTGCGGATCGATAGCTTCCAACTGATAACGTTTCAGGGTGTCCTGGAACATTTTCAGGGTCAGCTCGATGCCTTCGCGCATTGGGCGGATGTTTTCATCGTCCGGGTTGGACAACTCAAGACCACGCTCCAGACTGTCGATGATCGGCAGCAGGTCACCGGCGAATTTTTCCAGCGCGAACTTGTGAGCCTTCTCTACATCCTGCTCGGCACGGCGGCGGACGTTCTGCAGATCGGCGGCAACACGCAACGATTGATCCTGCGCAGCGGCCAATTGCTCTTCGAGCACTTGCACACGAGTCGCCAGTTCATCACCGGCAGCCGAATTGGCGTCTGGAGTTTGCGTATCCTGCGTCTGTTCGTCAGCCATAGATTTCTCCTTTCAAAATCATGCGCGAACTCAACTCGCGCTTCTGCTCCGGTATATGGGGCCACAATTTTCAGGTTCAAGGGCGCAGGCGTTACCAAAAGTCTTTCGATTGACCTGGATCATTTCCTTCTCGCTCATTCCACATCGCGCTAAAAAAATTCGAGACTCAAGCAAATCGAGCTAAGCGTCAGGATTGTCAGGCCTGAACAAAACACTGTATAAATAACCAGACCTAAAGCCTGGGAGCGGCCGTCATGCTCGTGCACCTGTCTGTACATAACTACGCCATCGTTGAACATCTGGATCTTGAACTGGATCGCGGGATGAGCGTAATCACAGGCGAAACCGGCGCCGGCAAGTCGATCATGCTCGACGCCCTCGGCCTGACGCTTGGCGACCGCGCCGACAGTGGCGTGGTACGCCCTGGCTCCGACAAGGCTGACATCCTGGCCACCTTCGACCTGGCGGACATACCCGAAGCCGAAGCATGGCTGGCCGAGCGCGACCTTAATAATGAAGGCCCCTGCATTCTGCGCCGGGTGATCACCGCCGAGGGGCGCTCCCGCGGCTATATCAACGGCACGCCTTGCCCACTGGGCGACCTGAAAGCCCTGGGCGAATTGCTGATCGATATCCACAGCCAGCACGAACACCAATCCCTGCTGAAAACCGATACCCACCGTCGCCTGCTCGATGAGTACGCCGGCGCCACCGATCTTTCCCGGCAAGTTCAACTGGCCGCCCAACGCTGGCGCCAGACACGCCAGGAACTGGAACGCCTCTCCAACTCCGGCGACGAACAACGCGCCCGCCACCAGTTGCTCAGCTACCAATTGGAAGAGCTCGAAAGCCTTGGCCTGGGTGAGACAGAGCTGGAGCAACTTGAGCAGGAACACAAGAACCTGACCAACGCCGAAACCTTGCTGGGCATCTGCCGCCAAGTGGTCGAGCAATGCAGCGAGAGCGACTCCGGCAATGTGCTCAACGCACTGACCGCCAGCCTCAACCGCCTGTCCAGCGTGAACAATGCTTCCGGCTCACTGAGCGAAGCGACCACCCTGCTGACCAGCGCGCAGATCCAGGTTGAAGAGGCCGTGGGCGAACTCAATCGCTTCCTGGACCACTTCGACGCTGACCCAGCTCGCCTGCAGGAAATAGAAGAGCGCCTGGACACTATTTATACCCTGGCTCGCAAGCATCGAATCCAGCCGACCGAAGTCGCAACCATGCAGCAGAAACTGCTGGATGAAATCGAAACACTCAACGCGAACGACGAATCCATCGAACGACTGGGCGAGGAGCTCGCTTCGTTTGCCCGTCATTATCAGGAAAAGGCCCGGGAGCTGAGCGCTCTGCGCCAGCAGGCAGCGACTAGCCTGGCAAGCGCCGTTGAGCTGGAAATCCAACGCCTGGGCATGCCAGGCGGGCGCTTCACCATCGAGTTGCATCCCAACGCCACTCAAGAATTGCAGCCCCATGGGCTGGAGCACGTCGAACTGCTGGTGAGTGCCAACCCCGGGCAACCGCTCAAGGCCCTGGCCAAAGTGGCCTCCGGCGGCGAACTCTCGCGCATCAGCCTGGCGATCCAAGTGATTACCGCCCAGACCTCACGGGTACCCACATTGGTATTCGATGAAGTGGATGTGGGCATTGGCGGGCCAACCGCAGAAATTGTTGGCCAATTGCTGCGTCGCCTGGGAGATCGTGGCCAGGTGCTTACGGTGACCCACTTGCCGCAAGTGGCAGCCCAAGGGCATCAGCACCTGTTTGTGCATAAGGTGCGCGGTAGCGACGCGACACACACCGCCGTCTCCAAGCTGAACAAGTCGGAACGGGTGGAAGAAGTGGCGCGGATGCTCGGCGGTATCGACTTGACCAAGGAGTCCTTGGCTCACGCGAAAAAAATGGTGGTGGCCGCGAAGGCTTGAAGCGACATTTTCCACTCTATAGAAAGCACGAAGGCGACCCGAGGGTCGCCTTCAATCGTTTCGCAAAGCAAAACTGCGTCGATTTTTACTTTTTCTTACGGATGTACAACACGAGATTGTGATCGACCAAATCGAACCCGTGCTCCTCAGCAATCTTGTGCTGCAGCGCTTCGATTTCAGGGCTGGTGAACTCGATAACCTCATTGGTATCCAGGTCAACCATGTGGTCATGGTGACCACCGTCAGCCAATTCAAACACCGCATGACCGCCGTCGAAATTATGACGAACCACCAGCCCTGCGGCTTCAAACTGGGTCAGTACACGGTAGACCGTGGCCAGGCCGACGTCCTCGTTAGACTCCATCAGCGCCTTGTAAACATCTTCGGCACTCATGTGGCGCTGCTCAGCAGAATCGAGCATTTGTAGAATCTTGACTCGTGGCAGAGTCACTTTGAGACCGGCTTTGCGTAGTTCGCTATTTTCAACCATGGTTAGCTTTCTCGCGGATGCTGCTTCGCAGCTTCTCTTAATACGGGTATGATCGGCGTTTACGTTGTCCCAGCCAAGATAGTGGAAGTCGCCCACCGATGCAAAACACCAAGCTCTTGCTAACCAGTTTCACCTTTGTGGGACTGCTCGCACTCGCCGGTTGTTCATTCCCCGGGGTTTACAAAATCGACATCCAGCAGGGCAATGTCGTCACGCAGGACATGATAGACCAGTTACGCCCGGGAATGACCCGACGGCAAGTACGGTTTATCATGGGTAATCCCCTGCTGACCGACACTTTCCATGCCGATCGCTGGGATTATCTCTACAGCCTGCAGCCGGGTGGCGGTGAACGCCAGCAGGAGCGCGTCAGTGTCATCTTCAATGGCAATGACCAGCTCGTGAGCCTGTCCGGTGACTTCATGCCCGGCGTAAGCCGCGATGAAGCCTTGCTGGGCAAGGACAGCGGCGCCAACGTGACCGCACCTGCGCAAGAAGCCGAAAAACCGAAATCCGAGGTACCGGCCAAGCCAGGTTCGTTGCTGGACACCATCCAGAAAGACATCGACAACGTGGAAACCGTGCCCGTCCCGACGCCTCAGCCTCTGGACACCAGCCCGCAATAATTTTGCGCTCGATAAAAAGCCCGGCATGCCGGGCTTTTTGTTGCCTGCCATCTACATAGGCATCTACATAACCTTGGTGCGACGCTGAACCTGTGGGAGCTGGCTTGCCTGCGAAAGCAATCTGACAGTCGACCAGGATCCTGGATCAGATCGAGTACATATCCGCTATCGGAACCGCCCCCTTCCACATTTGGATCGCGGGCATCAGGTAGATATGCGCTGGCTATCAGGGCGTCATCGCAGGCAAGCCAGCTCCCACAGTTGGATCGCGGCGCTCCAGATAGCTAGGCTGCCATTTGGCAAGCTCAAGAGTTCGCTTGCCTGGCCAATGCCGCCTTGGCCGCACGCAACCTGCGCACCTCTTTAGGGTCGGCCAGCAAAGGCCGGTAGATCTCAATACGGTCGCCCGCTTGTACGAAACGCGTCCCGGCATCCGCGACAACCTTGCCAAATATACCCACCGGGCAATCAGCCAGATCAACATCAGGAAAATGGGCCGCCATTCCCGACGCTCGCACCGCCTCGCGCAAACTAGTGCCTTCAGCCACCTTTACCCCCAGCAACACCTGGCGATCCTCGGCGGCGAACACCACCTCAATCTCAACCATGCAGTTGCTTGGCGCGCTGACAGAACGCGTCCACCAGGGTATTGGCTGCCTGATTGAACAAAGGCCCCAACGTCGCACGAACAATCGGCCCGGCATAATCAAACGAAAGATCCAGGCTGATCTTGCAGGCCTTGTCCGTCAGCGCCTTGAACACCCACACGCCATGTAGCTGGGTGAACGGCCCTTCCTGCAGGTTCATTTCGATGGATTGGCCCGGCACCAGCACATTGCGGGTCACAAAATGCTGGCTGAGGCCGCCCTTGGCCACCCCCACACTGGCAACCATGTGCTCGTCACTGCTCTCCAGAACCTCGGCTGTCGAGCACCAAGGCAGAAACTCTGGGTAACGCGCCACGTCGTTGACCAGGTCATAGAGCGCCTGCGCCGGGTAGGGCAACAGGGCCGAACGTTGAATATGCGTCGTCATGTGAGCGTTACTTCCACTGCTTAAGGCAAACATCGCGAAAGAACAGCCCAATCCGCGAGAGAAAAAAACCAAAGAACTGCCCGCATTGTCCGGGATTCGTCCAACTCGCTCAAGCACACAGGTTGACCGTAGCCGACACGCTCGCAACTCCCTATAATGCCGCCCCTATGGCTAAACAAAAGAAACACCCCACAGGGACCATCGCGCAAAATAAAAAAGCGCGACACGATTACTTCATCGAACATCGGTTCGAGGCTGGTCTGGTCCTGGCCGGCTGGGAAGTAAAAAGTCTGCGTGCCAGCAAACTGCAGCTGGTCGACAGTTATGTGCTGCTCAAGGATGGCGAGGCATGGCTGCTTGGCAGTCATATCACCCCGTTGACCACCGCGAGCACCCACGTGATTGCCGACCCGGTGCGTACGCGCAAGTTGTTGCTCAATGCCCGCGAACTCGAAAAGCTCGCCGCAGCCGTGCAGCAAAAAGGCTACGCGTGCATCTGCTTGTCCTGGTACTGGAGCAAGCACCTGGTCAAATGCGAGATCGCATTGGGCAAGGGCAAGAAGGAATACGACAAGCGCGACACCGAACGCGAGCGCGATTCCAATCGCGAACTGCATCGCGCCGTGCGCAACAAAGGCAAGGAAGAGTAATCCTTGTGACGGTGTAGCCCACGCGGGCTACATCCCTTTGCGTCGCTCCGCCCGAGCCACGCGTTGAGCCTCCTGACGCACCTCCTCCAACACCTCCTGCACATACAGCAAATGCCGTGTCGAGACTTCGCGCGCTTGCTCCGCCCGCCCCTCGATGATGGCCAGGTACAAGTCCCGATGCTGATTGATCAGCATGTCGCGGGTCTCGGTACGCTGCTGGTACATGCCACCAATATTCGTCACCACGTTACGCTTGAGCAGGTCGAACAGCCCGCGAATGGTGTGCAGCAACACGGCGTTATGACTGGCTTCGGCAATCGCCAAGTGAAACCTTGCATCCGCAGCACCCTCCTCCACTCGGCTCACTTCGTCGGCGCGCGCATAGCAATCCTGCAACGCCTCAAACGCTGCGGTCAGCCGTTCACGGTCAACCTCCGTGGCGCGTAACGCCGCGTAATAAGCACACGAAGCCTCAAGGGTCTGGCGAAACTCCAGCAGATCGCGCTGCGCTTCGGGATTGCTTTCCAACAAGTGCAACAGCGGATCGCTGAAGGTCGAACCCAGGGAGTCCACCACATAGTTGCCACCTCCCTGGCGGCTGACCAGCAACCCCTTGGCCGCCAGTTTCTGAATCGCCTCACGCAACGACGGGCGCGACACACCAAAGCGCTCGGCTAACGCGCGCTCGGCCGGCAAGCGTTCGCCCGACTTCAGCGTGCCCTCGAGAATCATCCCCTCAAGCTGCTCGACAATATCGTCAGACAAACGGCGCTGACGCACCTGATCAAACCCCATAACTCACTCTCCGCCATCCCGACCACTCGCCGGGGCCCCTATTCTGGCCTATCGACGTGCCGGCAGCACCTATCAGAACGCCTTCAATTTCGCCGATCAGAACACCCCGCCTACCGACCTACGACCAAAGTTTCGCAGGCGGCAAATTGACACACCCCTGCCCTGGCTCTTACTCTAGCCCACAGCGATTGTAAATTGGTATTACCAATTACCCAAGCTCACCAAACAACAACAATCAGGGGCCACCCCATATGCAAACCTGGCAACAGCTTTACAGCCCACTCGGCAGCCTCGGCCTGTCCGCACTGGCCGCCGTCATTCCTATCGTATTCTTCTTCCTGGCGCTGGCCGTGTTCCGCCTCAAAGGCCATGTAGCCGGCAGCATCACCCTGGCCCTGTCGATCCTGGTCGCCATTTTCGCCTTCCAGATGCCCGTAGACATGGCACTGGCTGCGGCCGGTTATGGTTTTGCCTACGGCCTGTGGCCCATCGCCTGGATCATCGTCGCGGCTGTATTCCTGTACAAATTGACGGTCAAGAGCGGCCAGTTCGAAATCATCCGCAGCTCCGTTTTGTCGATCACCGACGACCAGCGCTTGCAGGTGTTGTTGATCGGCTTTTGCTTTGGCGCCTTCCTGGAAGGTGCGGCCGGTTTCGGCGCGCCCGTGGCAATCACCGCCGCGCTGCTGGTAGGCCTGGGTTTCAACCCGCTGTACGCCGCCGGCCTGTGCCTGATCGCCAATACCGCGCCTGTGGCCTTCGGCGCATTGGGCATTCCGATCATCGTCGCCGGCCAGGTCACCGGTATTGACGCGTTCAAGATTGGCGCCATGACCGGCCGCCAACTGCCGCTGCTGTCGCTGTTCGTGCCGTTCTGGCTGGTGTTCATGATGGACGGCCTGCGCGGCGTTCGCGAAACCTGGCCTGCAGCCCTGGTGGCCGGCTTGAGTTTTGCCGTCACCCAATATTTCACCTCGAACTTCATTGGCCCGGAATTGCCGGACATCACCTCGGCACTCGCCAGCCTGATTGCCCTGACGCTGTTCCTGAAGGTCTGGCAACCCAAGCGCACCGCAGGCGCACAAATTGCCGGCGCTACATCCAGCGTGGCGGTCACCTCCAGCGCCGGCGGCTTCGGCTTGCCGCGCAACACCGTGGTTTCGCCCTACAGCCTGGGGCAAATTTTCAAGGCGTGGTCACCGTTCCTGATCCTCACCGTACTGGTGACCATCTGGACCCTCAAACCCTTCAAGGCCCTGTTCGCCGCGGGCGGTTCGATGTACGGCTGGGTGTTCAATTTTGCGATCCCGCACCTGGATCAACTGGTGGTTAAAGTCGCGCCCATCGTGACCAACCCAACCGCCATCCCGGCCGTCTTCAAGCTGGATCCGATTTCGGCCACCGGCACTGCGATCTTCTTCTCGGCACTGGTCTCCATGCTGGTCTTGAAAATCGACGTCAAAACTGGTCTTACCACTTTAAAAGAGACCTTCTTTGAGCTGCGCTGGCCGATCCTGTCCATCGGCATGGTGCTGGCGTTCGCCTTCGTCACCAACTACTCCGGCATGTCCTCGACCATGGCCTTGGTTCTGGCCGGCACGGGTGCTGCCTTCCCGTTCTTCTCGCCATTCCTTGGCTGGCTGGGGGTTTTCCTGACAGGCTCCGATACCTCATCCAACGCCCTGTTCAGCTCATTGCAAGCCACTACCGCGCACCAGATCGGCGTCAACGACACCCTACTGGTAGCCGCGAACACCAGCGGTGGCGTGACCGGCAAAATGATCTCGCCGCAATCGATCGCCGTGGCCTGCGCCGCCACCGGCCTGGTGGGCAAGGAATCCGACCTGTTCCGCTTTACCCTTAAGCACAGCCTGTTTTTTGCCACCATCGTCGGGCTGATCACCTTGGCGCAGGCGTACTGGTTCACCGGTATGCTGGTGCACTGAGGCCTGCACGTAATAGGGTAAGAATCGACGCCGGGGCATCCTTCCGGCGTCTGCTATTTCTGGAGGACCGATGAGCCTGCCTGCTGCTTTTTTGAGCGACGTCGCACAACTGATCCCGCAAGATCGCCGCTTCGACGATCCACTTTCCACCCTCGCCTTCGGCACCGACGCCAGCTTCTACCGACTGATCCCACAGTTGGTGATTCGCGTGGAGTCAGAAGACGAAGTGGTAACTCTGCTGCAACTGGCCCAGCGCGACCGCGTACCGGTGACCTTCCGTGCCGCAGGCACCAGCCTCTCGGGCCAAGCCATCAGCGACTCGGTGCTGATCGTGCTGGGTGATAACTGGAATCACCGCGAAATTCGCGGGCAAGGCACCCAGATCCGCCTGCAACCGGGTGTGATCGGCGCCCAGGCCAACGCCTGGCTCGCACCGTTCGGGCGCAAGATCGGCCCGGACCCTGCGTCCATCAATGCTTGCAAGATCGGCGGTATCGTCGCCAACAACGCCAGTGGCATGTGCTGCGGCACGGCGCAAAACACCTACCACACCCTGGCGGGCATCCGTCTGGTGCTGGCCGATGGCAGCCGCCTGGACACCGAAGATGCCGCCAGCGTGCAAGCCTTCCGCCAGTCACATAGCGCACTGCTTGAACGCCTGGCCCTGTTGGGTCGCGAAACACGGGCAAATAATGAGCTGGCGGCAAAGATCCGCCACAAATACCGCCTGAAAAATACCACCGGCCTGTCACTCAATGCCTTGGTGGATTTCGATGACCCGCTGGATATCCTCAGCCACCTGCTGGTCGGCTCCGAGGGCACCCTGGGATTTATCAGTGCGGTCACCTACGACACCGTGATCGATCACCCCAACAAAGCCTCGGCGCTGATCGTCTTCCCGGACGTCGAAACCTGCTGCAACGCAGTCACCGTGCTGAAAACCCAGCCAGTCTCCGCCGTTGAACTGCTGGACCGACGCAGCATGCGCTCGGTGCAGGACAAACCAGGCATGCCTGCTTTCGTACAGCACCTATCGGAAAACGCCTGCGCACTATTGATCGAATCCCGCGCCGCTTCGCCATCGCTGCTGCACGAACAACTGACGCGCATCATGGCCTCCCTGGCGGCGTTTCCCGTGGAGCAACAAGTCGACTTCACCGAAGACCCACTGGAAAACGCACGCCTGTGGGCCATCCGCAAAGACACCTTCCCCGCCGTAGGTGCCGTGCGCAAAACCGGCACCACCGTGATCATCGAAGACGTGACCTTCCCGGTAGAACAACTGGCGATTGGCGTGAATCGCTTGATCGCACTGTTCGACAAACATCACTACGACGAAGCCATCCTTTTCGGACACGCCCTGGAAGGCAATCTGCACTTTGTGTTCACTCAAGGCTTCAACAGCAGCGAAGAAGTCGCACGCTATCAAGCGTTCATGGACGACGTCGCGCAACTGGTTGCCGTGGAGTTCGGTGGCTCGCTGAAGGCTGAACACGGCACCGGCCGCAATATGGCCCCTTTCGTCGAACTGGAATGGGGCAGCGACGCCTATCAATTGATGTGGCAACTCAAGCGCCTGCTCGACCCCAACGGCATCCTCAACCCGGACGTGGTACTCAGCGAAGACCCGCAGATCCACCTCAAACACCTCAAGCCGTTGCCCGCCGCCGATGAGCTTGTGGATAAGTGCATCGAGTGCGGGTTCTGCGAGCCGGTGTGCCCCTCAAAAGGCCTGACCCTGAGCCCGCGCCAGCGCATCGTGATCTGGCGCGACATCCAGGCGAAAAAACGCGCAGGCGTGGACACCACCGTACTGGAAGCGGCCTACCACTACCAAGGCATCGACACCTGCGCCGCCACCGGCTTATGCGCGCAACGTTGCCCTGTAGGCATCAATACCGGCGACCTGGTGAAAAAGCTGCGCAGCCGCGAAGCCGACCGTACGAAAACCGCCGACTGGCTCGCCAGCCATTTCGCCACCGCACTGCAAGGTGCGCGCTTTACCCTGCACGTCGCCAATGGCGCACGCATGCTGCTGGGCGCCCCACGGCTGGCCAAGCTCTCGAGCACACTGACCAAGCTGTCCAAAGGGCAAATTCCGCAGTGGACCAACGCCATGCCGCAGCCCGAAAAAGCCATCCGCTTCAGCCCGGCAGTGACGGACGCGCGCCCGCGCGTGGTCTATCTGGCCACCTGTGTCTCCCGCGCCATGGGCCCGGCAGCCGGCGATAAAGAGCAGATGTCGCTGTACGACAAAACCCGCCAGTTGCTGGAAAAAGCCGGCTACCAGGTAGTCTTCCCCGACAACCAGGACAGCCTCTGCTGCGGCCAACCCTTCGCGTCCAAAGGCTACGCCGAGCAGGCCGAACACAAACGCCAGGAACTGATCGGCGCCCTGCTCCACGCCAGCCGCGGCGGCCTCGACCCCATCTACTGCGACACCAGCCCCTGCACCCTGCGCCTAGTGCAAGAATTGGGAGAAACGCGCCTGGACCTCTACGACCCCGTCCGCTTTATCCGCACCCACCTGATGGACCGCCTCGACTTCACACCCCAGGAAGCGCCCATCGCCGTGCACGTCACCTGCAGCACCCAGCACCTGGGCGAAAGCCAGGCACTGATCGAACTGGCGCGACGCTGCGCAAAAACCGTGGTGATCCCCGAAGGCATTCATTGCTGCGGCTTTGCCGGCGACAAAGGCTTCACCACCCCGGAACTCAACGCCCACTCCCTGCGCTCACTCAAGGACGCCGTGCAACATTGCAGCGAAGGCATCTCCACCAGCCGCACCTGCGAGATCGGCCTGAGCCAGCATGGCGGCATCGACTACCACGGCCTGGTCTACCTGGTAGACCGCGTCACCCGCGCCCGCGCCCACTGACCCGGCAAAAAAACCGAACCCTGGCGCACCGGCGCAGTCATCTGCATAGGCCTCGACAAACGAGGCCCATCCGTGATGTCGCTGGCAGCGGTTGCACGCCAGCAGCGTCGAGCCCTTTTGCGCAAGGAGACACCCTATGAAGCGTTCCGCTCTTGCTGGCTTGTTCATGACCGCTGCGATGCTCGCCTCCCCCGCTTTCGCCGCCAGTGACAAAGACCTGTGCCAGATCAACCTGGACAAAATCAACAACGGCAAAGCCCTGCTCGCCACCGACACCAGCGGTAAAAGTGGCGAAATAGACACCGCCGTCTCCCAGGCCAAGGCCGCCCACGCCGCAGGTGACGAGAAGAAGTGCATCGAAATCACCTCCAAGGCCCTGCAAGACCTGCAGAACAGCGAGAAAGGCGGCCAGTAAGCGAGAGGGCCAACCTTCGGGTTGGCCTTCGCTGACGTTTTGGCGTACACTGCACAGGCTTGTCACTCACTAAGAAACAACGAGTTACAAGCACGGGGCCGTTTAGGATTCGACGCCGGTCGCGAAACTTTAGGTGCATGCCGAGTTGGTAACAGAACTCGTAAATCCACTGTTGCAACTTCTTATAGTTGCCAATGACGAAAACTACGGCCAGGAATTCGCTCTCGCTGCGTAAGCAGCCTTAGCCCTGAGCTTCTGGTACCTTCGGGTCCAGCAATCACCAGGGGATGTCTGTAAACCCAAAGTGATTGTCATATAGAACAGAATCGCCGTGCAGTACGTTGTGGACGAAGCGGCTAAAACTTACACAACTCGCCCAAAGCACCCTGCCCTTCGGGTCGCTGAGGGTTAACTTAATAGAAACGGCTACGCATGTAGTACCGACAGCGGAGTACTGGCGGACGGGGGTTCAAATCCCCCCGGCTCCACCACTTCATCATCTAAAGACGTCCACGGACGTCTTTTTTTGTGTCTGAAAGCCAGTAAATACAAGGCTTTCAGCGCCATCAGCGTCCACGGACGTCCAAGAGCAGCCACGCTTTATGGCATTCCAAATGGCATTCCAAGCCAAACAGTGCTAATTTTTGGAATGCCAACCCCATCCTGGAATGCCAATGTGCGCACAAGCTACTCGCCTCTCTGAGCTCAAAATCAAATCTGCCAAGCCCTCTGAAAAAGACTACGTCCTGTTTGACGGCGGCGGACTTCAAATGCGAGTGAGAAGTAATGGCTCCAAGCTATGGAACTTCAACTATCGACACCCCGTGACGAAGAAGCGGATCAACATGGGCCTAGGTACTTTTCCTGAAGTTTCGTTAGCGCAGGCACGAAAGGGCTCCATTGCAGCGAGGGAAATACTTGCCCAAGGCCTCGACCCCAAAGAACAACGAGATGCAGTGCTGCAAGCAAAGCAAGCTGAAACTGAGCATACATTCCAGAATGTCGCCACGTCCTGGTATGAACTGAAGAAGGATGCGGTGACACCAGCTTATGCCGAGGACATCTGGCGTTCGTTGACACTGCACGTTTTTCCAGACTTGGCCACCACACAGATTTCTGCCATCAGCGCACCACAAGTCATCAACCTTCTTCGACCACTCGAAACCAAAGGTAGCCTTGAAACCGTTAAACGGCTGTCACAGCGACTCAACGAGATCATGACTTACGGGGTCAACTCAGGGTTGATACACGCAAACCCACTCAGCGGGATTCGCTCCGTCTTCAAGAAGCCGAAAAAGAAAAACATGGCGGCACTTGCTCCAGATGAGCTGAAAGAGCTCATGGTGGCAATCGCCAATGCCAGCATAAAAAGAACTACGCGCTGTCTGATCGAATGGCAGCTCAACACCATGACCCGCCCAGCGGAGGCAGCCACCACTCGCTGGGAGGACATCGACTTCGAGAAGAAGATCTGGACGATTCCTGCTGAACGCATGAAGAAACGCCGCGTACATATCGTGCCGCTCACAGATCAAGCACTGGCGCTCCTCGAGGCCATTAAGCCCTACAGCGGACACAGGGAGTACGTGTTTCCAGCTGACCGCAATCCTCGCACCCACTGCAACAGCCAGACCGCCAACATGGCGCTAAAACGCATGGGCTTCGAAGGTCGGTTGGTAAGCCATGGCATGCGCTCAATGGCCAGCACCATCCTCAACGAACACGGCTGGGATCCTGAATTGATCGAGGTGGCACTTGCCCACGTCGATAAAGACGAGGTTCGCAGCGCCTACAACCGGGCGGACTACATCGAACGCAGACGCCCCATGATGGACTGGTGGAGTGAACACATCCAGGGGGCTGCCACCGGCAACCTCTCTGTGTCAGCCATGACAGAAAGCCGAGACAGGAAAGTAGTTTCGATACGCTGATCCAACGAGCGCTCTCAATCCAAAGCTGGCTCTTCCCTGAAAAGGAAGATTGCCATCATGGCCGACAATAGATAATTGGTGAAACACCAGCTTCCTTTGTCGCATGTACGAAAGATGAAAGGATCCAGAACATCTGAGTGATATTCCCAGGAACTCGCATCCCTTTTTGTAATTTAGTGAACTCTGACTCAATCTGAGCCCTTGACAAAAAAGAGCAACAAATAATACACCGTTTATTGAAGCGATAGTCCTGCCGAAGCTCGGCAAGGTACTTCTTGAAATCACCATGTAGCTTTCTTCTAACCCGCGGCATTGTGCCGTCACGGTAATTCAGCAAAAACTTGTTGTCGTACTTTTTTCCGAAAGCACGCAAATCAATATCCATATTTCCGATATTTTTTATGGCTTGTCCTACAACGTCATGTAAATTGCTAGCGGACTTACTCATATCTCCATGCTTCGAGTGTATAAAACTTACAGAGCACTCCTTTTTATTGAAAACAATATGATCAGCCCATTCATCACCTAGATCGTCACAAAAAATATAGTCATTTTTGCCACAATGCTTTTCAATAAGCCCAAAAACCGAGTTTGAGTCAAACTTTTTCCTGGCAGGTTTGTAGTCACCTTTCTCAGAGGTAGCCATTGCAAGATCATCAATTACTATAAATGATTTTAGAAGACTAGGAATTTCATTGACGCCAGCACCATCTTTGAAACACTGTCCCATGAAATACATGTATTGTGGATTGGAGAAGCTGATAGTGGTCAGATTATTTTTATTTATAAATGACTGCAGCGTCAGCTCTTTTCCATTTTCTTCAAGCTTTATTTTTCGCAATGCAGGCACATCTAGAGAAATAGAACTTTTATTTTTTTTGAGACTGGCCGGCCTGCTTGTACCATTTAACTTAAAGTCCAACCCTGGAATAATCTCATAGACTGTTTCCAGCTGAGAGATCAATGCACGTAATTGTTTCCCTGTCAGTTCAAAGGTCCTGCCCTTTCTCGTCGTATAAAAGAGTGGAATATTTTTCTCTAACAAATTATCAACGACAAAGGATGACTCTACTAGAACAGCAGTAGGCTGAGTATTATTCCACACGACATCTAGGTCAACTAGCTGCGCAAAAGCTTCTAAGAAATCCTTGTCGCCAGAGGGGTTTTTGATCTGTTCGATTTGCTGACGCGCCCAGCTAACAATATCATCAAGAGATTTCCTTTCGGAAGATTCTACTACTCGGCCACTTTGCGCCGAAATAGTTTTAATTCGGCCATTGAGTTTGAGCTTGAAGAAGTAAGGAATTGACCTTCCAGCAGCGTGCAGGGAAAGCAAACCTTTCAGATCTGCAGCTTCATAAGCTTTACTGCGCATTGCGCGCTCGGAAACGGTCATATTCCGCATAGATATTTTTTGAAATTCAGCTTCGTCATCGCTGAATGAAGCTGTTAACTCTGAACTTTTGATGGGGGTCAGATGTTTTTCTATGACCTCGGAGACGCTTGCGCAGGATTTTTTCAATACTGCGACGTGGCCATCGACCTGAATGACCAGGATGAGCGCATGGATCAGGTCCGAGAGAGGATCTTCCCAAAAATGAACAGGCCTTTCGGTTGGGAACACTCTGAGGCTGAACCGGAACTCGGTACCGTCTTCAAGTTTGCGAATCTCATCCATTTTATCGACTAAAAACGCCGAGCCTAGAGTTTTGTTATCGGACGCAGCATCCAAAATAGAACAAAGGGCTTCGTTTGTGAGCGCCACATCCTCACGATAAAACTGAGCGTTTTGGGTCAGAGCTAACCGATCAGGCATGTTTCGACTCCATCCGTGGTTTTGTAAAAAATAGCATAGCGCCATCATTGGCACTAGAGACTACCGTAGCCATATCCATCGACCGAAGCCTTGCTCTGATCCCGAATCTAGAATTATTAAGGGTTTACACCTTCAAGCAATGGCATCTCTGGCCGCCTCCAACCGACCGCTACGGCGTAGTTTCGTTTTCTGCCACACACTGCGCTAATACGATCCAAATAACTTTCAACCACACATAACCACCTTGACTACACCATCAAGGAGGTTCGCCCCATGTCATTGCAGTGTCCTCGCTGTCATTCCCCCAAAGTCGCTTCATTCCATCACGCCATGAAAGTCGGCGCGGCCATCGGCACCGTGGGTGGTGCTGCACGTGGCGTCAGTGCTGCGTTGGCTGGAGGCCAAGCGGGCGCGCTCATTGGCGCTATCGCCGGCCCTGTAGGTATCACACTTGGTTCGGTATCGGGTGCCATCCTCGGTGGGCTTGCCGGCGGTGTCGGTGGCTGTGCTCTCGGCGCCCAGTTGGGTGAGTCGCTCGATCGCCACGTCTTGGCCCACAACCTCTGCTTGCTATGCGGCCGCCGCTTTAACCTCCCGACCTAACCAAGTCCCCCCTTCTATTTATTAAGTCCGGAAGGTACTGCGCTCTGCGTGGCGCTTTATGCCGGCTTGCACCTAAAGGAATTACAACCATGGCTCATCTCGTCGAAACAATGGCCTATGCTGGCGCAGCCCCCTGGCATGGCCTGGGCAATCAACTCACTCAAAAACAACCCATCGAAATCTGGCAACGCGAAGCCGGAATGGACTGGGCGATCCAAGAAAGCCCCGTTCACTTCAAAGCCGGCACTGTCGGCCATCTCGGCAGCATCCACTCCTTCCCCGAGCAGAAGGTGCTCTACCGTTCAGACACCAAAGCACCGCTGTCGGTGGTTTCCCAGCGCTACCACACCGTGCAGCCTCGGGAAGTTTTGGAGTTTTATCGTGACCTCACCGAGGTCTCCGGCTACGAGCTGGAGACTGCGGGGGTACTCAAAGGTGGTCGCAAGTTCTGGGCGCTGGCGCGTACCGGGCAAGGAGCAGCGCTCAAGGGTAACGATCAGGTCAATGGCTACTTGCTACTGGCTACATCCTGCGATGGCACCCTGGCCACCACAGCAACACCAACCACCGTGCGAGTGGTGTGCAACAACACCCTGACCATCGCCCTGGACGGCACCAGCCGAGCGATCAAGGTGCCGCACAATACCCGCTTCGATCCGATGGCAGTGAAGAAGCAACTCGGCATAGCCGTCTCCGGTTGGGACGAGTTCATGTATCGCATGCGCCATCTCGCTGAACGCAAGGTTCAGTGGCATGAGGCTCTTGGATATTTCATGTCGGTGTTGTGTGAGGTAAATCCGAGCAATCAACTACCGGAGCAACTACCCAACGAACGCGCCCTGCGAAAGGTGCAAGAGCTGTATGAAGGCCGTGGTCGGGGCAGTCAGCTGGACTCGGCTCGCGGTACCGCCTGGGGCCTGCTCAACGCCGTAACCGAGTACGTCGACCATGAACGTCGCGCCCGTAGCAACGAGTACCGCATGGACTCGGCCTGGTTCGGCCAAGGGGCGCAGATCAAGCAACGTGCTCTGGACACCGCCCTGCAGCTTGTCGCCTAACCGGTTACTTCCTCCCCCCAAAACGCCCGATCAGCAACGAGGCTGATCGGGCGTTTCTATTTCTGCAAGGTGAACGCTATGAACGCTACTTCGTTGCGCAGCACTAGCAAGGCTCGTCCAGCGCTGCGCCTGATCAGCACCAAGGAACTGCCTCGTGAAGATTGGCTGGCGGTGCGCAAGCAAGGCATCGGCAGCTCGGATGCCGGCGCTGCGGTGGGCCTAAATCCCTACAAATCGCAGTTGTCGCTGTGGCTGGAGAAAACCGGTCGAGACACCACACTGCCAAAAGCCGACCCACATGATGAAGAAAGTCCGATGTACTGGGGCAACGTGCTGGAACCAATCGTGGCCTGGCACTACAGCAAGCGTACTAAGAATAAGGTGCGACGTATCAACGCCGTACTGCAGCATCCGAATCCGGATATGTCCTGGATGCTAGCCAACATTGACCGTGAGGTGATCGGCGCGGACGACGTGCAGATCCTCGAATGTAAGACCGCCGGCATAAATGGGGCACGTCTCTGGACGGAAGGTGTACCCGAGTATGTAGAACTGCAAGTGATGCACCAACTCGCAGTCACCGGCAAGCAGGCGGCAGATGTAGCGTTGCTGCTTGGAGGTCAGCACCTGGAGATCCATCGCATTGAGCGAGATGAGCAGATGATCGCCCGCCTGATCGAACTGGAGCGTAAGTTTTGGACCTACGTGGAAACCGATACCCCGCCGCCAGCCGACGGCAGTGCATCGGCCGAGGCGGCTTTGCGCTGTTTGTACCCCGAGGACAACGATCAGACCGTCGACTTCAGCGGCCACGCAGGATTGGCTGCGGCCTACTTAGAGCTCAAGGCCGTGCGCCAGTCGATTGCCGACAAGGAAAAGCGCGAGTCTGAGCTCAAGCAGATGCTTCAGCAGGCCATGGGCGATGCCAGTCGGGCGGAGTTCTCCAGCGGCTACGTCTCCTGGCGCAAGGCCAAGGACAGCATCGGTCTCGATGTCGCGCAACTGCTCCAGGACAAGCCCTACCTGCAGGCCAAGTACCCGCTGCTGAAACCCGGTGCACGGCGTTTCCTGGTCGGCTGATTTCCACCTCTTTCCCCCTTCCTTCCCCTTGGCCAGTCCATGCAGTTCGCGCTGCGTGACTGGCCTTTTTTCATCTCCAGGAGAACCATCATGTTGAAAGGCTTAGCACTGACTCCGCCCGTCCTCGGACGCATCTCCATCGGCAAAGTCGTTGAAAGAAACGGTAAACGCCTGCCCGAGAAAGATGATCAGTTCACCATCACATCCCAGATACAAAGCAGAGATGGCTGGCTGCTACATCCACTCAACGACGAACTGCGCCAGAGTAAGGAAGACAAACTGCGCAGCATTCCTATACGCCTATTGTTCAACGAACCGGAACTGAATTTCCGGGCCGACTACACCCTGTTCGACCGACAGTCTGGCAGGCCGTTGTGTATCGGCAACGGTGAGAACTGCAAGCGGGTTACGCAGGACGGTATGCAGTCGTTGCCATGTCCTTCACCGGATGCTTGTCCATTGGCTAAAGGCGGCGCATGTAAGCCCTATGGCCGACTGAATGTGCTGATTGGGGATGATGATCCGCTAGGCAGCTTCGTGTTTCGTACCACCGGTTTCAACAGCATCCGCACCCTAGCGGCTCGCCTGCAGTACTTCAAAGCTATTTCCGGTAATCGATTGGCCTGCCTGCAGCTGGAGTTGCGTCTACGGGGCAAGTCAACGCGGCAAAGCCATGGAGCGCCGATCTTCTACGTCGATCTCACAGTGCGCAGCGGTATGGACATGGCCGAGGCACTGCAATCTGCGAATGAGCTGGATGCGCAACGACAGGCGGCTGGCTTTGATCAGACAGCCCTAGATGAAGCCGCGCAACGTGGCTTTGGCAATGGTGCCTTTGAGGACAACGAAGAAGACGCCGGTGCAGTGATTGAAGAGTTTTACCCCACCGAAGAAATTCCATGCTCAACCCCAAGTATTTCCCCGCGCTCTACGAAAGCCAGCCTATTCGAGAAGCTGGACACGCAAGCCAAGCGCCACATCCCATCGACAGATAACCATCAAGGAACCCCACATGCGCCTACACAAGCTGAAGGCCAGTGAATCTACTGGTACCTACCAAATCGAGTCACCAGTCAGTGAAACCGACATTCTGCTAATGGCCCGACAATTGGCTAACCTACGTCTGCGCCGAGGACGGGTATTAACTTCGCCGAAGGACGTGTTCAGCCACCTGCAAGCGCTGCTGGGCGATTACGAGCATGAGGTATTCGCCTTGCTCCTACTTGATAACCGGCACCGAGTAATCGTCTTTCACGAACTTTTCAGGGGGACGTTGGACGGTGCCAACGTTTATCCCCGCGAGGTCGTCAAGACCGCCCTAGAGCACAACGCTGCAGCAACTGTATTGGTACACAACCACCCTTCCGGTGATCCAGAACCTAGCCAAGCAGACCTCACCCTGACCCACAAACTACAGGAGGCCTTGAACCTGGTTGGGGTGCGAACGCTGGATCATATCGTGGTAGGTCATGAGGGCTGCGTATCGCTGGCGGAGCAGGGCTATCTATAAGGAGAACACGACGATGAAGCTACTACGCATGTTTGCGGCCGTGCTCATGTTCACCGGCATTCTTGCAGGCTGCTTGGCCATCCTACTGCTGGTGTTTCTGATGGTGCGGTTTCCGCCACTGCTGATCGCCGTACTGCTGGCGTGTTGGATGTTCTGCCGTCTCTTGAAGGCATTGGCACCCAAATCAGCAACGGCAGACGCCGCCACGGCAGCACCGAAATAACCCTACTTGTGAGCCTCAGGCATGCACTAGCGCCTCAACTCAATAGGAAACATAACGATGAACAGACAGTGTCTGATCTGCGACTCCAGCGCCGTGCTGACGCGTGGCCGCCGAAGGGTTGACCGTGCTGATCGGGTAGCTCAACGGCGCAATCGAGGGCGCTCAACGTCCGCATGAAAGGATCGGCCAATCCGCTCTTCTCAGCGGGCTAACCGCCGTTGTGCCTGCTTACCCAGCGGCCAGAAAAGAGGCCGATGAGGTTGTGCGGTTCCACTTCGCCGACTTTGACTCTCTATGCCTCCGCTGTGGCGCGTTATTCAACGAGGCAGCCGAAATCAAGGAGCGGTTTAACCCCGGCTGAGGCGCGCCACCAACCTCTCCACAAACTCCAGCACTAGCGTACGGTCATCTGAGTCCAGTACGGATAACAGCCCCTGCAGTCGACGCGCCTGATCCTCCTGACGCGTGCTGCCCTCAGTCAGCAAGTCGGCAGTCTCGCAACCGAAGACCGTCGCCAGCTCAATTAAGCGTTCGATGTTAGGCATCACGACGCCACGCTCAATACGGGATACGGCCTCGCTTCCAATCCCTAGCTTTTCCGCAACCTGCTCCTGACTCAACTTACAGCGAATGCGCTGACGCGCAATGGCTTGGCCAACAAGCTCCGCCAGCTGCTTCGATTTGGTTCTTGACATGCCACCCTCCAATTCAACCCGGATAGTTGGCTATCAACCTGTTGACATGAAGGACTTACCAAACCGAGACTCACCCTAAAAGGTTGGTATTCGACCTTTTCTCAAAACCAATATCTCTTGCAGGGAGCTCGGAAAACCCATGATCGTCGTAACAGGTCTGAATGAAATGCAGATTGAAAGTCTCGTGAAAAGCAAAGCGTCCTTCGAAATCCATGGCCTCAGGGGAAATTTCATGGCAGGCATCAAACTGGTCGAAACCAAGATTGAAAGCCAGGGGCTGAAGTGTCGAGTCAAAAGCGATGTGAAAAGTGCAGTGGTACAAGGCGGCGCACTGGGTGCCGTATTCAGCATCCTGACAACACCCGCCACATTGACCATCGCGGCATTAACGGCCACAGCAGGGGTAGGGCATACGCTCGTTACCTACAACCCCGATTACGAAATCATCAAGGACTACGTCAACAAGCGGCTTAAGGTTGTTTACAAGAAGTAGCCCTCCTCATTCCCACTGCAACCAACAGCGAAGAGCCCCACTGCGCTACTGGACTCGCGTGCTTCGCCACTGGTCGTGAAACGGCCGGTTCCTCTTTCTCGCTCGCAAGAAACCATAAATAGGAGTTACCTCATGAAACGGATACTCAGCATTCTGCTGCTCGCGTTCTGCGCCAATGCCAATGCCGTCATTGACCATTACGCCTGGAACAACATAGCCTACCCGGACGAGAGGTCCACCAATGGACTCCCCGAAGCGATCCCCTGCATCAATAAGAAAGCCTTCAATGGTCAGCCGCTGATCAAGTGCACCTGGCTGGAAAACGCCCGCGAGGTGCTCATCTGGAATGCTCAGCGCCAGCAGGATGTACGCTACGTCAACCAAGTAAGCGGTACGTGCCTACGCGGCAAGTGCCGAACAAACGCCACCATCGTGGGTGACTGGAACCAGGACGTGTTCTTCACCCTGTCGATCTGGTATCGCATCGGAGTCAGCACCGACGGCAAGCCGGTGGCCTACCGTGTCGATACCTCGCATCAGGTGTCTTATGCCGAGGCGGGATCTCTCCTGCACCAGTTCTACCTGGACATTGGCGTCCCAGATAATCAACTTATACCAACGTTCGACGGGCGCTATGAAGGTGGTTATGCAGCTTGGCAGGCACAGAAGGGGCGTGCACAAGCATCGACACAGCAGTCACTTGCCACCTCGGCCCAATTAGAATGGCCGGACGTGAAAAGTGCCTGGTGCAATCCGCGTATGGATGACGATTGCTACATCAACGAGAAGAAGGTACCGATTGCTGAACTTGGTAAGTGGTTGCCGGCAGTTGCTGAATCAAACATCGACCAGATCGGCGGCTTCTGCGAGACCATCCTCTGTTTCGATAAGGACAATCAACCCGTCGGTTATCTGTTGCAGTAACGGCCACTGCGCAGAGCTACAGTTTGGTGGAAACCGCCAAAACCAACGGCCAAGAACCTTATGTCTGGCTGCGCCACACACTCAAAGCTGCCGCATGTGTAGTCGGTGGCGGACTATGAGCGCTTTTTCCTGGGACTGCTCGCCAGCAGTGCCACGGTGAACCTGATTTCTACTTTTCGGTAGGTGGGGATCAAAGACACACAAAAAAGGGTAGCCGGAGCTACCCTTTTTTTTTCGTGGTCTGTCCTACGCTTGCAGACCTAAACCCAGCTCGTTAGATAGCTCATAGCGGGTCAAAAGCTCAGTGTCCGCTTGGCGCGTGTATTTTGCGGCAAGACCTGCCAACGTAGAGTTTCCGACCACGTCCGTATGTGGCACTAATAAATAAGACCACGGCTTACCGCCAGTTTTCTTCGCATGGAACTCAGTGGCGATATGCGCCCAAAGCGCTGCCGTTTCTGCTTTACGCAATACCACCGCATCGTTAATTTCATCTGCGCGTTTGGTTTCAATAATCAAAATGCGGTCTTGCATTTCAACCACAAAATCTGGCTGGTAAGGCAAGCCATCTGAGTCATAAAGTTTGAATTGGTTGGGGCCGGGTTTCATCCACAGCTTAACGCCATTTTCTTTTTCTAAAATCTCGCTCAGTTTACGTTCCGTATCTGAGTCAAACTTAGCCAATGGATAGCAGGACTTACTGAAACCGCTAAAAATATAACGCTTGATCTCGTTAAGCTTTGGCGGTGCTTGGCGAAAGTCCAATGAATATTGGCTACCTGCATTATCGAAAGTTTGTGGACGCAAGTCTTGGAATGCCGCACTCACAGTAACGCGGTAACTTGTTTTCCCGCGCCACATATTTTTCTTCATGTCCGAAAAGATGGCATCGGCCATTTGCCGAGAGTGGCCTTGCAACACACTACGCAGTTCTTCGGGCTTATCGTATTTAGCTTGATAGTGCGCAACTACTTGGCCAGCCAGCTGGTAAAGCACTTCGGAGTGCGTGTCGTAGTCAATTTCTGGAAAATCCATGAGTTTGGCAACGATATAGTTTTCTAGGCACTCTTGCTGCTCATCATGGGCATCGCCGCTAATGGACTGCGTTTTCTCTGTTCGTAAAACTTGAATCAATAACTCGTTCGAGAGCGGTTGATGGTTCCAGTGTTTAAGATCCAACGCGAACGGTTTAAAGCCAAAAGACACATCTTGGGTCGGTGTGATGGTCAATGCCGGAATGGCAATGATTCGCTCAACGAACTGACTGCAAATCGACTTCACGATTGCTTCAATTTTCAGCGTTTCAACCGGAAATATCTCAGCTTGCGGTTTTTGCTCCGCTTGAATGGCCTGAACAATAGCGGCTTGCACTTCCGGCTTATTGATATCCGCAAGGCTTCCTACTTGTTTAGCGGTCTGCTGAACCACAATCTGAAGGGTCTTCTCAGCCACTTCCACTTCTTGCGCTGTTTGCAGAATAAAACGCGCTGGCGCCTCAGCCACACCGGCAGGGCTCGAGGGAGCAGGAATTTTGTAAGCAGTGCTTTTTTCACTACCTTCTACTTTCGGCAGCATGGACTGCACCAAGTGCTGCACCACATTTGGCGTGGTTACGGCCTCAGGTTTCGTTGAGGTCACGTCACCGTTCTCACCAATAAAAACTTGCTTAAGTTTTTTAGTAACGCCGTTTTCCGTTTTGGCCAACTCAATCAGTTCATTGAAGCGGTCGTGGGCAATCACGGTGAGCTGATCGACTTCAGCCACCCCCGTGCGTTTGCCATAAGGTAAGCGCAGACCACGCCCCAAGGTTTGCTCGGTCAGAATATCGGAAGCTGAGGCACGTAATGGAACAATAGTGAACAGGTTAGTAACGTCCCAGCCTTCTTTCAGTTTGTTAACGTGAATAACGATGTCGGTATCGCCGCTTTTTTCGATGTTCAGCAAGCGCTGCGCATTCTCGTCACTCTCTTCACCGGAAGTTTTTGAGTGGATTTCGATAACACGGCCTTTGTAACGACCACCGAAAAAACCGTCTGACTCCACAAATTGTCTTACCTCGGAGGCGTGCGTGGTGTCCTTGGTAACCACCAACATAAACGGTCGCACTATCGGCTTATCGTAGTTTTTGGCGTAGGTTTCCAACGCCACCTTGACATGCTCGTGGTAGTTAATTCCGTCCTCAAGCATGATGCGCTGGAGCGCATCGGCATCGACCGACTTCGAATTAAAGTTCGCCCGAGTACCAATGGCAGGTTCTTTCACATAACCATCCTCCATTGCATCAGGCAGGTCGTAGCGGTACACCACGTTTTTAAATGACTGGGGCTTACTACCCGTAGTTTTCGGCGTCGCCGTCACCTCAAGGCCCATAATGGGCTGCAACTCGGCAATGGCCTTGAAGCCGGCACTGCCGCGATAACGGTGCGCTTCATCCATCAGCAGTACCAGGTCATCAAGCTCAGATAGGTACGAGAAATAGCTGTCGCCAATGTACTCCTGCAGGCGCTTGATGCGAGGGGCAGCCCCGCCTCGTACCTCGGAGTTGATCTTCGAAATGTTGAAGATATTGATGATCACACTTTCGCGGCCAAATAGATCCGCGCCGCGTACACCGCGACCTTCCTCATAGTTTTCAGCGTTAACAATCAAAGGCGGGTTATGGGCAAAGGCTTCAATGCCCTTGAACACATATTTAGGACTACGCGGATCAAAATCGAACAGCAACTTCTCATAAATCGTCAGGTTTGGCGCCAGAATAAAGAAATTCTGGCTCTTACCAATCATGTGCAGGTAGCTGATGAAGGCGCCCATTAAGCGGGTCTTACCTACACCGGTGGCAACGGAGAAACAAACCGACGGGAAGTCACGTTCAAAATCTGTAAAGTCCGCATCAGTAACCTCACCGAATACCTGACGCACCTGCTCCCGAGCAGCCTCGACATCAGTGCCCTTTTTCGGATCAATAAGCCCTACGATGGTGTCGAGGCGCCGAAGAGCCTCAGCCTGAGGCTTGCGTAACGAGAGGCGCTGACTAATTTGGGCAACTACACGATCCTTGTTTAGTTCAGTCATCTCAGTTTCCCTCAGAGCCATCGAATAGGCTGGTCTGCGCTAACGATGCTTTAATTTTTCTTGATTTGTTCGGCTTGGAGTCCGCTTCTTCGGGCTCTTCGTCTTGCAGAGGCAAGGCTGCGATTTTTAAGGAGTAATCGTCTCTACCCCACTCGCAACGATCCAATACCACACGGGGGATTTTCTTGATGGTTAGGTTCGTTAAGTTATCGCCAGCGGCCTCATAGGCCATACTGCAAACCAGCAGGCTGCGCTCTTCCCCTACCTCATCAGACAGGACCTTGAGTTGGTCAAAGGTCAAACTGTTAGTCGTGACATAGATAAACGCGTTTTCTGTGGCCTTGCCGTGCATCCAGTAGTGTTCGGCGGAAGGTGCGTAGGTGTAATTAAAATGCTTGCAGATGGCCTCGGCCAGCATCTCTGGTTGGTAATCTTTGTTGATGACCAAATTGCCCCATTTGTCTTTTTGCAACAGCGAAGGTGCGAGTTTGAAGAAACGGTAGCCGCCCCCACCCTGCCAATTCGCAGACTCAGTTACACCGCCTTTATCAGAGCCGTCGATGACCTTTTGCATACGCGGCACAATATGGGTTTTGGCGTGCTCGCCCAGTTCGACCATAATCCAGCGGCGCCCCATTTTGTGGGCTACTGCACCGGTTGTGCCTGAACCTGCGAAGGAGTCGAGGACTAGGTCGCCGGGGTTTGTAGCGATGTGAATGATGCGCTGCAAAAGCCGCTCCGGCTTTGGCGTCGAAAACGCATCGGCGATTCCAAACAAGCCCTGGCTTTCGCGCTTTGCCTCGTCAGTGTGACCTGATTCCTCATGCGGCCACCAAGTCCACGGAACAATGCCTTCGATGTCGGCAAGATACTGCTTTCTTGAGGGCACCGCGTTTCCGTCCTTGCCAAAGTATATAAGTCCAGTTTCCAGCAACTCTTGATACTTTGGCTCAATAACTTTCCAGCATGATCCGGCAGGAGGAAAATGTTCCTTCCCGTTTGGTGCCGTAATTTTATACATTTGGTTGGGACGGAACCCCTGTGCAGCCAAGGATACCCCACGCCAAGCGCCTTTGGGATCGTTGTTCGGGTTTCTGTAAACTTTCAGTTGTTTTTCTTCCAAGGGAAGCTTATTTAGAGACGCCCTAATGTTTGAGGCGTTCTTCGCGTATATAAGAATGTGGTCGTGCGCGGCACCAAACACTACTCGATTTTCGCGGGAATATCGCTTCTGCCAAACCGTGTTTGCAATGAAATTAGACCTACCAAATACTTCATCGCACAAAACTCTCAAGTAATGGGCCTCATTGTCATCCACAGTGATCCAGATTGAGCCGTTTTCTGCGAGAATATTTCTTAATATCTCCAACCTGTCCCGCATCATACTAAGCCAAAGTGAATGCTCAACACCGTCGTCATAATGCTCAAACGCCGATCCAGTGTTATACGGCGGATCGATAAAGATACACTTCACCTTGCCACGCACATTGGGATCAGTTTCCAACGCTTTTAGCGCGAGCAAATTGTCCCCATGGATAAGCATATTGTCGAATTGATCACCCTCACGCCGTGCTTCTGCGTGATGGGAAAACTCGGGCTCTTCAATCAGAATGCGCGGTTCGAGGCGCGGACGCTCGTCTTTGCCAATCCAGGTCAGTTCAAGTTTTGTTTTACCGGCCATTAGATCAGGCTCCATCGAATCGTAAACAGGTGATCCACCTGTGGCGTTAAGTTAAGTTGTTCGGCAATGACATCTAACATGGCTTCGCGCTCACTATCGATCTCACGCAGGCGGGTATAGAGCTGATGTTGTAGCTCATCTACTTGGCGCTTTAGGGCTTTTGCTTCGTGCTGTAGCTCAAGCTTGGCGGCCAGATTAGTCGTCGCACGCGCCAATTTGTTCTTTTCATTGGCCTGCTTGGTCAGCTCTTTTATTTGCTGGTCGTAGGCCACACGGGCGTCATTACGCCACGCATCCAGGCGATCTTCTTCTTCGTTGAGGAAGTCACCCAAACGCTCTTGCGCATGCCCAACTAGGACCGTTTGCCGCGCCTCAGTAACGCCCGTCAATTCTTCCTCGGGCGCCTGCCCCACTGGTGCGCCAAGCTCTCGGGCAGGAATGTGCAGCAAGCGTTCGGCGGTACTCGGGTCAAGCATGCTGCCGTCATTAGTGAAGGCTGCGCAGATTAGCTCATCCCAAGTGCGAGCGGGGGTTTGTAGCGTTAGGCGTGAGAGTCGCAACCAGCCGGATTGCCCGCGCAAGCTGGCCACATCCGCCAGATTGCCAGCATAGGCGTTGTAGTCAAACGCGAGTGACGCCATGGGAGTTGATCGCGCTTTAGCCTGCGCCACTAGCTTGTCTGCCAGGCCTCCATCGCCCAAGCGGAAAAAGCGCCAGCCGTTATCCTCTGCCTCAGGCCATTCGGTAGACCAGGTGCTGCCTTGATAATCAAAGCGCTCGGCATGATCTGGATGGAAGTGGGCCTGGGGTAGTTCAGCACGAGCAAGGGTCAACAGCGCCCTGCGGAAGTCGCCTAGGGCGGCATGAACGCCCTCCTTGCGGCTCATCAAGCGTTCAATCACCTTTTCGTCCATCTCAGCCAAAATTTGGTTGCGTGCAGCCTGTTTGGCTGCATCAATCTCGACACTGAACTCTTCCTGCAGCTTATCGAAGGCCTCATTGATTTCGTCGTTCGAACGGCACGTCTGGACTATTTCCAGAATACGCCGTTCGATATCCACGCCAGACTCAATAGCACCTAATACTTCATCAGATGAGCCAAATACGCCCTCGAAGAGCTTGAACTTCTGCTCTAAGAGCTGGTGAATGCGCTCCTCTGCCTGGTTCTTGCGATTGAGGAAGTTGATCACGGTGACGTCGATCTTTTGCCCATAGCGGTGGCAACGGCCAATGCGCTGCTCAACCCGCTGGGGGTTCCAGGGCAAGTCATAGTTGATTAGCAGCGAGCAGAACTGCAGGTTGATACCCTCGGCACCGGACTCCGTGGAAATGAGGATGGAG
Source organism: Pseudomonas sp. DWP2-2 (assembly GCF_049897065.1). NCBI lineage: Bacteria > Pseudomonadati > Pseudomonadota > Gammaproteobacteria > Pseudomonadales > Pseudomonadaceae > Pseudomonas > Pseudomonas sp. DWP2-2. The sequence goes on along the minus strand of NZ_JAFCVN010000010.1, from coordinate 89,841 downwards.
CGGTCATGTTTGAAAGCATCGACAATGGCTGCTTTCATATCGGCAGATTTAGAGCCGGAGACGACCTCAGTGCCTTTATTTTTGGCAAGCCAGGCTTTGTAGAGGGCTGTGCTGTCTTTATCGGTGTTTGAGCCGTTGAGTACTACGGTTTGACCAGCAAAGCCGTTTTGTTCCAGCAGATCACGCAAGTAGGCTTGGGTGCGCACGGACTCGGTAAACACCACGGCCTTGTGCTGCCCGCCTTTGACTTCCTTAATCTCAGCCATAACGATTGGCAAGCACTCCAAGAGCGCTCGCCCTTTGGCGTTGTCGTTAATTGAGGTAGCGATATCCCGGTAGTGCGTCAGCTCGGCGATCTCGGCCTGAAGTTTTTTCGGGTCTATCTCATCAAGATCATCATCCGAATGGTCTTCGACAGCATCCGCTTCGGTTGCGGCGATAGAACCAGCATCACGCCAATCCTCAGCGTCCTCAGCAAAGCCATCTAGATCATCTAGGGTGTCGTCATCAACCACTAGCTTGGCTTGCAGGCGGTTGACCATCTTGTCCAAGGTTTTGGCAATGGCAAATGAGGATGAACCTAGGATCTTGCGCAGGGACAAGGTCACCAGGTGACGGCCATTTCTACCTAGAGCAAGGGTGTCTGGGTTTTGCAGGTACGCCGACACTGACTCGTACAGATCCAGCTCAAGCTTGCTGGGGGTAAAGTCAAAGGTTTTCGGCAAGCGGTTGGTGTAGTTGATCAGTCCAGCCTTTTGGACCTGACGGCGCAAGGTGCGCTTGCAGATGGGCTCCAAACGATTCTGTAGCAAGGTCATAGCGGCAAGATTGCCCTTGCCGCCGAACTCGGCCTTAAAGGCCTGCTCCGAACCAAAGTAAGCCTCATCAATGATCGTAACGAGGCCATATAGCTCCATCAGGTTGTTCTGCAACGGCGTTGCCGTCAGCAAAAGCTTCTGACAACCCTGTAAGGCATCGCGCAGGACCGCTGCTCGGGAATTGTTAGCAGCCTTAAAGACGTTACGCAGCTTGTGCGCCTCATCAAACACGACTAGATCCCAAGCAACCTTTTGCAGCTGATGGGCGATACGAGCGGCATATTCGTAAGAGACGATGATGATGCCTTCCTTACGCCCAATGGGATTGGGTTGCCCGCTGGCCGACAAGTCTTTAAGGCGCTTGGCATCAAGAATGACCGAGGGCAGTGAGAACTTTTCACGCAGCTCCGTGGCCCATTGCTTGCGAAGAGAGGCCGGCACAACCAACAGAAGGTTTCGGCGCTGCTCCCACCAACGCTGGCTGAGCACCAACGCCGCCTCGATGGTTTTGCCAAGCCCTACCTCATCAGCCAGTAGCACGCCTTTGGATAAGGGCGAACGCAAGGCAAACATAGCCGCATCGACCTGGTGCGGGTTCAGATCCACCCGCGCCGAAGACAAGGACTGGGTCAAAGACTCGTCGGCACCGATACCTTCGCGAGTCAAGAAGTGGGCGAAATACTTCGCCTGGTACGGGCTGTAAATCATCTGACAAAAAATCCTTATTGAGGTCTGCTTGCAATAGCAAATCCTGTTCGTCAAGCCTATTGTCTTAGTGATACGTGCAACTGCTCGTAATTTGAGCGCTTCAGTATGAAATGCTGACAGGTTCACTCAATTGGATGCTGGGGGCCAGAGGCGGGAATTGCAGTGCCACAGCGAACCACCACTGGATCGTCGCAGCCTACTTTTACAACGTCTGCCACCTTATCTACCGCGGGATAATGGGTAAAGGCGTATCCTGTGTTTTGCGCGTAGCGTCAGGCAGTTAGTGGGGCCCACTGGCCAGAAACGAGTATTCTGCCAACGTAGCCACAGACCAACTGCTCAGACTTGGTACGTATTCCAGAATGATAACACCCAGCCTAAGACGAGCGACGCCCGCTGGCGCTACCCCCTGCTAGCGCTAAAGCCTCGATGACGCTCGCCATAAGACTTCGTAGCAACCTTGCAGAGATAGCTGGATCGGTAGAACAGCTCTGGCAACTCATCGATCTCGCCACGGCGCATTTCGCGGTCGACTCGATAATCCGCATTCTTCGGGATGTGTACCAGCCCTCTGACCTGCTCAGTTGACAGCCCCAGCGCACCAGCCCAGGATTCCTCCATGCGGCTGATCATGTTCACCCTCTCTGAACCCAGCCGCCCTACCGTGTAATAGGCGTCCCTGTTCAAGAGGATGAGCAGGTGGTAATGCTGCTTACCTTCCTGACCGATCTCCCTCGACCAGACGTACCTGACCTTGCAGCCACGAGCGTAGCCACGTTCACCCACTCTATCCTGGTGGTACTGGATCTTCCTCGTGAAGGACTCAAAGAACTTGCTGATGACTTGGTTCGTATAGGCGTAATCGGGCAGCTCGATACCCTGGGGTAGCCTGAGATCTACCCTAAAGGCCAACACTCTCGGATACTCGGCCATAGCCAACTCGATGGTGTGCTTAAGATCAGACAGGTACTCCCGAATGAAAGGCCCCTTACTCACCATCACAGGTAGGCTTTCGAAGCTGTCGTCGTAGTGCAGATGGAGGTTGTTGTTGTCGGGATGGCGGAGAGGGTAACGCTGGGTGGTATCCGTTTTGTTGGACATGGTTATGATCTCTGAGTAGTCGAGTTTCATAAGCCATGCCAGCGGAATTTTAATTTACCGGTTTCCTTCCCTGCCTGATTCATGCCGACTGGATGCCCGGTGACGTAGCTCATCCGCGAGGAATGAGGACTGCCCTCCTGCGGCGGACTGGTCTGGTTGCTTGGCTGGGCAAAGGCTCTGGATGAGCTGAGTACTGCCCCTTCGCTTAGTGGTTCAGTGTCCGATGATGATCAATACCTTTTACGTGTATTGGATCTGGTCAGTGGTGCTTGCCACTAATGGGCTAGATGGGAACCCTAAGGGTAGTAATAACTAGTAAAAGCATACTACCCGCACCGCAACAGACAGCTCCGACTGGCTCGGGAGAATCCACCACGCTCACCAAGCTACAGCGGCAGTTTTCGCTGAGTCCGTATTCCGGACATAAACCAGACCGAAAGCCCGTGAGAACCGATGCCTAGGCAGATTCTGCCGATCAATGGAGAACAACATCGATCCGCTTTGTGAGAATCGCGAGCAGCCAGAATCAGGCAGCCGGCATATTCGCCATGACCAGCCGGAGCTGATCATGGCGCAGATGGTCAGTTCTAGCTGGCCATGCTCAGATGGCCGGTGGAGCGTACTGAAGTACCCTCGGTCAGATCGCGCTCCTCAATCCTTGCCAAGATCCAATCGTGCACCTCGCTCTCGACCCAGCCGACGCAGCGGTCGCCCAGAGATACCGGTTTCGGGAAGGTGCCTTCCGCGATGTATTTGTAGATGGTCGACCGGGCAAGACCTGTCGAGTCGATGACTTCTTTCAGACGGATGATCCTCATGAACGGGGCTCCTCGTATTCGTTCAGAGGATCTGCAGGTGAGGTAAAAAATGACTTACCTTTTCAGTAACCGTCGCGTAGGCGGTGTCAACAACCCGCATACGAAGCGATAGTCCAGCGGCATTTCCGACTCTTCCCCCCAGCTTTCGATTGCCAACTCACCACGTTGAGACTCCCTAAGAATTGTGCATGTTGAAATCTCCACCGGTCGTGGCTGTAGGAGTAGCACCATGATTTCGTCACCTTCGCCCTCCAACACTGGCAGGATACTTAGATCCGCCAAATCGAACCCGATCCAATTCGCCGCACCAAACCTCGCTCTGTACGCCTGCGCAATCCCAGAAACCAGTTTGCAAAAATGGTCGATGACAACCTTCCACGCCCGATCAGACTCGACCTCTCCCGTTCCCAAACCGGGTGGCCTTTGCAGGTCTGCCTCAATCCGCTCCCTCAGCCAGCCAGGATCGACCGAACCTTCACAACCGAGCTCAAACCAGTGGCGCGAGAGCAATTCGGAGGCGCAGCGATAGAGCATGAGTCGCAAGACATTGAAAACAGATCGCCGTTCACGAGCTAGAAAGTGAAGAGCCGCCTTGGGTGTCTCTGCGCGGTTCAACGCAGGTGGACGGCGAAAACCATGAATGTCCCGCAACAACACACCGAAAGCATCGTTCCGAACTTTGGATTGCGGCAGCCAGTGCACCAAAACCGCACCTTCGCCACTCAAGCCATAGCCTGGATGATTTAGGTTGAGGAAGTACGAGCTGTTGACCTTCTTGGTACGAAAAACCGAACTGGTCACTCCGGGTACGTAGCTGCGAATCAAGCCCACTCCCCTAAGACGCTGGAGCCGATGACTCAAACTCTCGGCGTCGAGTCCTGTCAGTCGTCTCAGGTCCAAGTTGCTGAGCCCTGTCACAACACCAAATTGATCGGCATTTGCGAGCAATGCCCCCAGCAGCAATCGATTACAGATACTCAACCTGCTACGAGCCCCCGGAGGCGCAGGTTTTCCAAGCTTGGTAACTGTCGACCTCTCCCTTTGGGGCTTCGGCTGCGCCCCCAATATCTCTGCCGGGATATCAGCTCCAGAGAAAAGCCGCTTCAGATGTTCCGGGTGAGAGGCATGTGAACATTGTTGGCCCTCAAGAGTGGTCAGCGACTGAGGAGCAATTTGATAACTGATCTTTGGCCGACCTTTTCCGGCAAGGGCCGACTCCAAACGTTCCACCACACCAACCGCCACGAGCTCCCCCAAGGCAGCAGTGACTATTCCTTCCACCATGTGGAGCTGTTTCGAAAGCAGCTTGCCTCGGAAGCACTCGCCAGCACTACCAGCATAAGAGCCGCCCCTTGCAATGGCTTCCAATATGAATCGCGCCTCAGGTCCGCAATCAGTCAGCTTCTGTAGGAGGGGCTGAATACGCAGGGTCATTTTTTGATAATCCTGATTTAAATTACAGATTATACACCCTGAATAAATTTGATTAGAGTTACTGCATAACGCTACGAGTAACACTTTTACAAACGATGGCGACAGGAGAGATTTAGCTCTAGAATTAATCAACGAAAATTAGCGGAAGGAAGGGTGATGACCGGGAATGCAGGTAGACCCCGATGGTTGCGAAAGGAGGGAGGTGAGTGGGAGTGGGCCTATCGCTACATGCAGCAAACCTCCGACGAAGGAATACAAACCAGTCTCAAATACGCAACTCGGGGAAAGGAACCTAGCTATGGAATGGTTGCTGACGCGATTGCGTACCTGCAGGGCAGCCGTGACGGCCTAGAGTTCGTGACGCGCCTAAGGAACGCCCTTCGGCAGCATCGACATCGATCATTGAACGCGGGTAAGAAAAGGAAGCCCTACGCGTTCACACTCCCGACTGATACCAAAAAGGCCCTCAGCATCAGCGCAAAAAAACTGAAGATGACGGAGACTGCCTTAGTCGCCGATCTCCTCAATGGCGCGGGGAAATTGCTTGAGGAACACCATGAGCAAGAGCAGTTGCTTCGCGACGCCTTGGACTTTGAACGCAAACGAGTGAAGCAGCTTGATGATCGCTGGAAGGCTCAGCACCGCGAAGCAGTGAGACAGATCGAACGACTGGCCACGCTTCTGTCAATGTGGGAGCTCACCTTGGAGCTGGCTGATCCAGGCTTCAAAGGAGACCAGGCGACACTGCAATCTGAGGCGAAGAAAAAGACTAGAGAAATCGAGAAAGCCATCAGCGATGCTCTTAAAATGCACACACTGATTGAAGCAAGGCTGATCTAGCCGACCCCTTCACGCAGCCAAAAGGTGCCAGGCAAATCTCATTGGCATTCCAAATGGCATTCCAACTAAAAAATAAAACCGATCTTTTTATTAATAAACAACAAGTTACATTTCCAGTTCAGATTACCCCGGCCCACCAATTGAACGAAAAAAGACGTCCTTGGACGTCTTTTTTTGTGTCTGGAATCCAGTGAAAAATAAGTCCGTGCCCTTTTCCAGCCCCCTTTTCCAATGTGGGTGGCTAGGCAAATGGAGCATACCGACTGGCTGATGATCGGCCGAGTGTCCAGACGCAGGATGCCCGCGGCAGATAAAGCGCCGGTGACCGCGCCGAATTAATATGGGGTCACGGTATTGACAAAAAGGGCCTAGAAGCACTTTAATTCACTCGGATCGCGTTGTCCCCGAAAAGGCAGCGCTGTAATTGGCAATTACTAAAACATAGGTGCATCTATGCGCTCTCGCTATCGCGACGACCTTCCGAAATATTCTGATTTCTTCCAAACTGTATACGATGAGCAGTACAACGTCGGTGCACTGGAAGCGCACTATTCCATTCTCTCCCTCCCTCTATTTATTGCGCCTGAAGCGCCCATTAAACTGCAGCGTATTGCCGTTGTTTGGGACCGCGATCATGATGATCGAATTATTGCTCTTCTCGAAGCAGCATTCTTCGCTGACTTGATCGCACCATGCGTTCTATATGCTTTGGAGCACAAGGGTTTTGTGGCGGTCATCGTCAATGGAGACTACGACGAAGCCGAGAGAGACCGAAAAACCAGGATCTGGCAAAAAATTTGCGACAATGTAATTACCGATGACAAGTTTAGCGTGAAGGTCATGCTCGAAGAAGAGTACCTCCTCGACCTGAAGAAAAATCTGCAAGACTCATTCCGTAACTACTTTCAGTATATTGACGATGCTTGGGCGCTGGGGCCAAACGAATATCGGCACCGTAGAGAGGCCAGCAGTCCCTCAAGTGTGCTCGCAAATGGTGTACGCCCAGGTCGGCGGTCAAGTTTCTGAGTGAAGGCTTTATACCAACCTTGACGCTGGATGGCATGTAGATAGCAGTATGTAGAGGTTCAGATCGCCCCTGCCAATTGAACGAAAAAAGACGTCTCTGGACGTCTTTTTTTGTGTCTGGAATCCAGTGGATACATGGGCTTCAGTGCTTACGGGGGCTTTGGAAAGTCTCGGAGTTCCACCCGCGTTGGTATCTCGGACTGCCAAATGCTGTTTTTCAGGATACTAAAACCGTGCTGAGGTACCCCATACCTACTAAAGCAACCCGCCTCTCCGATCTCTAGCTCAAGGCCATCAAAGCAACTGGTAAAAATTTCGGAAATGGCTTGTAGCTTCGAGTACGCGCGAGCGGCTCGATGATGTGGAGTTTCAATTACCGCGAGCCCCAGACCAGAAACCGTAAAAATATGGCGCTTTACCTCTCGCGAGCCAACGCCTGGAAGAAAGCTGCGCAGAGGCGCGTAAACTTCTCGCTTTGGACACTGATCCCAAAACCCAGCGTGATGAGGTAAGGCAAGCCAAGCTTGCTTAGACTGAACGCACTTTCGAGAAGGTGACCGCCGCCTGGTTCGAATTGAAGAAGGATTCCGTCACACCTGCTTATCCCGAAGGCATGTGGCGCTCGCTCAAACTGGACGTTTCCCAGTTTTGAAGACACCCCCCCTCGCGAAAATCACCGTGCCGATGGTGATCGGGTCGCTTCGTCCAACGAAGCGAAAGGCAGCCTGGAGACGGTCAAACGTTTTAGCCAGCGGCTAAACGAGATCATGACCTAAGGCGTCGGGTGACGCGTTAGGCGGTTAACAGAACTTCCTGAACCTCCGATATATCGAGCGACGGCAGGCTGCCGACATTGATGCTGTACCTAACGCCTGTCACACCGAGTGGCGGCACGTAGTCATCGGGGAGTCTGGGGAAGCTACCTGCAACTTCGAAGACATGGACATCGCGGAATGTGAACCGGAGGAGTGCGCCTGCCTGTCGTAGGCCCTCGTGCCAACCGAGTTGTCCTAGGCGTGAATCGAAAACATCTAGCGCACGCCCATCGGATACCAGTTTCTCTCGAATTTCATCGACGCGGTCTGCCAGTGTTTCGTCGCCGCCAAGACTGCGCTCCAACATGACGCTGACAAACAGGAGGCGCTTGTCGGCGGGCGCCTTCAACTGATCGAAACGAGATATTTCGTGCTTCGGTTCCGATCGAGTAGTGGTTTTCACTTCGACGTGGACGCCCTGTCCGACGAAATCATGACGTTCGCTTTCAGGACCACTCCAAAGGTGGCTGACGCGAGGACCGATGGACGGGAGCAGCACGTTGGACAGCACCCAGAGTTCGCCGAAAAGACCGATCTGCTCAGCCGCGCTAAGGTCCGGTGCGAGCGGGCGCAATGCCGCACGCATGTCGTCGATGATGCGTTCAACCGAGACAGCAGGATCGCGGCCTTCAATGCGGATAGCGTGGAGGACCTTGTTGGCTACCAGCGTAAGCAGTTCTTCGTGATGGCTGCGTGCGGAAACGTCCAGCCAAGTGTGTCCGCCCTCCAGGATGCGGACTTGAAGACTCTGCAGGTCCGGCGGCAGGTTTTGTGGGGCGACATCGATGGCCAGCAGCAGGTGCAGGCGTCCGTCGTCTGACACTCCGATCAGCGCTGCTTCCAGGTCTTCGGCTGCCTGTTCGTAGATGTCCTCATACGGAAGCCGCTGCTCGCGCAGACTTGCCCAGCGGTCCTGCGTGATCTCAACCATTGCGTACCCCACGGTTCACGACAAGCCGTTGTTCGCCGTCCGCAGTGCGAGGCAGAGAAAGTGCGAGGCCCAGCACTGCCTGTGTTGGCGCGCGGAGCGGCTCGGGATCCAGGGGGTAGAGCAGGAGCAAGCCCTGCTGCGCGGGTCGCTCCTCGCGCATTGCCCGTGCATTGAAGCCTGAGCCAGCGCGGTAGTTCCCCGGCCCGCCATGCAGGTCGACACCTTCATGGCGTGGATCGATCAAGATGCCGATCGACTCGTTGGCCTGCAAAGAACGTCGAACAAGGCCGAAAGGCCTTCCGCCCAGAAGTACCTGTCGTTCCCGCTCCGGGTTGGCTACGAACACGGTCCAGTTCGTCAGCTCCCCCGCTTCAGTTCGCTCCAGGATCCAGTCGGCAATCTCTGCGCCCAGAAATGCAATGCTGTTCGGGTGTCCCTCATAACGCCTAAGGAACAGTGCGATGTCCTCGGCCGGCACATCGTGTGCTATGGCACCGCCGTGTGCATCTTGTGTCGGGGGGTGCTGTCGCAGTAGGGCGGACGCCAAGTCCAAGTTCCGTTCCAGCAGTTCCCGGTCCTGCATGGGAAACAGAATCGTCTGCGGGTTTTCGCCAGACCATGACCGCGCATCATCCGCCTGCATCCTGCTCTTGTTCTTGCTGGTAAGGAGGAGCTTTGAATGGGCGCGCATCCGGATGGCCATCTGGTCAGGCCTGCGGCCGGCCTTGTTCAGTGCCGTGATGGAGTTACGCAGGGATTCTTCGACCAGCGCCAGCTCCACAAACCACTGAGCGATGCCTTCGGTTGTCCAGATGCGGATCAGGTCTTCATAGCCTGTCCTGAACCCATACCAGCGGGCCATCTGAAGCAGAGCGTCTGCCAGTGTTGTAGTGCGCAGGAAGTATGCGATCGTGAGCCCCTCAAGCGTCAATCCGCGCGACAGCCGATTGCCGCCCACTGCAACGAGCTGCCGTCCAGGCTTCGCGTCGTATTCCAGTTCGTCGCCCGTCGTACTGTTGAGCACAACGACGACCAGACGAGCCAAGTTCGTCACGGCCTCTTCCATTAGAGTTTCTTCGCTGCAAGGCAAATATACCGGTCCCAACCCTGCGAGCGTTGACCGGAACATCTGTTTGAGCACGCCGGGTTCGGCGCTCTCATGATGGAACCAGTTGCGGATCTGTTCCTGGATCGCCTCTCCAATGCGCATCTGGTCCTCCTGGAGCCGGGATACGTGCACGAGCATCGTGTTCGGCTTACCCACCTGGCCGCGCTGCAGTCTGATAGCGCCAACAAGTGCAAAGGTCAGCAGGGCATCGGCGAGCGACTGGGGAAGATCCAGCGGTCCCCGGACAACAATCGCCTCGCTCCTTTTGCGCGGCTTCGGCTTCAGAGCCTTCACATCCGCCGAGCCTACAGGGCGCAGTACATCGCGGCCCTGCGAACTGACACCGAAAAGCTCTTCCGTTCCCGTGTAGCCGTCCGGTCGCGGAAGCTGCACGACGAAGTCCTTGGGGAATAGGTCTTCGCCGACCTGGCTGTCGCTGGCGTCTGGGTCGATAAGGATGTTGGCGAATGGCGTAGCCGTGTAGGCGATGTATGTGGCCCGCGGAATCTTTTTGAGAATGTCGCGAATCAGGGCGTTGGTCAGTGACGGGGCCGTGTCGTCATCCGATTCGGTGTCGGTGTCGATACTGGGGTCGCGCCGATTTCCGCGTGTATTGATTGAGGCCTGATCGGCTTCGTCATCGATGAGAAGAACAGGTACATCAGCAAGCCGGCCTTCGAGTTTGCCGAACCACTGGTTGAGCCGTTTCAGGATCGGCGTGATCTTCTTCGCGACGATCAGAACGGTACCGGTCGACGCGAATCCGTCGGCCACCTCCGGCTCACGAAAGTCTGAAGTTTCATCGGTCAGCGTGATCCAGTCGACGCCGGTCCCAGCCAGCTCCAGATCCAGGCGCTTCTGCGTCTGGTTCCGAAGTGAGTCGTGAATGCCTGAAAGAACGATGATCAGACGGTAGCCGACATCGGCCGCGCGCGCTGCCACAGCCGTGAAGTTGGCGGTCTTGCCGGACTGAACGTATCCGACGACCAGACCGCGACATTGGAATTCAGGACGACCTACCGGTGTGGTCTTCGAGATGATCCGCAGTGACTCTTCCGCGACCGAAGCAATCTGGTGTGGCTTCCATTTGGGCTGGGCTCGCAGATAGGCTTCATGCCGGGACCAGTTGGTCCAGGCGGTTGCGTCAGTCCACAGGGCCAGCCTGGGCTTCAGTGTAAGGTGAAGCGGAAGCCGGACCTGCATCAGGCCTTGTCCGACAGCTGGTCCGGGACACCGGCCGTTTCCAGTGCGCGAAGGAATTCAGACAAAGCCGTCTTGGCCTCGGCATCTTTGTCGATGAGCTGCACGAGCGTCACCAGCGTCGGCATCAGCGGCGTGACCTCGACTTCCTCCCCCTTGAATCCGGTCTTGCGCTGCCATGGCTTGTCGCCGCTGCTGACAAGGCGTATTGAAGTTTTGTCCTTCTTTGCAGCCGGGGCCGGAGCAGGCGCCGCCACGGGGATGCCTCCCTCTGCTGTAGTTGCAGGCAGCAAGCCGCCTGGCGCTGGCGTGCCAGCCGGCGACACAGTCTTGCCGCCTCCTCTCGGAGTCGGCGCAGGTTTTTCCTTCTTGTTGTACCGGAGGCGGGCTGCTGCGCGAGGGGCCTTGATCAGGTCTCCGAGGGGCTTGGTGATCGCAAAGGGCAGGCGAATGAGCTGCTTGCTGATATCTACCTGCAGTTGCTCATCTGCCAGCCTATCGAAGTCGACTGCGACACGAATCAGCTTGGTGTGCTCATCCTTGGCGAAGAGATCTTCCCAGCCGCCCCATTTGATAAGGCGGTCAAGACGATAGAAGTAAAGGCCCTGAGCATCGTTTGCGCGGCCATTCAGGGTGTGGCGGTCGCGTTCGACGCGTTGCTCCAGCGGCGGCAGATCCTTGATGTACTCGTCGAACTCTTCCTCGTTTGGCGTGACGTACGCACGAACATAGAGGACAGGCATCTTGTCCGGGGAGGCGCAGGGAAGCTCGATGCGATGCTGGTCGTACTCTTTCGTCAACGGGTGCCCCATGGGGTTATTGGCACACAGAACCTCATCGTTCAGCCGTATGACAACCTTCTCGCGCCCCCGCGCCTTGCCTTCAAGGTAACGGTGGAAGACCAGTTCGAGGTGCGACTTGATGGCAGCGAGTTCCTGCGCGTAGGGAGAATCTGCCCTGCCTCTTGCAGGCTCCATCGAGGGGCGCATCTGTGTGAGCAGCACGGCCGTGCCCGAGTCGCCGAGATTCACTGCCGAGGTATGCTCGGGTGCTACCGGATCGCTCAGAAGCGCCCAACGGCGCGTCTTGGCGAGATGGTCCTTGTCCCAGGTGAGTGTCGTGCTCTCGTTTCCGGCAACTTTCGATACTACCGTCAGTCGATCGGCCTGGGACCAGGCCGCCCCCTTCAGCCCATAGCCAAACTTGCCCAGATCGCCGTCGTCATATTTACGCTGGTGCCCGATCTTCATGGCGTCGCGCAGACCCGATGGAGTCATGCCCGTGCCGTCATCGCGAATGCACATCCACCGACCGCCCGCGTTGGGGCTCGGAAAAGTGATGTCGATCTCCCGAGCGCCATGCGACAGGCTGTTGTCCACCAGATCGGCGACGGCGCTGGGCAGGCTGTGCCCAGCACGTGCCAGGATATTGAAGAGACCGAGCGGGTCCGGTGCAGCGTCATCATCGTTGCCGTTGTTGTCGTTTTCTTTTGGTGACGTCACGGACACTGTTTCTGCCTCCTTGAATAGCTGCGGGAAATGCTCCGAGAGTACTGCCTGGCAGTGCTGGCCTTCATCACCATACAACGCGATCATTGCGGATTTGCCGAGACGAGTGCTCTCTCCATGGCCGAGGATCGAAGAGCAGGCTGGGTGGTCCGCAGGGATGACAACCCAGGATGCATTGGCCGGGGTGGTCGAGGCGTCAACCACCATTGCGAACAGAACGCCTGGGTCGACGAAACTGTAGAAAGAGCTTTTCGGGCAATCGCCTTCGAATCTCCAATTTTTGTGCTGCCGCTTGAGCCATGAAGCAATCTCAACCACGGTAACTTCGTCTTCGAGACGCCGGCAGGTGATTGCGATGGTGTCAGGGTTCTCTGCTGAAGGAAAAACCCTGTTGACGACGTCCAAGTCGAAGTTGATGGAACGCTGCTTGGCGCGTTCCTTCCCCTGACGACGGTACTCATGAAACATGCCGAGTTCGGAATGAGTCAGCAGTCGGAGAATGGTGAACTTCACTTACTGCCCTCAGTAGTCTTGATTTGTGATTGCTCCAAATCGAACAGTGCTACACGCATGTCCATTGTCTCCGGTGCCCCCAAGCACTCCCGCATTCCACGAGCGATCGCATATGCAAAGAGCGGTGGCACGGCATTGCCGATCTGCTTGAATGCTGGATTCATCGATCCCTTGAAAACGAAACCGTCAGGAAATGACTGGAGCCGCGCAGCCTCACGGACGGTGATGGTGCGTGCCTGTTTCGAGTCGAAGTGGATGTGGGAATATGAGTCCTTGCCAAGATGAGCCATCAGCGTACGTACCGGGGCGTCGGGGCGGAGCTTCCACCACTTGTTCGGAAACTTTCCCGGGTCATACGGGATGCGCCAGGACGTAATGTATGTGCTGACGTCTGCGTTTCTCGGGTCGGTGGGCAACCCGAGTATCCTTCGGTCGGCAAGCCAGTTCGCAATTTTCTGTTCTACATAGGCATGCACCTGCGGGTACTCCCAGCCAGGCTGAATCTCGGCGAAGATCTTGTAGTCGCGCGGCAGATAGCGAAAAACATGGCCAGTCGTAGACTTGGTCGCAAATCCGTGCCACTCCCGCATCAGCCGCGAATAGGCATTCGACGGCTTTTTTGCTGTGTACTCTACAGGTTCTGACGGGTCTTTCGCCCCGCGACGAATGGCACCCGAGCGAAGCATTTCTTCAGCGAACAGGTGCGGCAGATCTGCCAGCGCATCAGAGGCCGATGTGGCCGCGGGAGAGTCGGGAGCTGGATCGGGAATCCAGCGGTGGTGCGCTGAGCCTTCGGCTTTGATAACTCGCCTCGCAGCATTCTTGGAACTGGTATAGCCGGATGGCAGAACCAAGTGGTGCGTTGGCACCGGAAATTTTGGCTTGATGCCGGTAGAACGATGGAAGCCTACCAAAATCATGCGTTCCCGCATCTGCGGAACGCCGTACCAGACGGAGTTCAGCAGTGTGTAGGCTACGTCGTAGCCTTCTTCGGCAAGGCTTTTGGAAACGAGCTCGGCAACATTGGTGCCGCCATGGTTGAGGATGTCTGGCACGTTCTCCATCAGAAGCGCAACAGGCTTTGTCGCTCGGATGAACGCAACGTAGCGTTCCCACAGGCTGACCCGCCCATCCACCAAGAAAGCTTCGTCTGCGGTCACCTCTTCGCGCAGGCGGGCCTGTTCGCGGAGCTTAGCCCGGCCTACACGGGCGAACGCCTGACAGGGTGGCCCGCCGACGAGAACATCAATCTGGCGGTCCGTTGCACCCAGCAGCCCGAGATCGCCGAAGACAGTGTCAGCGGTTTCGGTTACCGCGTCGCGCGGGGCGTGGTGCGCTTCCTTATCGCCCCCCACCGAGTGCGAGCCAAAGTTAGCTCCGTGCGACTTCGCAGCCCACGGGTCCATTTCGATCGATGCGACCGGTGTAAACCCGGCGGTCAGGAAGCCAAGGGATATGCCGCCACAGCCTGCGAACATGTCCATGTAGCGGATTTCGCCATTTTCCTGAATACGCTGCAGTTTGCTGCGTATCAGCTCGTCGTCTGGGGTAGAGGCGCGGGAATTCTTGCCAGTCGAGGGGGACAGGTCTGCAGCCGGGGCAATGGGCTTTTCGTAGGTATTGCTGGGCTGCGATTTGCGCAGCTCGGTCTGGATGGACATCCGGTATCTCTCATAGGGAACATGCGCCGAGACCAGCTGCACGGAGCGGAGAAGGTCGGCGGCTCAGGCATGCTCATACCACGCGCATCCCGGTTTGACGAATTGTCAACCGGACGCTAAATGCTACATGGTGTCAGAGTGTAATGAAAATGCCGCGAGATGTCGCCTGCGCAGGTCGCGTGAACCTTCACAATTAGCCAGCCTCATCGGCGAAAGAATCCCCTTAGCATCAAGGTTTACGGGCAACGGGGTATATCTCGACCTAAACGACGATATCTAATCGCTCACCTTTGCCTGATGAGGCAAAGCCTTCCCCAGCCCTCCGGGACCTGCGAAGAAGCCACAACTTGAATTGGCTCACGAAGCGGAATAGTTTTTCCCAAGGAGGTATCCTGCGCCAGAGGCAAGCTCATCTGGGGGGTGTTCATGGACATAGTCAGCAGAGAAGTCAGGTCTCGAATGATGGCGGGCATCCGCGGCAGCGATACATTGCCAGAGATGAAGGTCAGGAAACTGCTTCACCGGCAAGGCTTCAGGTATCGCTTGCATCAGCGAAATCTTCCAGGCAAACCCGATGTCGTACTCCCTCGTCATCGTGTCTGCATCTTCGTTCATGGTTGCTTCTGGCACAGGCATCCGGGCTGTAGATACGCCGCGACCCCAAAGACCCGCGAGTATTTCTGGCAGACGAAATTCGATCAGAACGTGAAGCGTGACATCAGGAACCGAGACGAACTGCTCAGGTTAGGCTGGCGAGTGATCGAGCTCTGGGAGTGCGGAATACGCGGACCGGAAGCGGGCATGAACTGGCTTCTGGAAACGATCCCGGATCGCACCCAAAAATACGTCTCATGGCCCAACTTCTCCGACCTGCTCGTCCCCAGCGATTAGTTAACCGTAACCTGAGCCTATAGGCTTTCCGCACTCCATTTCCATGCAGTCCGAAAGACTATTCAAAGCAGTCTGAGGCGGGTGGCGCGAAACAATTAACAGCAACTCTTCCCCAGCCATGGCTGACGTTTTCACTGCCATTCGCTTGATAGGTTCAATCCCGACGGATTAAGAGGCAGCTCAAATTGCACCGTCCATCGGAATCCAATACACGCAGCGTTCCAACTGTATTCCAAGCTAGATTACCCAATAATTATTAACCAGCAATAACAGGTAGACACCCACTTGTTTCAGTTTCCCCCGACCCGCCAATTAAACAAAAAAAGTCGTCCAACAATGTCTTTTTTTGCCTAGAGTTCCATCCACCACACTGCTAATGTCACCTTATGACTACCCATTACCTCACCTCGACAACCACCACCACGACCGCATCAAGCGGAGCGTGCGAGGTGTCGTGAAGCAACAACAAACGAACTTCAAAGGCCCGCCAGCGATGGACAGGGCCTTTTTTTATGCCTTGTGTCGCTGGTTCACACGCAAGGAGATGCACCTATGTACGCCCTGTTGATACTGGATATCCAAGTCGGACTCATCCACGGCCCAGAAAAACCATGGCGCTGCGACGAGCTGTTGGAAACGCTCAATACCCTGATGGACAAGGCCCGTAGCGCAGGTGCGCCGATTTTTCTCGCTCGCCACATCGGCCCCGCTGGCTCGCCAATCGAGCCGGGCAGCCCGCTTACGCTGGTTGCACCGGAACTGAAGTTGCTGGGTGGGGAAGTGGTGTTCGAAAAGCGTCGGCCTAACGCTTTTGCAATGACTGACCTGGCTGACCATCTGCGCTCCAGCGGCGCCACCGGCGTCGTAGTCACTGGGATGAAAACGCAATACTGCGTCGACAGCACCTGCCGTGCCGCACGTGATCTTGGCTTTGATGCGGTGCTTATCGCCGACGGTCATACCTGTTCTGATACGCCCTTGATGAAAGCCGAGGCCATCGTGGCTCATCACAATGCCACGCTCAACGGGCCGTTCTGCCAGTTGGTTCGGGCTGAGGACTGGAGTTTTTAACAGAGCCTGACGGCGGGGAGGTCAACAGGCCCGGGCTTCGGAATTTTCCTGCAAGATGTCGCGCTGTTGGTGAACTGGTCAACTCCGCCTGTCGCAGATAACCTTCAACTGTCGCAGCAATGGCAGCGCCCAGCTCTAAGATGGCTTCCATCTTGTCCTTGACGCTCAGGCGGCGACTGAACAAAACTATCTACCAGCTCAGTACAGCGCGCAGGCAATTGTTAGAACCTGCCCAGCAGTCCTGAGCTTTTTTTTGCCCGGAGAAAAGTGAGTGAAGCGAACAGCCGTTCTCATCGATGGTGGTTTTTTCTTTCAGCGCGTGCTGTTCTTCGGGCGAAAGTATTTCCGGGACAGCCTGCTGCCGAACGCGGAACATTTGGCGCAGATCATCAGGAAGCTGGTCAGGCTTCACATTGAGGACGAGCGATCCGCCCGCCGGGAACTCTACCGAGTCTATTACTACGACTGTCCGCCGCCCTCCAATCAGGTACGCCTCCCACTCATACCACCAGGCCACAAAACGCCAGGACATTTGAATTTCAATACCCATCCGCCCTACCAGTTACGACGTGCCCTTCATGACAATCTCAGGTGCAGCAGGAAAACAGCGCTCAGGCTCGGCGAGCTAGCCAAAAGTGGAGAATGGCGGCTCAACTCCCACTCACTCAAAGCTTTGCTCAATGGCCAAAAGGCTTGGAGCGAGCTCACCAATGCAGACTTTCACTACAATGTGGAGCAAAAAAGCGTAGATACCAAACTGGGCATGGATATCACGACCCTGGCCATGGACCGACTGGTTGACGTCATTGTTTTGGTGGCCGGCGACGCTGATTTCGTACCTGCGGCAAAGCTGGCAAGGATGAAAGGGATCGATTTCGTTCTGGATCCCATGTGGGCCAATACGACCAGCAGTCTTAGCGAACACGTAGATGGCCTTCGATCCTTCGACATTGTGAAGATGATCAGGGATATCACCGGCGCCGATGTCATTAAGAGTCCGGAGTGGTGGGCTCTACGACCAGATATGCGACACCAACGCGATGAGGCCACTGAAATCGCAATTGCGGGTAACTTGGAGGCTGATCCAGGGGTGCATGTTAAAAAGCCATGTCTGGAAACCAAGGACTGAGCTCAAACTCAGTGGTTTCCACTGTGTGGCGAGTCTAGAAGCGGTGCGGGGCCGAGCTTCGGAATTTTCCCGCAAGTTGCCGCGCTGTTGGTGAACTGGCGCAACCCCCTTCACAACGCTAACTTCTTTGCGTCGCTGATGATCAGCGTCCGGCTTTGACAGGCCGAAAAGTGTAACCTTTCACACCCCGTGATAAGGCGGCATGCTTACGCATTCCGCTCCGTTCATGGCGGCTGTGCGTGGGGCATCTTCGGGTGCGCCGGGTTCCTACACTTCCGGTCTGTCAACCCGCGTACAGCTGCCACCCAATCCTGTTTGACAGCAGGGGGAGGCAGCTCCTTAAACAGTGTAGGAGCTTCATCGTGAAAAAGATCACCCCCAATCCCCCAACCACCCTCTTCACCCTCGCCGAAAACATCCACCCCGAAACCCTGCTAATCCAAGCCAGCGAAACCCTCGCCTCCCTCAACGCCATGACCACCGACCTAGCCTTCGAACTTGAAGGCGCGCACCGCCACAAGTTGCTCGCCGCCCAACAATTGATCGTTCTGGGTGAGCTACTGGTAGAACGAGTCTTGAACACCCAACCATTCACCAGCCAGACGCCACAGCCCTAAAACACGCAAACGGGCGAGACGCCTCACCGCATCTCGCCCGCTGGCATCCCCTCACACTTCCCATTACCCTGACGGCCTTTATCAGACAACCGGAAGTCAGATACCCGTGCTCAAGCCCTTTGCCATCATCGCCCTCTCCGTCATGCCCTTACTCGCAACAGCCGCCGATCTGGCCGGGGTTTGGCAAGGTACTTTGGGCAAGTCCGCTATCACCGTCTGTTTCAACGGCGCCGACGGGGAGCATGGCAGTTATTACTACCAGCGCATTCGTACCCCGATTCAGCTGACCCAGGCCAACGACAACGCCCCGTGGGTGGAGGAAGGCAACACAGGTTTCTGGACCCTGCAAAAACCTCAGGGCGATGCACTTTCTGGTGCCTGGAGCAAAACCGATGGCGGCTCGCCGCTGCCACTGGCCCTGCGCCGCATTGGCACGGACGGCTGCGGCAGCGATGCCTATAACGCGCCCATGGAAGCCGCGCCGCTGCCGATCAAGACCGAGAAGAAGACTTTCCACAACCACACCTACCAGCTCAAGATCCAAGGCCCCCGCGTCACGCTCAAGCTGGAGGGCGATGGCCCGGCGGTGCAGAAGATCAACCAGCAACTCGCCGCGTTGGCCGTCAATGACGAAGATCTAACCGACTATTTTTATGAGCGGCGTGAATACCTGGGTCGAAACGGCTCGGTCTATACCAGTGAGATCGAGGTTGAGCCTGCCTATTGGTCATCGCAATTTCTCACCGTGCGGTTCTACCGCTGGGCCGCAGGCCAAGGCGCCATGGGCATCAGTTGGGGCCTGCACTCCTGGAACTTGCAAACCGGCGAGAGTGTGGACCCATGGACCTGGCTCGGCGGCCATCAGCAATGGCATGACGCCTATTCCGGCCATTTGAAGCTGCCGGCCGCCTTCAGCACTTGGCTGGCCAAGCAAACCACCACCGACGAGGGCTGCCCCGCGATTACCGATTACTCCAATTTTCACCTGAGCTTCAACACCCAGGGCCTGCAACTCTCGACACCGGCCAATGGTGACGGTTGCGACAACGACTTGGCCTTCACCTGGGAGCAATTGGAGCCGGTGCTGACCGCACAAGGCAAAGCGGCAGTGCCCAGCTTGAAACTGCCTTGATCCGCCGGAGAAAAACCCCACGGCCGTTCACCAAAGGTTAAGAATCGCACTCGTATACTCCCTGACTACCCATGACCGGTCGCCCGATCGGTCTCATGCCTCGGTAGCCAGACTCCATGACGCGCCCCGCTCCCCTGCTGCTCTTGCTTGCTGCTCTGTTGTTCTTCTTCGCCCTCGGCAACCACGAGCTGCAAGGCTCTACCGAAGCCCGGGTGTCCGGGATCGCCATGGCGATGCACCTGGACAATGACTGGGTGGTGCCGCGCCTGTTTCGTGAACCCTTCCTGGAAAAACCACCCCTGAGCCTGTGGCTGGACGCGGGTGCGATTCGCCTGTTTGGCGCCAGCACCGGGGCGGTGCGCCTGGCGTCGGCGTTTGCCGGGTTGTTCAGTGTGATGCTGTTGTACGGGATGTTGCGTCGGTTCGGGCGGCCGCAGACGCTGGCGTTCAGCGCTGCGCTGATCCTGGCGACCATGGCCAGTTATTGGGGCAATGTGCGGGGGGTGGGTGAGGATTCGTTGCTCAGCCTCGGTGTCACCGCGGCCCTGCTGGGGTTTTACCAGGCGGTACGGCCCGATCGTGAAGGTTCAAGTACTTGGGCCTGGGCGTTGTTTACCGCCGGGATGGTCATCGCTACGTTGAGCAAGGGTGTGTTGGGCCTGGCGATGCCGGGCATTGTGATTTTCGTGTACCTGTTCAGCACCAGCCTGATGGATAAACGCCTGCGGCTGGGCGATTGGCTCAAGCCGGCGCTGTTCACGCTGTTGGCGTTGGTGCCGCTGCTGATCTGGCTGGGGTTTCTGTTTCAGCGCGGTGGGATGCAGGCGGTGGGTGAGGTGTTATGGACCAATAGCGTCGGGCGCTTCAGTGGTTCGTTCGTCGAGGCCGGGCATTACGAACCTTTCTACTATTACCTCGCGAAACTGCCCGAGGCCTTCCTGCCCTGGAACATCCTGGTGTACTTGGGCCTGTGGCACTTCCGCAAAAGCCTGGTACGCAACCGCTACCGCCTGTTTTTCAGTGTGTGGCTGGTGGCGCAGTTCACCCTGCTGACCCTGGCTTCCAGTAAACGCACCGTGTATTTGATGGCGCTGACGCCAGCCGCGGCTGTACTGGCTGCCGAATATGCGCGGGTGCTGCTGGAGTGGGCCAAAGACCATAAGCCGGGGCTGTACCGCTATCACCGGCAGATCATCGGCGGGGTTTTCAGCCTGGCCATCGCCTGCTACCTGAGCGCGGCGTTCTGGTTTGCACCCAAAGCCGATGTGCGCCATTCATTCGTGCCGGTGATCAGCCAGATCCAGACCCTGCAAGACGAAGGCAGGACGGTGGCCATGTACCAACCCAACGAGCGCATCGACGGCGCCAGCGTGTTCTACCTGCAGGCCTACTTGCCGATCCTGAACACCGAAGCCGAACTGCGCGCCTTCCTCAGCGCCAAGCCCGGCAACGTTGCGCTGACGGACCACACTGACCGGCTAAAAGAGCCGGTTACGGTGATCAAGCAAATGGCAGTCAACCGCCAGCCTTATTACTTCGTGGAGCAGTAAGGCCAGCGCGGGGTATCAATGCTTGGTGAGTTTGTCCAGGTAGCCCATGGCGAACGCCGAGACCACGAAGGTCATGTGGATGATCACGTACCACATCAGGTGCTGTGGATCGACGTTCTTGGCGTCCATGAAGATGCGCAGCAGGTGGATGGAGGAAATCGCCACGATGGAGGCCGCAACTTTCATCTTCAGCGACGACGAGTCCATGGTACCCAGCCAGTTGAGCTTTTCCTTGTTTTCGTCGATATCCAGCTGCGACACGAAGTTCTCGTAACCGGAAATCATCACCATCACCAGCAAGCCGCCCACCAGGGCCATGTCGATCAACGACAGCAGCAGCAGGATCACTTCGGCTTCCAACATGGTGAAGATGTTGGGAATCACGTGAATGATTTCCTGGAAGAATTTCAACGCCAGGACCAGCAGGCCCAAGGACAGCCCCAGGTAGATCGGCGCCAGCAGCCAACGCGAGGCGTACATTGTATTTTCGATAAAGCGTTCCATTGAATCTCACACAGCTTGGCTAAAAATGGCGCCGAGTATACCAGCCGCTACCCGGCCCCTGTCACCGCGAGAAAACTGACCCAAGTGGCATCTGTAAGAGAATTTTTCTGCTAGTGTCGAGGCCATTCACTCGGCTCGATGATGTCGGACAGGAAAACTCAGATGATGGATGTGCGATCCCCTTTGGCCACTTTCGGCCTGTGCGCGGCGTTGCTGATGGCCAGCGGCTGCTCCCCCAAAGAAGAGCAGAAGCAGGCGACCCTCGAAGAGAAAACCACAAAGTTCGAACAGTCTCTGGACAGCATCCAGGATCCCAAGCTGCGCGATGCCATCGCCGACCTGGGCGGCTCGCTGCTGTTGCTGGAGCGCGCGCGCGTCAAGCTCGCCAGCAAGCCCATCGAAGCCGAATACGGCGAAGACAGCCTGGCCCTGCTCAAGCATTACCCTACGCCCCAAGCGCTGGTGGACAGCTACATCAATGGCCTGTTCGTGCTGCGCAAAACCTCGCACTCCGACTACCTGACGGATTTGCAGCCGGTCTTCCCGTTCAACTTCAACGCGCCGGACCAGTTCCCCTTCCCCCATGGCCTGGAATGGCAGTCGGTCACCCTGAGCAACAATAAAGTCATTCCCTTCCAACCGGAATGGTCAGAAACCGACCCCGGCATTCAACTGAGCCCCAGCAGCTCCAACCTGACCAACCCCGACGACCTGACGGTGACCTACCCGTTTATCGAAGGCATCGAGACGGAAAACAAGAGCCAGCCACAACCCATCAGCCTCAAGGGCGCGGTGGAGGTGGTCACCCCGGGCAAGGTGCTGACGTTCGACCTGACCAAACAAGACGTGGGCCATAAACGCACCGACGGCAACATCACCCTCAACCTGCTGACGCTGGAAAAGAACTACGCCGAGATCGAATTGACCAACAGCCAGCCCCTGGCCGCCGAAGTGGGCGATGCGTCACCCAATCCGCTGCTGGTGCAGGCACGGGACAGCACCGGGCAGTTTCTGACCCGCTCAGGCTCGATCAACGAGAGTGCCGCGCAAGTGGCGTTCTATGAAAAACAACTGGCCGAGATGCAAAAACAGACCGCGTGGTCCGATGCCTTCGATAAACAGCTCACCGACGCGCAAAAAGCCTTCGAGCGCCAGCAGACCAGCCATTACGCCAAGGTGTATTTCAACGGGCTGATCGATAACCTGCAGGTGAATGTGCTGGATTTCTCCAAGGCCACGGTCACCCGTAAAGACCTGGACCTGCCGGTGATGCGCTTTGACAGGAACAGCCTGCAAAACACCGTGCAGCCCCTGCCAATGCCGGTCACGGTGTATGACGACGGCGCCGCCAGTTGGCTCAAAGATGCCTCGATGACGGAGGACCAACTGAAAAACAGCGTCACCATCAGCCAATCGACCGAAGACGCCAGCGCCGCAAAAATCGTGTTCGACCACCCGTTCACCTTCAATGACGACCTGGTCGGTGCCGAGCGCAACAACAGTGACGCGCCTATCACCTTTTTCACCGCCGATGACAAGGGCGAGCGCGGCGAGCCTATCGAGCTGCCGACCGAGGCTTTCGAGCTGAACGCAGTCAGCGGCACGCTCACCTACGACCTCAACCTGTTCCCGGAAACCCCGGCGTTTGTGGTGGGCTCGGTACCGTTGTTTCTGGCCACCATCGAGAAGGCCACGATTGACGCAGCCAAGCTGCCCAAGGGCCTGTCGCTCAAGGACAACGCGCTGATCGTCGACCAGAAGGACTTCCCCGCCGACAGTTGGCGCTTCTATGCCAAGGATGCCAGCGGCAATTACCTCAAGGAGATTCTCGGTGTCAGCCACCGCGCCGAGGAATACGGCACGGCGATGTTTGACGTGCATTACTTCTACGGCCAGCCGACCACGCTGGAAAGTTACCAGCGCACCGACCTCAGCACCGTGCAGTACGGCTTTGAGGTGAAGCTGGACAAGCCTGAGAGCAAATAGCCCTGGGTGGACGCGGAGCGTCCGGGGCGGCGTTACCACGCGGAGCGTGGGAACGATCCTCAGAGGGCTAGTCGCTCCTGGCCGCCATTGAGTTGGCGCAGATGAGCCTGCAGGTGCAGGCACCATATCTGCGGCTCGTCCATTTGCTCGTAGCCGTGCAAGGTCAGGCTATCAACGATGGTGCCCAGCATGCGTTCTGCCACGAAGGGCCCATGGAACGGGCCCTGGGATTTGACAGTGGAAGGCTGCTCGCCCGACATGCCGGCGGCAAACAACAGCGTCCACATCCCGTTATCCCCGGCGAGAGGGCGAATGGAGCATTCGATACGGGTGACCAGGCCCAGGCACTGGCGAGTAAGGCAAAGGTTGCGCGACATGGCGGCGCCCCTCGGTAGATCGGTGTTCAGCCCCAGCGCAAGGCGAGGCTGTTTCTATCCTGCGACTCCTGTGGATATCCCTGACTCTGAGAATAGAATAAAAACGCGACAAACCAAGGTTGTAGGGACCAACGGGCGTTGGTCCCTGAGGGTGGAGTCAATTTTGTGGCACGCTAAACATTCCCAAAAACACCACGGACCACTGTGGGAGCTGGCTTGCCTGCGATGACAGACTCACAGCCAACCTCCCAGTTGACTGATACACCGCTATCGCAGGCAAGCCAGCTCCCACCTTGATCGAGTGATGACAGCAATCAGGTTGGCTTCGCTTCCGCCAACGCCTGCTGCGCCAGCTCTTTCTCCGCCTCCTTCAAATCCTCATCACTGATCATCTCGGCAATCGCCCGCAAGCGCTCCACCACCCGCGCATTCACGGTGCCTTCCGGGAACTGCCCCTCGGCGTCCGGCTCACCGGCATCCTCGCCCACCAGCAGGCTCAAGGCCTCATCCGCCTGGCGCACCGCATAGATATGGAATTGCCCGGCACGCACGGCCTGCAACACCTTCTCGTCGAGCATCAGCGTGGCCACGTTGGCCTGAGGGATGATCGCCCCCTGCTCACCGGTCAGCCCGCGAGCTTCGCAAAGGCGGAAGAAGCCTTCGATCTTCTCGTTGACCCCGCCCACCGCCTGCACTTCACCAAACTGGTTGATCGAGCCGGTAATGGCAAAACATTGCTTGAGCGGCGTCTTCGACAAGGCCGAGATCAAGGTGCACGCCTCGCCCAAGGACGCACTGTCGCCGTCCACATACCCGTAGGACTGCTCCAGGGCAATACTGGCGGAGATGGCCAACGGGAATTCCTGGGCATAGCGGCTGCCCAGGTAACCAGTGAGGATCATCACGCCCTTGGAGTGAATCGGCTGGCCGAGGTTAACTTCGCGTTCGATGTCGACAATACCGCTACCGCCCGGGTATACCGTGGCGGAAATCCGCGCCGGCACGCCGAATGCCGAGTCGCCGACCTCCAGCACCGTCAAGCCGTTGCACTTGCCCACAGCGGCACCGGCGGTATCGATCAGGATGACGCCGGCGAGCATGTCTTCGAGAATCCGCGCCGACACGCGGCCGGTGCGCGTGGCCTTGGCCTTGAGGGCGCGCTCGATATGCCCGGCATCGGTCATTTCGTCGCCGGCCAGGTGGCGAATAAAGTCCGCCTCGCTCACCAGCTGGAACAAATCACCAATACGCGCCGACAAACGCCCCTGATGTTCGGCCAGGCGTGCGCTGTAGGTCGCCAGGCGCGCCACCGCGTCCGAAGTCAGCGGCGCCATGCCTTCTTCCGAAGTACGGGTTTTGAGCAACTGGGCGAACTGCTCCAGGCTCTCGTCGACCATGGGGATGTCTTCGTCGAAGTCCACCAGTACGCGGAACATCTCCTGGAAGTCCGGGTCGGCGTCCTGCAAGGCGTAATACAACTGGCGCGAGCCGATGATGATCACCTTGACCTGCAAGGGAATCATCTGCGGGTTGAGTGTCACGGTGGCCAGGCGGCCGAGTTCGCCCAAAGGCGATTCCATCTTCAGCTTGCGCGATTGCAGGGAACGCTTGAGCGCATCCCACACAAACGGCTCGCTGAGCATTTTTTCGGCTTCCAGGATCAAAAAACCGCCGTTGGCGCGGTGCAACGCGCCGGGACGCAACTGGCGATAGGTGGTGTAGAGCGCGCCCTGGTCGGTGCTGTATTCGATACGGCCGAACAGGTTGTCGTAGGTCGGGTGCGGTTCAAACACCACCGGCGCGCCACCGTTGACCGAGTGGCCTACCACCAGGCTCGGGCAGTATTGCTCTTCGAGCAGCTTGCGCGCCTGGGCGTCGGTCTTGGCGTCGTCCACCAACTGCTCGACCACGGTTTTGAGCAGGTACACCTGCATGGCCTGCAGGTAGCCACAGACGCCGGCATTTTCTGCGTATTTTTCCGACAAGGGCGCCAGCAAAGGCTGCAGGGCCAGGGTGATGGTTTCTTCGTTGAACTGGCGCAGCTGGTTGTTGGACTCACGCTTCCACTGCGGCAGGCTGGCCAGTTCTTCGTTGAGGCGTTCTTCCAGCTCGGAGATATCGGTGTGGAAGCGCTCGCGATCGGCCTCCGGCAGTTGCGAAAACTCGGCTTCGTCCAGCGCCTTGCCGTCGAGCATCGGCGTAAAGGCGATATTGGAGCTGTCGCGGTACAGCGCCACGTCTTTTTCCAGGGCCAGGCGCTCGATCACGTCCAGCGCTTTGTCGTAGCGCTGGTTGAACGCCCGGTCGATGGCGCTTTTACGCTGTTGATAAGTCGGGTGCTCGAACACCGCCGGGAAGGTGGCGACCAGGTTATCGACCAGGCCGTTGATATCGGCAATAAACGCCGCGGCGGCGCCACCTGGCAATTCCAGGGCGCGGGGCTCGCGGGGCTCATCGAAATTATTCACATAAACCCAGTCCGCCGGGGTTTGCAGGCGCTTGCCTTCGGCTTTCAGGTAGCGTTTGACGAACGAAAAGCGGCCGGTGCCCGGCTCGCCCATGACAAACACGTTGTAACCGGGGCGTGGCATGGCCACGCCGAACTGCAAGGCTTCAACCGCACGTTCCTGGCCAAGCACACCGCGAAAGGGCTCCAAATCATTGGTGGTCGAGAAGCTGAACTGTTCAGCGGAGAAAGGACGAGTCAGCGCTTCGGGCGCTAGACGCAAGCTGGCAGCAACAGGATCAGGCATCGGGCTTCCTTACATCAGGCGGGGCAGATGGGGCATTCTGGCTCCCGGTTGAGCGCTCTGGCAAGGCGCGCTTTCGGGAAAGCATAGCCACCGCACGCGTCCTGCAAAAAAATCGCCCGCCACTGAATGTTTATAAAAAAACACGGAACCCTGGGAACGTGCCTAAACTCCAAACTGCGCGGGTTGGACTAATAACTGGCCCCTAGGGTGCGTTGAGCACCTGAACCCTTGTCCATTGGTTTGCACACAAAGAGAACAAAGCTATGAAACGGATCCTTCTTGGTACTCTCTTCACCGTCGTCTCCCTCAATGCAATGGCAGAAGCACCAGGTGGCCCGAACTGCGGTTGGGGCAACATGTTGTTCGAAGGCCAGCGCGGTACTCCGGCCCACTTCCTCGCCTCCACCACCAACGGTACTTCGGGTAACGCCACCTTCGGCATGACCTCGGGCACCAACGGTTGCAGCACCAACAGCGCCCTGACCTACGGCGGCAAGTCCTGGATTGCCATGAATGGCATGATGAACGAGCTGTCCGAAGACATGGCCAAAGGCAACGGCGAAGCGCTGACCACCTACGCGGTGGTACTGGGTGTTGCGCCGGAAGATCGCGATCACTTCGCGGCCGTAACCCACGAGCACTTCCAGCAGATCTTCAGCAAGGCTGACGTGACCGCTGACGACGTGCACAACAACACCATTGCTGTACTGAAAAGCGATGCCCGTCTGGCGAAATACGCAACCCAGGCTTAAGCTCGACCTGCCCGCGCCTTTCGAGGCGCGGGTTTTATTTTTTCGACCCGCCCACCTTGGGTCTTTTTTTCCGTCCGACTTAAGTAGCCTCCATGCTCAAACGCCTCGCTTGCCTGGCTCTCTTCGCCTGCGCCCCGCTGCATGCGGCACCGCACCTCGACGATCAACGTTTGCAGCAACTGGCCAATGATCCATTCTGGCTGTCGCTGGGGCACTACGAAGCCGGCAAGATCAGTGGCTGGCGCAGCTATGTCAGCGACAAGAAATTCTTCATCGCTCCCGATGGCGCGCACCATCCGGACGCCGAACTCAAGGCCACCGTTGATGCGCTGTATGCACCGGCCAGCCTGGGTGAAAAGCACGCCCAATGTGTGTACCCCGCACGTACCCGCTGGCTCAAGGCGCAGTTGCAACTGAACGACCTGCCCGCCCTGGAGTGCAAAGAGTTCACCCAGTGGTTCAAGGACGTCGCGCCCCATAGCGCAGTGATGATCTTCCCGGCGGCCTACCTCAACAGCCCGTCGTCGATGTTCGGCCACACCCTGCTGCGCATCGACCAGGCCGACGTGCAAAGCAACAACACCGCCCTGCTCAGCTATGCGATCAACTTCGGCGCCTATATCGAAGGCTCCGACAACAGCATCCTCTATGCCTGGAAGGGCCTGATGGGCGGCTATCCCGGCCTGTTCGCCCTGGTGCCCTATCAGGAGAAACTCTCGGAATACCGCAGCCTCGAAAACCGCGATTTGTGGGAATACCGCCTGAACCTCACCGAGGTCGAGACCAAGCGTATGGTCGAGCACGTGTGGGAGCTCAAGCAGATCCAGTTCGATTACTTCTTCTTCGACGAAAACTGCTCCTATCGCCTGCTCGAACTGCTGCAAGTGGCCCGCCCTGGCCTGCGTTTGACTGAGCAATTCCCACTCACCGCGATCCCTACCGATACCGTCAAGGCGGTAAAGGACGCAGGTCTGGTCGAAAAGATCGACTATCGCCCCTCGCGTGAACGCGAACTGCTCGAACGCGCCAAGCCGCTGGACGGCGATGAGCAGCAGTGGGTGTTGAAAGTCAGCGATGACCAGAAGCAACTGCAAGAGCCTGCATTCAAAGCACTGCCCCGCGAGCGCCAGGCACTGATCGTGGATGCTGCTTACCGCCTGGGCCGCTACCGCGCCAATGGCCTGGAGCGCGATGCGACACGCTCCCAGCGCAGCTTCGAACTGCTGCGTGCGATCAACCAGAACCCGGCGCCAGACCTGAAGATCACCCCGCCTGGCCTGCCGGAAAATGGCCATGAGTCGCGCACCTGGCAAGCCGGCATCGGCACCCGCGGCGACAAAGCCTTCGGTGAATATGGCCTGCGCATGGCCTATCACGACCTCAACGACAACGCCGAAGGCTTCCCCTTGGGCGCGCAGATCGAAATCCTGCAAATGAAACTGCGCCAGTACGAGGGCAATCACTGGCAGCTCCAGCAACTGGACCTTGCCACCATCCGCTCGCTGACGCCGCGCAATGCGCTGCTGCAACCCTGGTCGTGGCAAGTCACCGGCGGCCTGGAACGCGTACCGGGCAAAC
This sequence comes from Pseudomonas sp. DWP2-2, assembly GCF_049897065.1. Taxonomy (NCBI): domain Bacteria; kingdom Pseudomonadati; phylum Pseudomonadota; class Gammaproteobacteria; order Pseudomonadales; family Pseudomonadaceae; genus Pseudomonas; species Pseudomonas sp. DWP2-2. The sequence continues at coordinate 61,020 of NZ_JAFCVN010000010.1, read as the reverse complement.
ACGACGACGAAACCCTGGTGGCCCACGTCAACGGCGGCGCCGGTGGCACCTGGCAACTCTCCGACGACATGCTCGGCTTCGCCCTCGGCACCGTGCGCGTGGAGCACAACAACGACTTCAGCGAAGCCATCTCCCCGGCCGCCGGGTTCAACACCGGCGTGCTGTGGAAAAACCCGTTGGGCAACCTGAGCCTGGAAGCCAAGGGCGATTTCTTCACCAACGGCGAAGTGCGGCGCAGCATCAGCCTCAACCAGCAATGGGAACTGTCGCGCAACCTGGGCCTGCGCCTGAGTGCCCAGCGTGAGTACAGCCACCTGTCCACGCCAGTGAATGAAGTGATGCTTGAGCTGAAGTGGTACCACTACTGATTAATGAGTGCGGGCTTGCTCGCGATATACGGTATATCAGCCAAGGTTCAAGTGACTGACGCACCGCCATCGCAGGCAAGCCAGCTCCCACAGGTTTTATACTCGGCCCACAACTTTCTGACCTGCCTTTCACACCGCCCCAACAAATCCCCTTCTAGACTTCCCTTATCAGCCGTAAAACGGCCAGGGAGTACGCCATGTGGCGGTATGCGGTCATGCTGTGCGCGGTGGTGGGGTTGTCGGGTTGCCAGTCAACCCATCAGGAATTGCTGGCCAAAGGTTACCCACCCGCCTTCGCCGATGGCTTCGACGACGGTTGCAGCAGCGGTCGCCAGGCCGCTGGGGTGATTACCGGGGCGTTTCGCAAGAATGTGCCGCGCTACCTCAAAGACCGGCCATACGCCGAAGGTTGGGAAGATGGGTTTCGTCAGTGCAAGGCCATGCGCGAAAGCCAGGAAATGCGCGATTACGAGGAAAACCGCAGGGACGACCGCGAACACGATTGGCAGCAGGAAAAAGATCGTGACGCCGCCAAAGCCTATCGCTCACGCTGATCGTTCCCACGCTCCGCGTGGGAATGCCGCCCTGGACGCTCCGCGTCCGCTCGCGAGGTCGTGACGCGGAGCGTCACAGGATGCATTCCCACGCGGAGCGTGGGAACGATCAGCGCCGGTGGGAACGATCAGGCAGCGAACGTGGCCCAACCTTCATAGGAAGGAGAACGCCATGAGCCGAGCTTTTGTAAATGAAGATAACGCGGCGGCCCAGGCTGATCAGCCGGTGGAGCGTCAGGTCAGCGCGCAACCTAACCGCCTGACCGCGCAAGGGTTGGCGCAATTGCAGGCCAGGGTGGCACAGTTGCAAGGGGAGCACAGCGACGAAGCCGCCAAGGGTGAGCAGGCCGACAAGCAGCGCCAGGCGGACCTTGAGCGGGATCTGCGTTACTTCAACCAGCGGGTGCAGAGCGCCCAGGTAGTCGCGCCGGCCACGTCCACCGACAAGGTGCAGATCGGCAGTTGGGTCACGTTCGCCAACGAGCAGGACGAACAGCAGCGCATCCAGTTGGTCGGTGAAGACCAGGCCGATGCCAACGCAGGCTTGATCAACTGGGGCTCGCCCCTGGGCCGTGCCTTGTTGGGCGCCCAGGTGGGCGACGAGGTGCTGTGGCAGCGCCCCGTCGGCGATCAGTTGATCGAAGTGCTGCGCATCGAACCCGAGGCCTAGACGATACCCTGGGCCAGCATCGCGTCAGCCACTTTCACGAAGCCCGCGATGTTCGCGCCCTTGACGTAGTTGATGCGGCCGTTTTCTTCACCGTAATGCACGCAGGCATGGTGGATCGACTGCATGATGTTGTGCAGCTTGCTGTCCACTTCCCCGGCGGTCCACAGCAGGCGCATGGCGTTCTGCGACATTTCCAGACCGCTCACCGCCACCCCACCGGCATTGGACGCCTTGCCCGGCGCAAACAGAATGCCCGCGTCGATAAAGATATCCACAGCCTCCAACGTGGTCGGCATGTTCGCGCCTTCGGCCACGCAGAGGCAGCCGTTGCGCAGCAAGGTACGCGCAGCGTCGGCATCGAGTTCGTTCTGGGTGGCGCAAGGCAGCGCGATATCGCAGGCCAGTTCCCAAGGCGCCTGGCCTTTGCGGAACTCCAGGCCGAAACGTGTGGCCAGTTCACTGATACGCCCGCGCTGTACGTTTTTCAGTTCCAGCAGGGCCGACCATTGTTCTTCGGTCAACCCGCTTTCGGCGTACAGGGTGCCTTCGGAGTCCGACAGGGAAATCACCTTGCCGCCCAGGTCCATGACCTTGCGCGCCGCGTATTGCGCCACGTTACCGGAGCCGGACACGGCCACACGCTTGCCTTCGACGCGCTGGCCTTGGCGCTTGAGCATTTCCTCGGCGAAATACACACAGCCGAAACCGGTGGCTTCAGGGCGGATCAGGCTACCGCCATAGGTCATGCCCTTGCCGGTCAGCACTGAGGTGAATTGATTGCTCAGGCGTTTGTACTGGCCGAACAGGAAGCCGATTTCCCGTGCGCCCACGCCGATATCACCGGCCGGTACGTCCACGTCCGCACCGATATGGCGGTACAGCTCGCTCATGAATGCCTGGCAGAAGCGCATCACTTCGGCGTCGCTCTTGCCCTTGGGGTCGAAGTCCGAGCCGCCTTTGCCGCCGCCCATGGGCAGCGAGGTCAGAGAGTTCTTGAAGGTCTGTTCGAAGGCGAGGAATTTCAGCACACCCAGGTTGACTGAGGGGTGAAAGCGCAAACCGCCTTTGTAGGGCCCAATGGCGCTGTTCATCTGGATACGGAAACCGCGATTGACCTGGACCTTGCCATGGTCATCCACCCACGACACTCGGAACGTGATCGCGCGTTCCGGCTCGCAGATGCGCTCCAGGATGCCCGAGGTCAGATAGTGCGGGTTGGCTTCAAGAAAGGGCCACAGGCTGCGTAGAACTTCTTCTACAGCCTGGTGGAATTCCGGTTGGTCCGGGTCGCGTTTCTTGAGGCGGGCAAGGAAGGAATCGACGGATTCGGTCATGAACAGTCTCGGCAAATTGATTGTTGTTAAACGGAGATTGAGCCGGACTTTATCAATTCGTTTCGCACCGCGACAGGGCAAAATGTCGCCTTTGTGAAATTAAATGGTGCAATAAGTATAAATAACTGCCTTTTTTTGCCCTTAAATGGGGATTTCACTCTGAGTTTTGCACCAACAGGTAGGCCGCCATCGCAGGCAAGCCAGTTCCCACATTTGATCGAGTACACCGGTCATGTGGGAGCTGGCTTGCCTGCGATAGCGGCGGTGCAGTTACAGATGCAGCGACTGACCCACCGCTTTCGCGAGCAAGCCCGCACAGCATTTGCCCACAGACTCGCGCAGGGCACTAGCGCGTGCCCGGCACCAGGTCGAGTATCTCGTCAATGCCCAGGCAACGTGACTCCAGTTCCAGCGTCCTGCCATTGGCGAGTATGCCGACGGCGGTATCGCGCATGGCCAGGTAGGCACTGCGCAACATGTGATTGGCATAAATCACCGCGTTGAAACCTGCTCGCTCCAGCACCTCGAACTTCAGGTGAACATAGCTGGTCGGCACGCAAATCAGCGGTACCCTGGGCCGCTGCAGGCGAAACTGCCGGGCGAATTCCAGGATTTCCAGGCCATCCTGCTTGCGGCTGTGGATCATGATGCCATCCGCCCCCGCCTCGACATACGCCAGGCACCGTGCCATCGCCTCTTCCATGCCGCGATTCAGAATCAAGCTTTCACACCGGGCAATCATCATCAGCCCTGAGCCGGTGCGACTCGTGCACCCGGCCTGGAGCTTGGCGCAAAAGGCCTCGATGGACTCCTGCGCCTGGTCGACCTCGATGCCCAAGAGTGAGTTCTTCTTCAAGCCGCATTTGTCTTCGATCACCACCGCCGAGACGCCCGCACGCTCCAGCATCTTGATATGAATCGCGAAATGTTCGGCCTTGCCGCCGGTATCGGCATCGAATATCAGCGGCAGCGAGCACACATCGAATATTTCGCGAATCCCCGGCAATCGGTTACTGGGCGAAAGAATTTCGATGTCGGGTAACCCGCGCTGGGTCGAGTCGGTCAGCGAACTCGACCAGATGGCGTCGTACCCCACCGTATGCCCGGGGCTGATCTCCAGCCTGGCGCGTTGCGCGAGCAACGCCGATATCGGGCTATGGGCTTCGAGTACACGCAGGCAACGGTTGCTATCCAATAGCGCCGACAGAGGGCGTCGGCGCGCTTCGGTATCCATCATAGGGTTCAGGCTCCTTATCAGCGGCACAACAAGGGTTATCGAACAGCCTCAATCCCAGGCGGGCTGTTCGCACTTGAGCACCGACGCCATCTTTTGCAGATGTTCGCAGGCCCTGGCCACGTACTCCTTGGAGAGCCGTGCGATACGCGCGTAATCCACGGCCTGCCCGGTGGCGCTGGCATACAGCCGCAACGCCTCAGCGGCATGCTTGAAGTGGCGTGCTTCCACGCTGCCGCAATGCACACTGAGAAAACTCGCGACGCGGCTGGCCTCACCGGCGCTATAGCCCCGTACATCGCGCAACCACTGCTTCCATAGCGGGGTCATCAGGTTGTATTCGCCGGTATTGAACAACTCCGTCATGGCCATCATTTCCAGCGCTTCGATGAGTTGCGGCGCCAATGGGCGTTTTTCCCCCACCCAACCGGAGAACTCTTTGGTAATCGGGTTGAGGAATTTGTCTTGCAGGCGCCAATCATCGGAGCCGCAGATGGCCGAAGCCATGCGGTAATACAGCTTGGAATGGTGCGGATGCCCATGCATTTCACCCAGCCCGATGTCCTCGACAATGATCTCCCCACAATGGGCCGCCGCTTCGAGCATTTTCAACCGGGCGTCATCCGTCAACGATGCCGACTCCTGGAGGATGCGCACGATGATGCTCGAGACGGCATGGGCGGCGCCGTCCGGGCTACGCCAGCCACAGAAGAACGTACACAGTGACGACTCGCTCCAATTACTGGAGGTCATGTCGACATAGGTCTCGCAGTACGTGTCCAGCGCGGCGGTTTGACTGTTGAAACCGCTGAGCAGGGCTTGGGCCAGATGTCCGTCCTCGACATCCACCAGCGCCTGGTTCACGTACCCGATAAATTGGCGGCTCAGATTTTCCACGGCTTATATCCTTTTAAGGTGGGGTTAATGCGCAACGATTTCTGACATGAAACGAGCGAAGCGTGTGAGGCCCTCAATCAGCGCTTCACGCTCAACGGCGTAGGAGATACGGATGCTATTGCCGTCACCACAGCCAGAGCCTGGCACTACCGCGATATGGGCCTCGGTCAATAACAGATCGGCCAAGTGGTCGACGTCACGAATAACGGTGCCCAGGTAGCGCCCACCCAACTTGCGGGACACATCGATAAACAGATAGAACGCCCCTTCGGGCGGGGCGCACCGAATGCCGTCGACATGCCCCAGGCAGGTGCAGGCCGCAAGCAATTGCTGGTCGAGGAAGGCATTGACCTGGCGGGTAAAGTGCGGCGCGTCCGCCATCAGGCTGCCGAGCGCGGCATATTGGGACAGGCTGCTGGGGTTGGACGTCGTATGCCCTTGCAGGTTGTGCATGGCGGCGATGACTGGGGCGGGCGCACACGCATACCCTACCCGCCAGCCGGTGACCGCGTGGCTCTTGGAAAACGAATCGACCAGTACCGTCTGATGTTTGAGCGGCGCAAACAGCGACACGATGTTGTGATGTTCATGGGGCGCGCGCACCAGTTTGCGGTAACACTCGTCGAACACCACCCAAAGCCTGTGGGCGAAGGCGAGCCGGGCAATACCCAGCAGTTCTTCGCGCTGATAAACCGTGCCCGTCGGATTGTTCGGGGTGTTGATCACAATCATCCGGGTGCGCGGGGTCAGGGCCTTCTGGACCGCTGCGCAGGTGAGGCGATAGTCATCCGCAGCCGTGTCGACATAGACGGGAACGCCACCGGCCAGTTGGATCTGGGTAGGGAAGGTTTCCCAGTACGGCACCGCGACGATGACTTCATCCCCCGGATTGAGCAGCACCATTGCAGCGTTGTACAGCGCCTGCTTGGCACCCGCGGTCACCGCTATTTCATCGGCGGCGTAATTCACCCCGCAGCGCTGAGTGACCTGCTGCGCCAGCGCGTGGCGAAGCTGGGGCAGGCCAATGGGCGGCGTATAGCGGTTGCGGGCAGTGGCGAGCGCATCGGTCGCGGCGGCTTTCATCACCGGGCAGGCATCGAAGGACAATTCGCCAGCGGCAAAGTTGACCACGTTGACGCCGGCTTCTTTCAAGGCATTGGCTTTACTGCGCATGCTGGACGTGCCGGGTGCGCTGAGACGTTGCGCACGCTGGGACAACGGCAATGACACGGCAGAGGGTTCACTGTTATTCATTGTTATACCTGCCAGAACACGCTGAAAAATTCGTTCGCCCTACCGGGCTTGGGCCTCCAACCCTTGCTGAACCCGCCAGGACAGCGGCAAGGTCAGCAACAGGGTGGCGGCCAGCAACAGGACGGCCATGGGCACACCGGTGGCATCCCCAAGGCTGCCGAACAGCACCGGCGCCAAGGCGCCGCCACCGATGGTGCCGGTGTAGAACACGGCGAACGCCTGGTCGCGCCTGCCCGGCCCTGCCAAGTCCGGGACTGCGCCGTACAGCACCGACGACGTGCCGTTCAGCGCCAGCCCCAGCAGCGGCAACATCACCATCAAGCCGGCGTAGGGCAAGTACACCGCCATGACAATCAGCACAGCCGTGGTGAACTCCGTGGCCCATACCGTTTTCATCATGCCGATGCGCGCACCGAGGTAACCGCACAGCAATTTGCCGAAGGCGCCGCCGACGAACAGCATCGTCAGCGCCAGGCCGATGCCCGCAGGCCCGGCGCCCTTGGCCTTGAGCAAAAACGGCAGGAACGTGAGGAAACCCATGCGCACGGCGCTGTCCAGCGTGCCGGTCACGATCAGCGCACGCAGGCCGCTCGCGGAGCCGGCGCCGGCGCCCGTACGGGTGGCTTTCACCGGCGCCGCCGAAGCCTCGGCGCGTGCCGGGATCAGCCACCACAACAGGCCTGCCGCCAGGAGCCCGAGTACACCCAGCAGGGTGACACTGGCGCGCCAACTGATGACCGCCAGCAACAGGCCGATCAACCCCGGGATCAAGGTCTTGCCGATATCGCCGCTGAAGTTGTACTGCGACAGCGCTTGTTTGACGCCTCCGCCGGCCTCGTGCGTATCGGTGATCAACGACGAGGCCAGCGGGTGCTGCGTACTCGCGCCGAGCCCGCCCAGCAGCAGCGCCAACAGCAACACGCCCAGCCCGCCAGCCTGGCCGGCCAGCAGGTAGGCCAGTCCCGCCAACGCAGTGCCACCTACCAGCAAGCGTTCACGCCCCCAGCGTGCGGCAGCACGGCTGGCCAGTAACTGAAAACCGGCCATCATGCCCGCGTAAGCACCACGCAACAGGCCGATCTGGGCGTAGCTGAGGCCGAACTGCGCTTGCCAGATCGGCAACAGCACATAAATCACATCGGTCAGCCCATCGTGCACGGCATGCGCGCCGCAGCCTGCCACCAGAGCGCGGCGACGCACGCTGACCGGGTCAGGCGACGACAACGATGGCGTTGCGGTCTGCTTCAGGGTGTTCATCTGGGTCAGAGGCTCTCAGGCAAAAAGGCCGGGTTAACCCAGCAACTGCGCACAGTCGCTCATCACACTGGCTTTACGCTGCAGGTATTGAGCAAAAATGTCGCGCGCCGTGGCGGGGTCCACTTCAATCTGCATGGCAGTGGTGAACTCATTCACCGCCGCCACCGCATGGGCGAAATGGTTGCTCTCGGTACCGCCGGTGTGCACCGTGACCCAGGCCACCGTCGCCCGGGATTTCTCCGGCGGCACGCCCATGTCCCGCACGAACCACTGCGAGTACAGCGGGTGGATGAATTCCACTTCGCCGTGGGTGTACACCTCGTGGATCAACGTGGTCAGTAACCCCTGCAACAGGTCGCGATCACGCAGGCGGCGGGTGTCGGTCCAGTCTTTGAACGCCTGTGCCGAGGGCAGGCAATTGTCCTTCAATATCCACTGGTCATCACCGCACAGCGCGGTGGCCATGGTGTAGAACAGGTCCGCGTGCAAGGTATTACCCAACGCGCCCAGATCTTCATCGGTGATGCGTTGCAGGCTGCCGCAGGCGCGGTACAACTGCGCGGCGGCGGCGGAGCCTTCATCGGAGCGCGCCAGCAATGTTATGCGGTTGGCCAGGCCGGACACACTGGCCGCCGAATTATTGGTCTTGGACCAACTGGCGAAGAACTTGCGCAGTACCGCCGGCGAATGCCGACGCGAGGTGAGTCGCGCAAAAGCGTCTTCGATATCCACCAGCCCGTCTTCCTGAGCCCAGAAGGCTTCGAACAGAGCGTGGCGCAAGGCGCCGGCCGGCATGTCGTTCAATACCGGTTCGATGAGCTTCAACAACTGGCTGCGCTTGATCACGGTGTTAGTCATGTTCACCTCTCATAGTCCTTTATTGGATGAAAAATCAGGCTGGTTTGCCGCGCTGTCCGGCGATCAGGGCCTGGGGCTTTACCGGTTTCCAGCCCAGCAGGGCAATCGCCAGCGACAACAGCTGAAAACCTGCGACCAACGCGACGCAGCCCGGCCAGCCCCATTGATTCCAAAGCATGGCCGGGACCACGGCGCCGGCGCTGCCGCCCAGGTAATAGCCGGTCAGGTACAGCCCCACGGCGCCGGACTTGTCCGGGCCTGCCGTGGTGGCGATATACGCATTGGCGGATGCCTGTGCCAGGAATACGCCGGTCGAACTCAGGGCCAGCCCCAACACGATCAGCCACAGGGACGGCAACAATGTCAGCGCCGAGCCACAGATGCCGAGCGCAACAGCGCCGGTCAGTAACTGCGATTGTGGTCGCGATTTGCTCAAGCGCCCCGCAACAGGAATGACCACCAGCGCCAGCAGGAACACCGCATACAAAGTGCCCAAGGCGGCGGCGCCCAGGTTGAACGGGGCCTGGCTGAGATACAGCCCGGCATAGGTAAAGGTTGCGACTTGGGAGAACAGCACGCAGAAACCGACGCCATAGGCCGCCAGCAAGGGTTTGCGCAGAAGCCGGCGCACCCCGTGCATGCCCACGGCCGCAACGCCGGGCCGCGCCACCGGATTGGCCGGCAACAGCCACACAATCAGCAGGCCGACCAGCAGGCTGATCACCGCCAACAGTTCGAAGGCTTCGCGCCAGCCCACATATTGGGTCATGACACCCGAGACAAAGCGCCCGGCAAACCCACCGAGCACCGTCCCCGCGACGTACAAACTGGTGATCTCGGTGACCGTGGCCGCACGCCAGCGATCACCGATATAAGCCACGCTGGTGGCGAACACCACGGGAATCAACATCCCTTCGACAAAACGCCACACCAGCAGCTCGGCAAAACTGTCCACATAGGCCGTCAGCAGCGTCGGCAGCGCCAGCAGCAACGCGGCCACGGCAATCACCGTGCGCTGCTCGAAACGGCCGGTCAGGCGCCCGACAAACGGCGCGGTCACCGCCACCGCCAGCGTGGTCACCGTAATGCTCCACCCTGCCTGCCGGGCACTCACCTGGAAGCTTTCGGCAAACGCAGGCAGGATGCTCTGTGTCGCATAGAGATTCAGAAACGCCGCACAGCCACACAGGAACACGGCGAAGCGGGCGTGATGCATGCGCGGGTTCATGTGGCCTCTCGTCTTATAGTCGAGGATGTTTATAGAATACCCAGCGCAGCGAACACCAATACCGAATTCGGACCGATCAATACCCAGGAAACAGAATGCTTGATCTACGCAAGTTACGTTACTTCCTGACGGTCGCCGAAGAGCTGCACTTCGGCCGCGCAGCCCAGCGTCTGCACCTTGCCCAGCCGCCCCTGACGCGGCAGATTTCGGCCCTGGAAACCGAGCTTGGCTTTCGCCTGTTCGACCGCACCAGTCGTACGGTCACACTGACCGCCCAAGGCCAGCACTTTTTGCCGTATGCCCGCGCAGCGCTGGAACACGCCAGGCTTGCACAAGACATCGCCGCCAAACTGGCTGCCGGCTCGACCGGCCAACTGGTCGTAGGCTATGCCAGCTCGATCGCGTTGTCGGAACTCTTCAGCCAAACCCTGCAAGCCTTCGCCCAGCGTTTTCCCGATGTGCAACTGACCCTGGTGGAGAGCGCTTCCGGCAGCCTGCACACGCACGTGCTGGACGGGCGCATCGACGTCGGCATGAGCCGCCTGCTGCCGGAGGCCGGGCAAACCGGCGTCGAGGCTTTGTCGTTGGGGCAAGAACCGCTGGTGGCGGCTCTTTGTAGCGACAACCCGCTGGCGGAGCAGAGCGAAGTCACCCTCGCCCAGCTCAGTGAGTACCCGTTGATACTGTTCCCCAGCGATTACGGTTCGGGCCTCAACGGCTCCATCGAGCACCTGTATCAACGCCGTGGCCTGGCGCTGCGCCCGGGCCCTGCGGGGCGCCAGATCACCTCGATCATCGCCCTGGTGGCGGCAGGCCAAGGTGTCTCGCTCGTGCCCCAGTGCACCCGAACCCTGGCCAGGAAAGGCGTGGTCTACCGCCCCTTGGCAGACCCCGAAGCCTGGGTACACCTGCTGATACTCACGCGCTCACCGTCACGCTCATTGTTGGTCGAGGCGTTCATGGGGGTGGTCGAAGAATTGCTGCGCAGCCGCCCAGCGCTGGCGCCCACGACGCTCCCGGCATAACGCGGGCAAAAAAATACCCCTGCGTGAGGGGTATTTTTTCAACAGGCTGTTGCGGCTATTGCAGCATCAGGCCAGTTTTTTGTGGCGTACGCGGTGCGGCTGGGCAGCGGCCTCACCCAAGCGCTTTTTACGGTCGGCTTCGTACTCGGTGTAGTTACCTTCGAAGAACACCGCTTGGGAGTCATCTTCGTACGCCAGAATGTGGGTCGCGACGCGGTCAAGGAACCACCGATCGTGAGAGATCACAATGGCGGCGCCCGGGAAGTCCAGCAGGGCTTCTTCCAGGGAACGCAGGGTTTCAACGTCGAGGTCGTTGGACGGTTCGTCGAGCAGCAGGACGTTGCCGCCCTCTTTCAGGGTCAGGGCCAGGTGCAAGCGACCGCGCTCACCACCGGACAGGTCCTTGACGAACTTCTGCTGGTCGCCGCCCTTGAAGTTGAAACGGCCGACGTAGGTGCGCGACGGGATTTCATAGTTGCCGATGCGGATCTGGTCGGAACCGTCGGAGATCTGCTGGAACACAGTCTTGCTGCCGTCGAGGTCGTCGCGGCTCTGGTCCACACAGGCCAACTGCACGGTGTCACCGATCTCGATGCTGCCGGAGTCCGGGGTTTCCTTGCCCATCAGCATGCGGAACAGTGTGGATTTACCCGCACCGTTACCGCCGATAACGCCGACGATCGCGCCTTTTGGCATGGCGAACGACAGGTTGTCGATCAGCACGCGGTCGCCATAGCCTTTGGTCACGTTCTTGAACTCAATGACCTTGTCACCCAGGCGCGGACCAGCCGGGATGTAGATCTCGTTGGTTTCGCTGCGCTTCTGGAATTCCTGCGACTGCATTTCTTCAAAGCGTTGCAGACGCGCCTTGGATTTGGACTGGCGGGCCTTGGCGCCTTTGCGCACCCATTCCAGTTCTTCCTTCATGGCTTTTTCGTGGGCCGATTGCTGCTTGGATTCGGCGGCCAGACGGTCGGACTTGGCTTCCAGCCAACCGGAGTAGTTGCCCTCGTAAGGGATACCGGCGCCGCGGTCGAGCTCCAGGATCCAGCCGGCGACGTTGTCCAGGAAGTAACGGTCGTGCGTGATCGCAACCACGGTGCCCGGGAAATCGTGGAGGAAGTGCTCCAACCAGGCGACGGAATCGGCGTCCAGGTGGTTGGTCGGTTCGTCGAGCAGCAGCATGTCAGGGGCCGACAGCAGCAGGCGGCACAGGGCCACACGACGCTTCTCACCACCGGAAAGGTGTTCGACCTTGGCGTCCCAGGCTGGCAGGCGCAGCGCATCGGCGGCGACTTCCAGTTGGCGCTCCAGGTTGTGGCCATCGCCCGCCTGCAGGATCGCTTCGAGCCTGGCCTGTTCGGCGGCCAGCTTGTCGAAGTCGGCGTCCGGTTCGGCGTAGGCGGCGTACACCTCATCGAGGCGGGCCTGGGCGTCCTTGATCACGCTGACGGCTTCTTCGACCACTTCGCGCACGGTCTTGGTCGGGTCCAGGATCGGCTCTTGAGGCAGGTAACCGATGTTCAGGTCCGGCATCGGGCGGGCTTCGCCTTCGAACTCGGTGTCGACGCCCGCCATGATTTTCAGCAGGGTGGACTTACCCGAACCGTTGAGGCCGAGCACGCCGATCTTGGCGCCTGGAAAGAAGGACAGCGAAATGTTTTTCAGGATTTCCCGCTTCGGCGGAACAACTTTTCCCAGCCGATGCATGGTGAAGACGTATTGAGCCATGGTGAACCTAGCGTCAGTGACTGATGAATTAAGCGGACGAAGCCCGTGCCAGGCCATGCGCCGCGCGGGCCTTTGACTATCATCAATGCCAGCGAGCAAAAAAAGCCTGAATGTCTGGGGCTGGAACGCCCCCGCGTAACCGGCAAAGCTACCTGAATGCGCTGGGGCAGTCCAGCCAGGCAGGACTGGCACTTTGCCACAACTCAAGGCATGCTAGCCGCCCTTCGGGCGTCCGGCTTATAGTGCACGTCGCGCGCCAGTCCAGCCAAACCGCAGGATCACAGTTTGTCCAACGTCACGCCGCCCACGCCCTTGCGCGCCGCTCATATTGCGCCGGGAGCGCCCCTGCACGGCACCTTGAAAGGCGCGTTGGCGACGCTTGTCCTGCTGTTGCTCGCCTTGTTGTTCTGGCAACTGCTGGACCAATTGCAGCAAAACCAGAAAAACCAACAGCAATACACCATCGACTACAGTGCCGACCTGGCCGAGCAGATCAGCCAGAGCATGGCCCTGAGCGCGCAGATCGCCCTGAACCTGTTGCCGATTGTCGAGCCGCCGCGCAACCCCGAACAGCAGCAGGCCCTGATGCGCACGTTGCAGCGCTCACTGCCGGACCTGCGCAGCTTTGCCCTGCTCGCCCCCAGCGGCGCACTGATCAGCGACACTGCCGAAGGCAGCCAAGACAGTGCCCTGCTCGAAGACCTGGTCAAGCGCAGTCACGCCCAGTCCTACTACCTGAGCAACGACAATGACGGCACGGTCATCTATCTGTTGCTGCACCAACCCAGCGGTGGCTCCAAGGTGTACTGGGCCTTGCGCCTGGCGCCCAATTATCTGGCCAACCTCACGCGCCAGGATGTCCAGGGTCAACGCCCGATGTGGGCGATCGAGAACAGCCTGAACCATCGCGTGGTCAGCCGTGACAGCGGCATGCCGGCGCAGTGGTCCGGCGCCCTGACGCCGGAAGAGTTGAACCGCAGCGTGCTGGTCACGCCGTTGAGCAAAAGCGATTGGCAACTGCGCGGCATGTTCGACCGCAGCGCGGTGTTGGAACAACTACTGCCCGCTTTTATCGGCAAGTGCCTGCTCGGCCTGGCGTTTTCGCTGATCCCGGTGATCGTGCTGCTCAACATGCGCCGCCGCCAACGCCAGGTGAATGAAGGCCGGCGACGCTACCAGGACATCTTCGAAGGCACCGGCGTCGCGTTGTGCGTGTTGGACCTGTCGGGGCTCAAGGCGTTTTGCAACAAGACCCAGGTGCAAAGCCGTGAGCAGTTGCACGCCTGGTTGCAGGCCAACCCCGCCGAGCGCAAGCAACTGCTCAAGGAGTTGCGCGTCACCGAGGTCAACCAGATGGCCGTGCGCCTGCTCAACGTCGCGTCTTGCGAGCAGGCGTGGGAGCGCCTGATCGATGATTGCCCGAGCAATGCCACGTCCATCGGCTATCAGGTGCTGGAGGCCGTACTGACCCGGCAAAAACAGCTGGAGCTGGAAATCCAGCTCAACGACGTGGCCGGCAACGAACAGTACCTGTGGCTGGTGATGCGTTTGCCGGAGCAGCAGGATGACGTCAAGGCCGTGATTCTCAGCATCAGCGACATCACCAGCCGCAAGCTGATCGAGTTGTCGCTGGTGGAGCGTGAAAGCTTCTGGTCGGATGTGGTGCGCACCGTGCCCGATCACCTGTATGTGCAGGACGTGATCAGCCAGCGCATGATTTTCAGCAACCACCATCTGGGCCACACCCTGGGCTACAACAAAGCCGAACTGCAGCAAATGGGTGAGTACTTCTGGGAAATCCTGCTACACCCAGAAGACGCCGAGCACTACCATGACGCGCGCGAACAGCAACGCCAGGTCGGCTATACGACCCAATTGCACTGCCAACTGCGCTTTCGCCACCGCAATAACCAGTGGCGCCGCTTCGATATCCGCGAACAGGCGCTGGCCCGCGATACCTCTACGGTGGTCACCCGGATCATCGGCGTGGCCAAGGACATTACCGACCAGATCGAGGCCAGTGAATCACTACGCGACAGTGAACAGCGCTACCGGATGCTGGCCGAAAGCATCAGCGACGTGATCTGCTCCACCGACAGCCAACTGGCCCTCAACTACATCAGCCCCTCGGTCAACACCGTCCTGGGCTATGACGTGGACTGGGTGTTCAAGAACGGCTGGCAGTCGATCGTTGCCAACCCTCAGCAGTTGACCGGCATTTACAGCCTGATGGAACAGGTCAGCCGCGCCCTCGGCAACCCCGACGCCTTGAACACGTTGCGCGATGAAGTCCAGACCCAACTGTTTCTGTTCGACTGCCTGCGCGCCGACGGGCGCAAAGTGCCGATCGAACTGCGCCTGGTGCTGGTGTGGGATGAACATGGCGCGTTTGAAGGCATCCTCGGCGTGGGCCGCGATATCAGCCAGCAACGACGCGCCGAAAAAGATCTGCGCATGGCAGCCACGGTGTTCGAACATTCCACTTCGGCGATCCTGATCACCGACCCAGCCGGTTATATCGTGCAGGCCAACGAGGCGTTCAGCCGGGTCAGCGGCTATGCGGTGAGCAATGTGCTCGACCAGTTGCCCAATATGCTCACCGTCGATGAGCAGCAGGAAGCCCATCTGCGTTATGTGCTCAAGCAATTGCACCAGCACAGCACCTGGGAAGGCGAGGTGTGGCTCAAGCGTCTCAATGGCGAGCATTACCCGGCCTGGGTCGGCATTACCGCGGTGTTCGACGACGAAGGCGACCTGGCCAGCTACGTGTGTTTCTTCAGCGATATCAGCGAGCGCAAGGCCAGTGAGCAGCGCATCCACCGCCTGGCCTACTACGACGCCCTGACCCACCTGCCCAACCGCACCCTGTTCCAGGACCGCCTGCACACCGCGTTGCAGTCCGCCGAACGGCAGAAGTCGTGGGTGGTGCTGATGTTCCTCGACCTGGACCGCTTCAAGCCGATCAACGACTCCCTCGGCCACGCGGCCGGCGACC
Source organism: Pseudomonas sp. DWP2-2 (assembly GCF_049897065.1). Classification (NCBI taxonomy): domain Bacteria; kingdom Pseudomonadati; phylum Pseudomonadota; class Gammaproteobacteria; order Pseudomonadales; family Pseudomonadaceae; genus Pseudomonas; species Pseudomonas sp. DWP2-2. The sequence goes on along the minus strand of NZ_JAFCVN010000010.1, from coordinate 45,615 downwards.
GGATGCTCAAGGAAATGGCCACGCGCCTGCTCGGTTGTGTGGCCGAGGACGACACCGTGGCGCGCATGGGCGGCGACGAATTCACCTTGCTCCTCCAACCACGGGTCAGCCGCGATATGGCGCTGAACCGCGCCATTCATGTGGCCGAGCAGATCCTCGCCAGCCTGGTCAAACCCTTTGTGCTGGAAGGCCGCGAGTTCTTCGTGACCGCCAGTATCGGCATCGCCCTCAGCCCGCAAGACGGCAACGAGCTGAGCCAATTGATGAAAAACGCCGACACGGCGATGTATCACGCTAAAGAGCGCGGCAAAAACAACTTCCAGTTCTACCAGGCCGACATGAACGCCAGCGCCCTGGAGCGCCTGGAACTGGAAAGCGACCTGCGCCACGCCCTGGACCAGAACGAATTCGTGCTCTATTACCAGCCGCAATTCAGCGGCGACGGCAAACGCCTTACCGGCGCCGAAGCCCTGCTGCGCTGGCGCCACCCGCGCCGTGGACTGGTACCGCCCGGGGACTTTATCCCGGTACTGGAAGAGCTCGGGCTGGTGGTGGATGTGGGCGACTGGGTGATCGGCGAAGCCTGCCGCCAGCTCAAGACCTGGCACCAGAACAAAGTGCGCGTGCCGAAAGTATCAGTGAACATCTCGGCGCGGCAGTTCTCCGACGGCCAGTTGGGCACGCGCATCGCCACCATCCTCAAGGACACCGGCCTGCCGCCGGCGTGCCTGGAGCTGGAACTGACCGAAAGTATCCTGATGCGTGAAGTCAACGAAGCCCTGCAGATCCTCGCCAGCCTGAAAAACCTGGGCCTGAGCATCGCGGTGGATGACTTTGGCACCGGCTATTCGTCGCTCAACTACCTCAAGCAATTCCCCATCGATGTGCTGAAGATCGACCGCACCTTCGTCGATGGCCTGCCCTCCGGTGAGCAGGACGCGCAGATCGCCCGGGCGATTATTGCCATGGCCCACAGCCTGAACCTGGCAGTGATCGCCGAAGGCGTGGAAACCCATGAGCAATTGGACTTCCTGCGTGAACATGGCTGTGATGAGGTGCAGGGTTACCTGTTCGGGCGGCCGATGCCGGCGAATCGGTTTGAGGTGCAGTTCAGTAATGATGCGCTGTTCATGTTTGACTGAAGTCCCTGATCGTTCCCACGCTCCGCGTGGGAACGCAATTCTGGACGCTCTGCGTCCGCTTTTAAATGTGACGCAGAGCGTCACGGGATGCATTCCCACGCAGAGCGTGGGAACGATCATCCCCAGATGAACCCCACTTGTCCGCGACATGATGTCCTTTCATATGCCATCTAAAACCCATTGAGTTAGAATGCCCTCCTTTTCTGCCCCCGATCCTTGAGGACCGCCATGTTCAGCCGTGATTTGACTATTGCCAAGTACGACGCCGATCTCTTCGCCGCCATGGAGCAAGAAGCCGTGCGCCAGGAAGAGCACATTGAGCTGATCGCTTCGGAAAACTACACCAGCCCTGCGGTGATGGAGGCTCAAGGTTCGGTTCTGACCAACAAGTACGCCGAAGGCTACCCAGGCAAGCGCTACTACGGTGGTTGCGAGTACGTCGACGTGGTTGAGCAGTTGGCCATCGACCGTGCCAAAGAGCTGTTCGGCGCCGATTACGCCAACGTCCAGCCACACGCCGGCTCCCAAGCCAACAGCGCCGTGTACCTGGCCCTGCTGCAAGGCGGCGACACCATCCTGGGCATGAGCCTGGCCCATGGCGGTCACCTGACCCACGGTGCCACGGTTTCGTCCTCCGGCAAGCTGTACAACGCCGTTCAGTACGGTATCGATGCCAACGGCCTGATCGACTACGATGAAGTCGAGCGCCTGGCGGTCGAGCACAAGCCAAAAATGATCGTGGCCGGTTTCTCTGCCTACTCGCAGATCCTGGACTTCCCACGTTTCCGTGAAATCGCCGACAAGGTCGGTGCCTATCTGTTCGTCGACATGGCCCACGTGGCCGGTCTGGTAGCTGCGGGCGTTTACCCCAACCCAGTGCCTTACGCTGACGTGGTCACCACCACTACCCACAAGACCCTGCGCGGTCCACGTGGCGGCCTGATCCTGGCACGCGCCAACGCAGAGATCGAGAAGAAGCTCAACTCCGCCGTTTTCCCGGGCGCCCAAGGCGGCCCGCTGGAGCACGTGATCGCGGCCAAGGCGATCTGCTTCAAGGAAGCACTGCAGCCTGAGTTCAAGACCTACCAGCAACAAGTGGTCAAGAACGCCAAGACCATGGCCAGCGTGTTCATCGAGCGCGGTTTTGACGTGGTGTCCGGCGGTACCGAAAACCACCTGTTCCTGCTGTCGCTGATCAAGCAGGACATTTCCGGTAAAGATGCTGACGCTGCCCTGGGCAAAGCCTTCATCACCGTGAACAAGAACTCCGTGCCGAACGACCCACGTTCGCCGTTCGTCACCTCCGGCCTGCGCTTCGGCACCCCGGCAGTGACCACCCGTGGCTTCAAGGAAGCCGAGTGCAAGGAACTGGCGGGCTGGATCTGCGACATCCTGGCCGACCTGAACAACGAAGCCGTGATCGACGCGGTACGTGAGAAGGTCAAGGCCATCTGCAAGAAGCTGCCGGTATACGGCGCTTGATGGCAGTTGCGTGAATAAGAAGCCCGGCTCATGAGCCGGGCTTTTTTATGCCGATTTCAATTTGAAACAGGGTCAAGTGTGGGAGCTGGCTTGCCTGCGATGGCGGTTTTGCAGTCAGCCCATCAGTGATTGACCCGCCGCTATCGCAGGCAAGCCAGCTCCCACATTGGAGTGCATTTCAAGCCGGATTTATTGGTAGACCCGCTCAAAGCCTTGGCGGATCTTGTCTTCGGGCAGCTCATCGGCAATAAACACGATCACACTCTCCCGCGCCTCGCCCTCGGCCCATTCGGTATCCCAGTCGAAGCCATACAGCTTCAGCACGCCCTGGAACACCATGCGTCGGTCTTCTCCGGCAATGTTCAATACGCCCTTGTAACGCAGCAGTTGCTTGCCATGGTCTTCCAGCAGTTCGTTCATGAACTCGCTGAGACGGTCGATATCCAGCGGCTGGTCGGTGCGCAGCACCAGGCTGGAAATACGGTCGACCGAAGGCGCTGCACTCACCGGGCGCAGGCTCATGCCGGCGTTGAGGTTGAAGCCGCGCACATCCAGCAATTCGGCCAGGTCAATCTTGCCGTGATCCACCACACGAATTGGCGCACGGCGGTTGATGCGGGTGAGGCGCTGGCTGAGGGCGTCGAAGCTGGCGTCGTCTACCAGGTCGCGTTTGCTCACCAACAGGCGGTCGGCAAAGCCGATCTGGGCCTGGGCGATGGTCTGGGTCAGATGATGCTCGGCGTGGGCCGCATCCACCAGGGTGATGATGCCGTCGAGGATATAGCGTTCGCGCAGCTCTTCGTCGATGAAGAAGGTCTGGGCCACCGGCGCAGGGTCGGCCAGGCCGGTGCATTCGATCACCAGCCGGTCGAAGGCGATCTCGCCGCTGTCCAGGCGTTCCAGCAACAGGTACAGGGCTTTGGTCAGGTCGGTGTGGATGGTGCAGCACACGCAGCCGTTGGACAGGGTCATCACTTGCACTGGCTCGTCGCCCAGCAATTGGGTGTCGATACCGGCGTCACTGAATTCGTTTTCGATCACAGCGATTTTCAAGCCGTGCTCGGCTTTGAGCAGGTGGCGCAGCAAGGTGGTCTTGCCGGCACCGAGGAAGCCGCTGAGGATGGTGACGGGGATGGGAGAGGACACAACTGTTCTCCTGATAATTGAATGAACACAAACAAAAGTGGGAGCAAAGGCCCCTGTGGGAGCTGGCTTGCCTGCGATGCAGACAACTCGGTGCTTCAGTCAGACCGAGGTGATGCTATCGCAGGCAAGCCAGCTCCCACAGAAAACCCTGCTCCCACAGGGGTATCGCATTGGCCCGCGTTACCGGGTTAGCAGCATTTGGGCCCACCCTTGCCGCCGTAACGGGCTTCCTGGCGCTCCCGGAAGAACGCCTTGTAGTCCATCACCGGCTTGTCCGGGTGTTTGGTTTGCATATGCTCGACGTAGGTGTCGTAGTCGGGCATGCCGACCATCAGGCGGGCGGCCTGACCGAGGTATTTACCGAGGCGACTGATGTCATTGAACATGTCTGCAATCCTCGTTATGCGTCCGGTACAGCCTGGAACGGGGCTTCTTTATCCGTACGCTCTTTGTTGCCCCAGGCGGCGACGCCGACTTTGAGCGCATAGAACAGGATGCTGAACACCACGAACAGGAACAGCGCCGTCAGCGTTGCGTTGGTGTAGGCGTTCCAGATCACGTGTTGCATCTGGTCGATGCTCTTGGCCGGGGCGAGGATCTGGCCGTTAGCCAGGGCATCGCTGTATTTCTTGGCCAGCGACAGGAAGCCGATCGCCGGGTTGGCGTCGAACAGCTTGATGAAGCCTGCGGTGGTGGTGCAGATCAGCAGCCAGACAGCCGGCAACATGGTCACCCAAATGTAGCGCTGACGCTTCATTTTGATCAGCACAACGGTCGCCAGCATCAGCGCGATACCGGCCAGCATCTGGTTGGAGATACCGAACAGCGGCCACAAGGTATTGATGCCACCCAGCGGGTCGATCACGCCCTGGTACAGCAAGTAACCCCACATCGCCACGCAGCCTGCGGTAGCAATCAGGTTGGCAGTCCACGACTCGGTGCGTTTGAGCGCAGGCACGAAGGAACCGAGCAGGTCTTGCAGCATGAAACGACCGGCGCGGGTACCGGCATCCACTGCCGTAAGGATGAACAGCGCTTCGAACAGGATCGCAAAGTGGTACCAGAACGCCATGGTGTTTTCACCCGGCAGCACGCTGTGCAGGATCTGCGCGATACCTACCGCCAACGTCGGCGCACCGCCGGCACGGGCCAGGATGGTGGTTTCGCCGATATCGTGGGCAACGGCCGACAACGCCTCAGGGGTAATTGCAAAGCCCCAGCTGCTGACGGTTTGCGCCACGGTGACCACGTCGGTACCGACAATGGCAGCCGGGCTGTTCATGGCGAAGTACACGCCAGGCTCGATCACCGAAGCGGCAACCATCGCCATGATGGCCACGAACGACTCCATCAGCATGCCGCCGTAACCGATGTAACGGGCGTGGCTTTCACTGGCCAGCAGCTTGGGCGTGGTGCCCGAGGAGATCAGCGCATGGAAGCCCGAGACCGCGCCACAGGCAATGGTGATGAACAGGAACGGGAACAGGCCGCCCTTCCACACCGGGCCGGTGCCGTCGATGAACTGGGTGAGTGCCGGCATTTTCAGGTCAGGCATGGTGACCAGGATGCCAATCGCCAGGGCGATGATGGTGCCGATTTTCAGGAACGTCGACAGGTAGTCGCGGGGCGCCAGGATGAGCCACACCGGCAGCACAGCAGCCACGAAGCCGTAGCCGATCAGCATCCAGGTGATCTGGATACCGGTGAAGGTGAACGCCTTGGCCCACTCTGGATCAGCGGCAATCTGCCCGCCCAGCCAGATCGAACCCAGCAGCAACAGCACGCCGATGATCGAGATTTCCCCGATGCGGCCCGGGCGGATGTAGCGCATATAGATGCCCATGAACATCGCGATCGGGATGGTCGCCATCACCGTGAAAATGCCCCATGGGCTCTCGGCCAGGGCCTTGACCACGATCAGCGCCAGCACCGCGAGGATGATGATCATGATCAGGAAGCAGCCGAACAGCGCGATGGTCCCGGGAATGCGGCCCATCTCTTCGCGAACCATGTCCCCCAGGGAACGGCCATTGCGACGGGTGGACAGGAACAGGACCATGAAGTCTTGCACCGCACCGGCCAGCACCACCCCGGCAATCAGCCAGAGGGTACCGGGCAGATAGCCCATTTGCGCCGCCAGCACCGGGCCGACCAACGGGCCTGCACCGGCAATCGCCGCAAAGTGGTGACCGAAAAGAATGTGTTTGTTGGTTGGTACGTAGTCCAGACCATCGTTGTTGACCACCGCAGGGGTTGCCCGCCGTGGATCGAGTTGCATCACGTTGTTGGCGATGAACAGACTGTAGTAACGGTACGCAACCAGGTAGATGGCCACAGCAGCGACCACAATCCACAAGGCGTTGATCGCCTCGCCGCGGCGCAAGGCCACTACGCCCAGGGCGCACGCTCCTACAATTGCCAGCACCAGCCAGGGTAAGTGGCGTAGCAGGCTATTATTATTTTTCATTTTTATATTCCAGCCAGGGTGGACAGAAAGGACAGCCAGCCCGAGTTTAGCGCTACTGGCCTCAAAGACCAGCCCCCTACGTTGGTCTAGAGCCTTCAACCGCTAAAAAAAGCCGAAATAAACTCCCCTTGATGGCCCCGGGCTACACTCCTCCCATTCACAGAGGGCTTTACCATGACCGAGCATGCGTCCGAACGTCGCCGTTTTCGCCGGATCGCCTTTGATGCCACGGCCGAACTTCGGCAAAACGGCAGCGAATGGCCGGTAAAACTGGTGGATTTATCACTCAAGGGATTGCTGGTGGAACGGCCTGACAACTGGAAGGGAAATAAAGCGCTGCCCTTTGACGTCGACATACGCCTGGACCAGAAGACGCATATAAAGATGCAAGCGCGGCTGACCCATGAAGATCAGGGTCAATTGGGCTTTGTGTGCAAACACATTGATCTGGATTCGATCAGCCATTTGCGGCGCTTTGTAGAGCTGAACCTGGGTGATGAGCGAGAACTGGAGCGCGAGCTGGGCGCCCTGCTGGAGATCTGAAAACGCACATCAATCAAAATGTGGGAGCTGGCTTGCCTGCGATAGCGGCGGGTCAGCTTACCCATTCTTGCCTGATACACCGCCATCGCAGGCAAGCCAGCTCCCACAGGGGTTCAGCGGTGCTGCGGATTATTCGAACAGGGCATCCAACGCCTGCTCCAGCCGCGTCACAGCAATAATCTGCAACCCCGGCGGCGCCTCCTTCGGCGCATTGCCCTTGGGCACAATCGCCCGTTTGAAGCCATGCTTGGCCGCTTCCTTCAAGCGCTCCTGCCCACTCGGCACCGGGCGCACTTCGCCCGACAGACCCACCTCGCCAAACACCAACAAGTCATGGGGCAACGGCCGATTACGCAGGCTGGACATCACCGCCGCCATCAACGCCAGGTCGGACGCAGTCTCCAGCACCTTGACCCCGCCCACCACGTTAAGGAACACATCCTGATCGTGAGTCGGAATGCCACCATGCCGGTGCAGCACCGCCAGCAACATCGCCAGGCGGTTCTGGTCCAGGCCCAGTGTGACCCGCCGTGGGTTTGCCAAATGGCTGTCATCCACCAGCGCCTGGACTTCCACCAGCATCGGCCGGGTGCCTTCCCACGTGGCCATCACCACACTGCCTGGGACTTCTTCCTGAGCGCGGGTGAGAAAAATCGCCGAGGGGTTCGAGACTTCTTTCAGCCCCCGATCGGTCATGGCGAACACGCCCAGTTCGTTGACGGCGCCAAAACGGTTCTTCACCGCCCGCAGCAGGCGCAGGCGACCGTCGGATTCCCCTTCGAAATACAGCACGGTGTCGACCATGTGTTCCAACACCCGTGGCCCGGCCAGTGCGCCTTCTTTGGTCACGTGGCCGACCAGGAAGATCGCCGTGCCACTCTGCTTGGCGTAACGCACCAACAGCGCCGCGCTTTCGCGCACCTGTGACACGCCGCCGGGTGCCGATTGCAGTTGTTCGGTGAAAATCGTCTGGATCGAGTCAATGACCATGACTTTGGGCTTTTCGATGCGCGCCGTGGCGATGATGCTTTCGATGCAGGTTTCGGTCATCACCCGCAACTGGTCCTGTGGCAAGCCCAGGCGCCGGGCGCGCATCGCTACCTGCTGCTGGGACTCTTCGCCGGTGACATACAGCGCTGGCATGCGGCTGGCGATGCTGCACAGGGTTTGCAGCAGGATCGTGGACTTGCCGATGCCCGGATCACCGCCGATCAGCACCACCGAGCCGTCCACCAGGCCACCGCCCAAGACCCGGTCCAGTTCGCCGGAGGCGGTGGAAAAGCGCGGAATCTCTTCGACGCTGACTTCGGCCAGGGTCTTGATCTGCGCCTGTTGCCCAGTCCAGCCGGCACGGCCGGTGGGGGCCGCGGCACCGCCACTCTCGATCATGGTTTCAGTCAGGGTGTTCCACGCGCCGCATTCGGAGCACTGGCCCGCCCATTTGGGAAAGGTCGCGCCGCACTCCGTGCAGCCGTACATGCGCTTGGCCTTTGCCATGTGAGAACCTCCAACCGAAAAACCGCGATGATAGCTCAGCGCGACGCTGGGGTCCGGATTTCGCCCTTGGCTAAACGTGAAGCACTGTTACCCACGGGGTCCTCGGCGTTCAGGTCTGCGCCTTTGGCTTGCAGCGCGCCCAACAATTCGACGCGCTTGAACAACCCGGCGTACATGGCGGCGGTCTGCCCTGCGCCGTTGCGCTGGTCAGGGTTGCAGTCGGTGGCCAACAGGCGCTGGGCGATTTTCAGCTCGCCTTTGAAGATGGCGCCCATCAACGCCGTGTTACCGCGTTTATCCTGGACGCAGGCGTCGGCACCGGCATCGAGCAGACGCTCCACATACGGGCCCTGGCCGTGATAAGCAGCCAGGATCAACGCGGTGTAGCCCTTGTCATCCTGGGCATTGAGGCCGTAGCCGGACTCTATGAAGGTGTTGAGCATGTCGAGGTCGCCACGACGGGCGGCGTCGAAATAGTAGTCCTGCAACTGTGCCTTGAGCGCCACCGGGTCGGGGGACTCGGCATGAGCGGTAAAGGCCAGCATGGCCATCAGTAAGCCGATAGAGATACGCATAGGGTGTTCTCCTGCCAAAGGTCGACGCCCGTGAAGGCGCCGACCGCAACCAACAAATCAGTCAGTCAGTTTTTCCGCCAGCGCCTTTACGCGAGCCAGATCGCCTTTGGCGACCTTGGCTACGCCGGTGCCGTATTCCGGATCCGCCTTGTAGAGAAACGACAGGATGATGTGCTTGCTCTCGTCATCGGTGGTGGCCAATGAGCCGCCGAAGTTGTTGATCAAGTCCTCGCGCTCTTTCTTGGTGTAGGAACGGTATAGATCACCGGCCTGCTTGAAGTTCTGCTCACGCTGGATCTTGGCCTGCTGGGTGCTGCCCGACAGCGGCGACTGGCTGTAGCGTGCGGCTTGCGGCTCTTCGCGGGGCAACAGGCGGCTTGGCTGGTAGTTGACGCCGGTGGTGGTCTTGCCGACGTTCATCGCGCCGTCCTGGTTGCCGTTGTTGACGGTGACCCGTGGAGCGTTGATCGGCAACTGCAAGGCGTTCGCGCCCAGGCGGTACATTTGCGTATCGGCGTAGGAGAACACGCGCCCCTGCAGCAGGCGGTCTTCCGACGGCTCGATACCCGGTACCAGGTTGGCCGGGGCCATCGCGACTTGCTCGGTTTCCTGGAACACATTGGCCGGGTTGCGGTTCAGCACCATTTGCCCGACTTTGCGCTCGGGCACATTCGGCCAGATCTTGGTGGCATCCAGTGGGTCGAAATCAAACTTGGCCAGGTCTTCAGGCTTGAGCACCTGCACATACAGGTCCCATTTAGGGAAGTCGCCTTTGTTGATGTGCGTGACCAGATCATGGGTCATATGGCTGTAGTCACGCCCCTGCACCTCGGTAACTTGCTTGGGATCAAGGTTCTTGATGCCCTGCTGGCTCTTCCAGTGGAACTTGACGTAGTGCACTTCGCCTTTGGCGTTAATCAACTTGTAGGCATGTACGCCGTTGCCGTCCATTTCGCGGTAACTGGCAGGGGTGCCGGAGTCCGAGTACAACTCGGTCAGTGTACGAGTGGACTCTGGAACATGGGAGAAGAAGTCGAAACGGCGCGAGTCATCGTCCAGGTTAGTGCGTGGGTCCGGTTTAAAGGCATGGACCATGTCCGGGAACTTGATGGCATCCCGAATAAAGAACGTGGGGAAGTTGTTACCGACCAGGTCCCAGTTACCTTCGGCGGTATAGAACTTGGTGGCGAAGCCCCGTGGGTCCCGCAGGGTTTCCGGGGAGTGGTTGCCATGCACCACGGCCGAGAAGCGTACGAACACTGGCGTGGTTTCACCGGCGGCGAACACTTTGGCCTTGGTCAGGTCGCTGAGGTTGTCGGTCACGGTGAAGGTGCCATGGGCGCCCGTGCCGCGTGCGTGCACCACGCGCTCTGGGATGCGTTCGCGGTCGAAGCGTTGCAGTTTCTGGATCAGTTGCACATCTTGCAGCAGCACCGGGCCATTGGCACCGGCGGTTTGGGAGTTCTGGTTATCACCGACGTTAGCCCCGTTATCGCGGGTCAGGTTGGCGGCTTGTACGGAGAGGGAAAGCAGGCTGGCGGTCACCAGTGCCAGCGCGTGGCGCGCCGACACGGGCCTGCGGCTGATTGGAGTATTCATCGAGGTTTCCTCTGGTTTTTTTAATGCACATTCAGTTGTGCTTGCCAGAGGCTAGTGACCTGCGAGTCAGAAGATAAATAGAAAAACACCACAGGCCCGATTAAGAAAAAAATCTGGTAACCCGCTGAAATAGCGGCTAATTCGCGCGCGACTAGTGGCACTTTGCAAACTATTTGCGATTTGATGTGTCGATAAAAACCGACAGTGTTAACAGTTGTTTCGAGCAAGCGCTGTTCGACTGAATTACACTGACCTCCACCCTCCTCAACTGTAACAAGGAATAACCTATGGGCGTGATCAGTGAGTTCAAGGCCTTCGCGGTCAAAGGTAATGTGGTCGACATGGCCGTCGGTATCATCATCGGTGCTGCCTTCGGCAAGATTGTTTCCTCATTTGTAGGCGACGTGATAATGCCTCCCATCGGCCTGCTGATCGGTGGCGTGGACTTTGCCGATCTGGCCGTCACGCTCAAGGCAGCACAGGGTGATGTACCCGCTGTTGTGCTGGCCTACGGCAAGTTCATCCAGAGCATCATCGACTTTATAATCGTCGCGTTTGCAATCTTCATGGGTGTGAAGGCGATCAACCGTCTGAAGCGCGAAGAAGCCGTGGCCCCAAGCTTGCCGCCGACGCCAAGCAAGGAAGAAGTGCTGCTGGGCGAGATCCGCGATCTGCTCAAGGCACAGAACAACAAGCCGCTTTAACCTGCGGATGCAAAAAAGGCGCCTCGCAAGGCGCCTTTTTTCTACCAATAATTTTCTACCGCCACCTGGCCAGGTCGTCGGCTCAGGCTCAGTTGCATGTCCCGCTGCTTGAGCAACTGGCGCGTGTCATCGACCATCTGCGGGTTGCCGCAAATCAGTACACGCGAATCCTGTGCCGTCAGCTCCACGCCGGCAGCCCGCTCCAATTCGCCATTTTCGATCAAGGCCGTAATACGCCCATTCAACGCGCCCGGATGCTGCTCGCGGGTGACGATGGGAATGTAGGTGAGCTTGTGGGCGTACTCGGCCAGGTACTCGCGCTCACCCAGCGTGTCGATCAGAGACTGGTAGGCCAGTTCCTTGGCTTCCCGGGCGCTGTACACCAGGATGATGCGCTCGAATTTTTCCCACACTTCGAAGTCCTGCAGGATCGACAGGAACGGCGCGACGCCCGTTCCGGTTCCCAGCAACCACAAGTCACGCCCGTCGACAAAGCGGTTGAGGGTCAGAAACCCGGTGGCCTGGCGCTCGACCAGCAAGGTATCGCCCACCTTCAGGCGGCTCAGTTCACTGGTGAACTCACCACCGGGGACCACGATGGAAAAGAAATCCAGATGCTCGTCAAACGGCGAAGACACGATGGAATAGGCACGCCAGACGGTGCTGCCATCCGCCTTGGTAACGCCCAGGCGCACGAACTGGCCGGCGGTAAAACGAAAACCGGCATCGCGGGTGGTGCGCAGGGTGAACAGGCTGGGGGTCAGCGATTGCACATCGAGCAGGGTCTGGCGGGTAAATTTCTCAGCACTGGCCGTCATGGGGGGCTCCGTTTTGCACAGGCCGTTAGTGTCCCTCAAAACAGACCGCGCAAACACTGATGATTGGTACTGGCTTTGCCGTCACTCAAGGTTCACGCGGGTGGCCTGCGCGTTTTTTAACCAGTCCAACAGGTCAGCCATGGCTCCACGCTGGCACTAATTATTTGGCTATTAACGCGCCCTGAATACCTCACTAGATGAAGCGGTACTTAAAGCGACATCACTTTGACACTACCTTCAAGACATTAAAAGTATTGAAAAAAAGATACCTGCCTAGCGCTCTTATACAAAGCTCCAAGTCTTGTACAAAACCGGCCAACTAGACAAACCCTGCAAGTAAAATATTTTTCAAGCTCAGTTGTAGGACTTACCCTACACTTGTTTTCGAGCTGCAATGGGGGATCAGGACGTACCCAGGTCACATATACACGCATGGAGAGTCACCGATGGTCAATTGGCATAATGCCCGGCTGCCCAAGCTGGACGGCGAGAGTGAAATCACCAGTGTGTTTGAGATGGTGATAAACCACACTTATGAACTAGGTTTCGAATATTGCTCCTTTACCATGAGTTCCCAATCACAAAGCACTCAAACAAAACCAATTTTGTTTAATAACTATCCAAATGAATGGCTTAGCATTTATAAACAAGCGCACTTCTTCGATGTAGACCCCGTTGTAACCCACTGTAAGACCTCGGTACTGCCCATTCTCTGGGAACAAAAAACCTTTGCCAACACCCCCAAGCTTTGGGAGTTGACCCAGTCATGCGGGGTGCATTTAGGCTGGACCCAAGCCGTGCATGACTTCCAGGGTGTATTCAGCATGCTGACCCTGGTTCGCAGCAAGGGCGAGGTCAGCCCTGAAGAGCTTTACGAAAAAGCCGGCCAGGTGTTGTGGCTTTGCCATGCGATGCATGCGGTCGTCGCGCAGAAGTACGCCGACGCCCCCGACATTAAAGCGCCCAGCAAATTGACTGCCCGGGAAACAGAAATCCTCAAGTGGTCCGCGATGGGCAAGACCGCCTCCGAGATTGCCGCGATTCTTTGCCTGTCCGAGCGCACCGTGGGCTTTCATATCAGCAGTACCTTCAAGAAACTGGGCGTGCATAACAAGATCCAGGCGGTGCTGCGCGCCGCTAAAGCCGGGCTGTTTTAGCCCACGTAAAACACCGCATGTCATCGCGTTGAAAAAAACGTAACATTTACGGCCAATTCTGAGTGTTGAGGGTGCGCTTTCCACGGTTGCCCCGCCGTTCACTCAGACGGTCCGTCGATTACCCAGAGCCTCGCCCCGCCATGCCCCTGCTTGACAGCCCTTTCGCCCAGCTCGACCTGATTCGTCAGCCAGAGCAACACAATGATCCGCTGCAAGCCTTCGATGCCGCCGACGAATACCTGCTCAGCCACCTCGCCGCGCAACAGCCCACTGCCGCCACCCGCGTGCTGGTGCTCAATGACAGCTTCGGCGCCCTGGCAGCCAGCCTTCAAGGCCAGGTGCAAGTGACCTCCAGCGGTGACTCGTTCCTCGCCGCTCAGGGCCTGGAGAAAAACCTGGTGCGCAACGGCAAGCCCTTTGATGCCGTGCCCTTCATACCGGCCAGCCAGTTCGCGACCGGGCCGTTCGATCGCGTGTTGGTCCGCGTGCCGAAAACCCTGGCGTTGCTGGAAGAACAACTGATCCGCCTGCAAGGGCAACTGGCGCCCGGCACCGAGGTGATCGCAGGCGCAATGGTCAAGCATTTGCCACGGGCAGCGGGCGAATTGCTGGAGCGTTATATCGGGCCCATGCAAGCCTCATTGGCGGTCAAAAAGGCGCGGTTGCTGATTGCCAGCGTCGAGCAGCGCCCTGCCGCGGTCTCGCCCTACCCGACCCGTTATACCCTGGATGCGCCGGTCATCGAGTTGTTTAACCACGCCAACGTGTTTTGCCGCGAGGGCCTGGACATCGGCACCCGTGCCTTCCTGCCGCACCTGCCAAAAAGCCTGGGCAGTGCACGCGTGGCGGACCTGGGCTGCGGCAACGGCGTACTGGCGATTGCCAGCGCCCTGCAGAACCCCGACGCGCACTACACCTTGGTGGATGAGTCGTATATGGCAGTGCAATCGGCCGCCGAAAACTGGCAAGCCGCGTTGGGTGAACGGGACGTCAGCGTACGTGCCGACGATGGCCTGGCCGGCCAGGAGGCGCAATCGCTGGACGTGGTGCTGTGCAACCCACCGTTCCACCAACAACAAGTGGTGGGCGACTTCCTCGCCTGGCGCATGTTCCAGCAGGCACGCGAAGCGCTGGTGATCGGCGGCGCCTTGTACATCGTCGGGAATCGTCACCTGGGCTACCACAGCAAGCTGGCGCGGCTGTTCCGCGGTGTCGAGCAAGTAGCGGCCACGCCCAAGTTCGTCATCCTCAAGGCGCGTAAATAAAAAAGCCCTGCTTATTGTAGGAGCGAGCTTGCTCGCGAAAAACCTGAGAACACCGCGGGGCGTCAGGCACCCCGCGTTATCGTTGACGTTTTTCGCGAGCAAGCTCGCTCCTACAGTGTCAATGCGTGCTCAGGCCTGCCGCATTCATGAACATGCGCATCAGGCTGGCCACCACGAACAGGGCCAGCACGCTGCCGGTCCAGATCATCGCCAGCCACCCCAGGCGCCGCCACAACGGCTGCTTCTCGGCCTGTTCAATCTCATGCAACGAAGGTTTTGACATGTTTCAACCCTCCTAGTGATAGCCGTCTTCGTGGGTGACCTTGCCGCGGAACACGTAGTAGCTCCAGAAGGTATAGCCCAGGATAAACGGGATGATGAACAGCGTGCCCACCAGCATGAAGCCCTGGCTTTGCGGCGGCGCGGCGGCATCCCAGATCGACACGGACGGCGGGATGATGTTCGGCCACAGGCTGATCCCCAAGCCACTGTAGCCGAGGAAAATCAGCACCAGCGTCAACAGGAACGGCGTGTAGTGCGCATTACGTGCCACGGCGCGGATCAGCCCGTACATGGTGACCAGCACCAGGATCGGCACCGGCAGGAACCAGAACAGGTTCGGCAAGGTGAACCAGCGCGACGCGATTTCCGGGTGGGTCAGCGGCGTCCAGATGCTGACGATGCCGATAACCGCCAACACCACAAACGCCAAAGGCCGCGCCAGGTTGTGCATCTGCTCCTGCAACTTGCCTTCGGTCTTCATGATCAGCCAGGTGCAGCCGAGCAAGGCATACGCCACGATCAGCGCCACTCCGCAGAACATCGTGAAGGGTGTGAGCCAATCCAGTGAACCGCCGGCGAACTGGCGATCCACCACCGGAATACCGTCGATAAAGGCGCCCAACGCCACCCCCTGGAAGAAAGTCGCCGCCAGCGAGCCGCCAATAAACGCCTTGTCCCACAGGTGACGCTTGTGGTCCTTGGCCTTGAAGCGGAACTCAAAGGCCACGCCGCGGAAGATCAGGCCGATCAGCATCAGGATCAGCGGCAGGTACAGCGCCGACAACACCACCGAATAGGCCAGCGGGAACGCGCCGAACAACGCCGCGCCCCCGAGTACCAGCCAGGTTTCGTTGCCGTCCCATACGGGCGCCACGGTGTTCATCATCACGTCACGGTCGACTTTGCCCGGAACAAACGGGAAAAGAATGCCGATCCCCAGGTCGAAGCCGTCCATGACCACGTACATCATGATGCCGAAGATGATGATCACGGCCCAGATCAGCGGAAGATCAATACCCATCTCAATTCCCCTTGTGCTGGATGTGGTCGTGGTCGTTATCACTGCCATCGTCGGCAGCAGACAACGGACGCGCGGGGGTGCGTTTCTGGCCGGGGCCACCATGGGCGGGCTCGGTACTGTCGTGGGTCACGGGGCCTTTGCGCACCAGGCGCATCATATAGCCCAGGCCCGCGCCGAACAGCGCGAAGTACACCACCACGAACAACACCAGGGTAATGGTCATCTGCGTCAGGCTATGCCCGGAGGAGGCATCCGCCGTGCGCATCAACCCGTAGACCACCCAGGGCTGGCGACCAATTTCGGTGGTGAACCAACCGGCAAGAATCGCAATCAGCCCAGACGGGCCCATCCACAGCGCCAGGTACAGGAACGGTTTGGACGTGTACATCTTGTCGCCCCGGCGCAGCCACAGGCTGAACAGACCGGTGAAGATCATCAGGAACCCCAGGCCGACCATGACCCGGAACGACCAGAACACAACGGTGGAGTTGGGGCGGTCTTCAGGTGGGAACTCCTTGAGCGCCGGCACCTGCTTGTCCAGGGAGTGAGTCAGGATCAGGCTGCCCAGGTACGGAATCTCGACCGCGTATTTGGTTTTCTCGGCTTTCATGTCCGGCCAACCGAACAAAATCAGCGGCGTGGGCTCGTTGCCGATATTTTCCCAGTGGCCTTCAATCGCGGCGATCTTGGCCGGTTGATGCTTGAGGGTATTGAGGCCGTGGAAGTCGCCGATCACCGCCTGGATGGGCGCAACGATCAGGGCCATCCACATCGCCATCGAGAGCATTTTGCGGATCGCCGGGTTGTCCTTGCCGCGCAGTAAATGCCAGGCCGCCGACGAGCCGACGAAGAACGCCGTGGCAACAAAAGCAGCCGTGGCCATGTGCATCAGGCGGTAGGGGAACGACGGGTTGAAGATCACCGCCAGCCAGTCGGTCGGTATTACGCGGCCATCGATGATTTCAAAGCCCTGGGGCGTCTGCATCCAGCTGTTGGAGGCAAGAATCCAGAACGTGGAGATCAACGTACCCACGGCCACCATCACCGTGGCGAAGAAGTGCAGCTTGCGCCCCACCTTGTTCCAGCCGAACAACATCACGCCCAGGAAACCGGCCTCGAGGAAGAAGGCCGTGAGCACTTCGTACGTCAGCAACGGCCCGGTGACGGCACCGGCGAAGTCCGAGAAGCGGCTCCAGTTGGTACCGAACTGGTACGCCATGACCAGGCCCGATACCACACCCATGCCGAAGTTGACGGCAAAGATCTTCGACCAGAAGTGGTAGAGGTCACGGTAGGTGTCGTTGTGGGTCTTGAGCCACAAGCCCTCCAGCACCGCAAGGTAACTGGCCAGGCCGATGGTGATCGCCGGGAACAGGATGTGGAATGAGATGGTGAACGCGAATTGAATTCGGGCGAGATCTAGCGCCTCCAAACCGAACATAAGTCTTCCTCTGTCAGGTAATACCGGCTGCTGGCTGGGAGCCTGCACCCACTGCCCCCACGGATATGGAGTGTGGCGAATTTCAATTCGTTTCTTTTATTACCCATCGCGTGGGGAATCTGGCCTTGCGGCCGCCAGAACAATCCCGGGGCAGGTTTTGATCTGGATCAAGCATCGTTGAAAGAGTAGTCCCATTTTTGCTGTAGGACTGTGTGGTCTTTTGCCGCGTGACAGCTTGCCTCAGCTCAGTTCTTGCAACTATTTGTTACAGCTTGATGCTAATCTCGCCATTCTCCCGTTGCCGACCTGATTGCCGATGCCCAGTGAACCTGCGTTGCTGTTACGTCACCACCGCCCTTTCATCGCGTTCTGGCTGGCGCGGATCTTTACCGCCAGCGGCTTCCAGATGCTCACCGTGGCGATCGGCTGGAACCTGTACCAGCTGACCGGCAACGTCTTGGACCTGGGCCTGGTCGGCCTGGTGGAATTCGTGCCGCGCGTGCTGTTCATGCTGCACACCGGGCACGTGGCGGATCGCTATGAACGCCGCCGGGTCGCTGCCATCTGCCAGACCTTGCAGGCGCTGATCGCCTTGTCCCTGGCCATCGGCGGCCTGACCGGCAACGTGACTCGCGAGATGATCTTCATCCTCGCCTTCCTGCTCGGCGCTGCGCGCTCATTTGAAATGCCCACCACCCAGGCACTGTTGCCGAGCATCGTGCCCAGCGCGCTGTTCCCCCGGGCCGTGGCGGCATCGCAATCGGCCCAGCAACTGGCGACCATCGTCGCACCGGCCGTGGGCGGTTTGCTTTACGCGTTTGGCAGCGTGTGGGTGTACGGCCCCACCGTGGCGCTGTACCTGATCGCCTGCGTGCTGACACTTAACCTGCCCGCACGCCAGACTCCGCTGAACAAAGCCAAGGCCACCCTGGACTCGCTGCTGGCCGGCATACGCTTTATCCGCAGCCGCCCGGACATTCTTGGCGCCATCTCCCTGGACCTGTTTGCCGTGCTGCTGGGCGGCGCCACCGCGCTGTTACCGGTGTTCGCCAAGGACATCCTGCTGACCGGTGCCTGGGGCCTGGGCCTGCTGCGGTCGGCCCCGGCCGTGGGCGCATTGCTGATGTCACTGTGGCTGGCGCGGTTCTCAGTAGACCGCAAGGTGGGCCGCGTGATGTTCACCGCCGTCGGCGTGTTCGGGGTGGCAACCATCGCCTTCGGCCTGTCGACTTCGTTCTGGTTTTCACTGGCGGTGCTGGTGGTACTGGGCGCGGCAGACATGATCAGCATGGTGATCCGTGCATCGTTCGTGCAGTTGGAAACGCCAGATGAAATGCGCGGGCGAGTGAGTGCGGTCAATGGCCTGTTTATCGGTGCGTCCAATCAATTGGGCGAATTCGAATCCGGGATTACCGCCCACTGGTTTGGCACCGTGCCTGCGGTGGTGATGGGCGGGGTTGGCACCCTGGTGGTGACCGGGGTGTGGATCAAGCTGTTCCCGACCCTGGCCAACCGGGATCGCATGCATGTGCCGGTGGAAGAAACCAAGCCATAGGCTTCACCGCCATACCCTGTGGGAGCCGGGCTTGCCCGCGATAGCGGTGTATCAGGCAACTTTCTGGTGGCTGATACACCGCTATCGCAGGCAAGCCAGCTCCCACACTGGAACTTCATTGGTCTGACGGTTTGGGCTATAGCACCTTATCCAAGGTAATCGGAAACTCCCGAACCCGCTTGCCGGTGGCATGGTAAACCGCATTCGCCACCGCCGCCGCTACCCCGACAATGCCGATTTCCCCCACGCCCTTGGACCCGAGCGCATTGACGATCTCGTCGTGCTCTTCGACAAACAGCACGTCAATCTCGCCAATATCGGCGTTCACCGGGATGTGGTACTCGGCCAGGCTGTGGTTCATGTAACGCCCCAGCTCATGGTCGACCTGGGTCTCTTCATGCAGGGCCATGCCAATGCCCCACACCACGCCGCCAAGGATCTGGCTGCGGGCCATCTTGGGGTTGACCACGCGCCCCGCGGCAATGGCGCTGACCACACGGCTGACCTTGATGGTGCCCAGGTCTTCATCAACCCGCACCTCGACAAACACCGCCGAATGGGTCGCGCAGGCATAGCCCTGGCGCTTCTTGTCCGGCTCGCTGTCAACCTGTGCTTGCAGCACCTCTTCACCGCTGTCCTTGACCAGTTGCGCCAACGACACACTCACATCACCGGCATGCAGTTGGCCCTCTTCAAACCGCACGGCTTCGGCGTCCTTGAACACCGGGTAGGTCTGCCGGGCGACCTGCAACAACTTGGCATTCAGCGCTTCACAGGCTTGCTGCACCGCCGTACCCACCGAGGACACGGTAAACGAGCCGCCCTGCAACGGCGCGGTGGGCAACGACGAATCGCCCAGCACAAAACGCACGTCGGCCATCGCCACGCCGCTGGCCTGGGAGGCGATCTGGGTCATCACCGTGTAGGTGCCAGTGCCAATGTCGGTGGTGGCGCTGCTGACGGTGAGCTTGCCCTGCGCGTCGAGGCGCGCCTTGGCGCTGGCTTTCATCTGCATGGCCTCCCACACGCCGCCGGCCATGCCCCAGCCGATCAGTTGGCGGCCGTCACGCATGCTGCGCGGTTCCGGGTTGCGCTGGTGCCAGCCGAAGCGTTCAGCGCCCTCGCTGTAGCACTCGCGCAGGGCCTTGCTCGACCAGGGTTTGTCTTCGTTCTGGTTACGTTCGGCGTAGTTGATCAGGCGCAATTGCACCGGGTCGATGGCCAGGGCACACGCCAGTTCGTCCATGGCGCACTCCAGGCCGAGCACGCCTAGTGCGGCGCCGGGGGCACGCATGTCCAGCGGGGTAAACACATCCAACGGCGCCAACTTGTACGTCAGTTGCACGTTGTCGCAGTGATAGAGCATGCCGCTCCACTCCACCACGTGCTCGCTGAAATCCTCAAAGCGCGACGTCTGGCCAATCGCGGTATGCCCCAACGCCAGCAAGCGCCCATTGGCGGCGGCGCCCATCTGCAAACGCTGCAAGGTGCGCGGGCGATAGCCGAAGGTGAACATCTGCTGGCGCGTCAGGGTAACGCGCACCGAGCGCTTGAGCGCCATGGCCGCCATCACCGCGAGCGGCAATTGGTATTGCGGGCGCAGGCCCGAACCGAAGGCGCCACCGACGAAAGCGGCGAAGATGCGCACCTGGCGCTTGTCCAGGCCGAAGACTTTTTGCACATAGGCCTGGCAGTTCTGCGGGCCCTGGGTCTTGTCGTGGATATGCAGAGTGCCGTCGGACTGATACAGCACGGTGCTGGCGTGGGGTTCCATCGGGTTGTGATGCTCGATGGGCGTGCTGTAGTGCAGGTCCAGACTGATTGCGGCACCGGCCCATTCAGCCTCGAAGTTGCCTCGCGGTTTAGGTGGGGTCTGGGGCGACGGGTGCGCCGTCGCTTGCTGGGTGAGCAGGTCGGTTTCGAAGGTTTCGGGCACGTAGTCGATCTGCACCAGCGAGCCGGCATGCCGCGCCAGTTCGAGGTTATCGGCAATCACCAGGGCCAGGGGCTGGCCGCTGTAGAGCACGCGGTCGTTATACAACGGGCGAAAAGGCGAGCCATCGGCCGCATCGGCATCGGCGAACGCCTCGTCATAGCTGGCGATTTTCGGCCGGTTGAGGTGATGGATCACGTCCACTACACCGGGCAAGGCCAACGCCTTGGACGCATCGATGCGCACCACCCGGCCTTTGGCGATAGTGCTCGACACCACGCTGCCATGCAGCAGGCCGTCCTCGGGAAATTCACCGGCGTAGCGCGCTTGGCCGGTGACCTTGAGCAGACCGTCGACACGGTCCAGGGGTTTGCCGATGGCGCTCATGGCTGTTCTCCTGCGACGGCGGCGTCGCTCAGGGCACGAATGATTGCTCGCCGCGCCAGCTTGACCTTGAAGCCGTTGTGTTCCAACGGTTCGGCGTCTTGCAGCAGGGCGTCGGCGGCGGCGCTGAAGGTTTCGCGGCTGACCGTGCGGCCAATCAGCAAGGCTTCCACTGCGCGGTCACGCCAAGGTTTATGCGCCACACCGCCCAAGGCCAGGCGGGCGTCGATGATTTCATCGCCGTCCAGTTCCAAGGCGGCGGCCACCGAAACCAAGGCAAAGGCATAGGAGGCACGGTCACGGATCTTCAGGTAATGGCTGTGGCGGGCCAGGTGATCGGCGGGCAGCTCAATGGCCGTGATCAGCTCATCGTCGGCCAATTGGTTGTCACGTTGCGGCGCATCGCCTGGCAAGCGATGGAAGTCGGCGAACTCGATCACCCGCGCACCGCCACGTCCCTCTACATGCACCCGCGCCGCAAGCGCCGCCAGGGCCACGCACATGTCCGATGGATGGGTGGCCACGCACTGTTCACTGGCGCCGAGGATCGCATGGATACGGTTCAAACCGTTGCGCGCCGGGCAGCCGCTGCCGGGCTGGCGCTTGTTGCACGGCACCGCGGCGTCGTAGAAGTAATAGCAACGGGTGCGCTGCAACAGGTTGCCGCCGGTACTGGCCATGTTGCGTAACTGCGGGGACGCCCCGGCGAGGATGGCCTGGGACAGCAACGGGTAACGCTGCTCAATGAGTGGGTGCCAGGCCAGGTCGGCGTTGCTCACCAGCGCACCGATACGCAGGCCACCCTCGGCGGTCTCTTGAATGTCGTGCAGCGGCAAGCCGGTGATGTCGATCAGGTGCTCGGGATGGCTGATGTTTTCCTTCATCAGGTCCAGCAGGTTGGTGCCACCGGCGATAAAGCGCGAGGCGGCGCTGCTCATCTGAACGGCCTGCTGCACATCGGTCGGCCTGCTGTAGTGGAAGGGATTCATGACTCACCTCCCTGGCGACGGCAGGCCGGCAGCGCGTCTTCGATGGCATCGCGGATGTTGTTGTAGGCGCCGCAGCGGCACAGGTTGCCGCTCATCAATTCCTGGATCTGCGCACGGTCGTGGGCGCGGCCTTCATTGGCCAGGCCCACGGCAGAACAGATCTGCCCGGGGGTGCAATAGCCGCACTGGAAAGCGTCGTGCTGGATAAAGGCCTGTTGCATGGGATGCAGTTGGTCGCCGTCGGCCAGGCCTTCGACGGTGGTCAATTCGGCGCCGTCGCACATCACGGCCAGGGTCAGGCAGGCATTCACGCGTTTGCCGTCACGCAACACGGTGCAGGCGCCGCACTGGCCGTGGTCGCAGCCTTTTTTGCTGCCCACCAGGTCCAACTGTTCACGCAGCAAGTCCAGCAAGGTGGTCCAGGGCAACACGTTCAGTTGGCGATCCTGGCCGTTGAGTGTCAGGCGTATCGGGTGGGCGACGAACGGCTGGGCCGCCGCGCCATTGGGGGTCGCGCTCATAAACACCTCACGGGTTGGTGTACGTCCGCGGCGTTCAGAAAAATCGCCGTCTTAGGGGTACGACTTCCCGGGGTTTTGAGCGTTCAAGATGATTGATCAGCGGATATTGAGCTGGGCTTTCAGGGTGTTTTGCGGCGGGTTGATCGAGGTATTGGTGAATTCGAACCAGCCCTGGGCCTGGACGTTCAGGTCGAACACATAGATGTAGCCCATCAAGGTGCCCACGCCGTTGCACGCCTCACTGATGTTGCCGACCTGGCACACCGCTGTGCGTTGCCCATTCAACTCTGCGCCGTTGAAGCGGCCCATGGGGCTGTTGCCCAGGCCCACTTCCATCACCGAGACCTGGGTGGGCCCGCGGTGCTCGCACATCTGGGTGGTGTTGACCCGCTCCGGGATCGCTTCGCTGCAGTTGGCCGATTCCACCTTGAACACCCGCACCTCGCTCAAGGCCGGTGCAGCCGCGCCCCATGCCGGTGCCGCGCCCAGCCACAGGCTGATACTGGCGATCAGAGCTAGACTCCACGGGTTGGCTTTTTTCATGCTGGCAATGACCCGGTATTGAACGTCGGCGCAGTATGCCTCAAGCCCATGCGCCACACAGCCTCGGCTGCTGGTATGATGCGCCGCTTTTTCCGATCCTCTCTGAAACCACAAGCGTTTGGCGCAGTTTGTGCTTTGACTTAGAGGTCAACAAATCACGACGCACAATAGCGTCACAGGGAGCCGGCATGCTGGAAAAGCTGTTTCAACTCAAAGCCCACAACACCAATGTGCGCACCGAGATTCTCGCGGGGATCACCACCTTCCTGGCCATGGCCTACATCCTGTTCGTGAACCCGAGCATCCTCGGCGAGACCGGCATGGACAAGGGCGCGGTGTTTGTCGCCACCTGCCTGGCGGCCGCCATCGGTTCGACCGTGATGGGCCTGATCGCCAACTACCCGATTGCCCTGGCACCGGGCATGGGTCTCAACGCCTTCTTCACCTACACCGTGGTCCTGCACATGGGCCACACCTGGCAAGTGGCGCTGGGCGCGGTGTTCATTTCGGCGGTGCTGTTCTTCCTGCTGTCGATCTTCCGCATCCGCGAGTGGATCATCAATGCCATCCCGCTGCCGCTGCGCTCGGCGATTGCCGCCGGCATCGGCCTGTTCCTGGCGCTGATCGCCCTGCATAACGCCGGTATCGTGGTGAGCAACCCGGCCACCATGGTTGGCCTGGGCGACCTGAAACAACCGGCGCCGATCCTGGCCACCCTGGGTTTCGTGCTGATCGTCGCGCTGGAAGCCCTGGCCGTACGCGGCGCAGTGCTGATCGGCATCCTGGCGGTGACCGTCGCCTCCATCGTCCTGGGCTTCACGCCGTTCATCGGTGTGACCTCGGTACCGCCGTCCCTGGCGCCGACCTTCCTGCAGCTGGATATCAAGGGCGCGCTGGACATCGGCCTGGTCAGCGTGATCTTCGCCTTCCTGTTCGTTGACCTGTTCGACAACTCCGGCACCCTGATCGGCGTCGCCAAGCGCGCCGGCCTGATGGGCAAGGACGGCCATATGCCGAAAATGGGCCGCGCGCTGATTGCCGACAGCACCGCCGCCATGGCCGGCTCCCTGCTGGGCACCTCGACCACCACCAGCTACATCGAATCGGCTGCAGGCGTGAGCGCCGGTGGCCGGACCGGCTTGACCGCCATCGTGGTCGCGATTCTGTTTTTGCTGGCGCTGTTCTTCTCGCCATTGGCCGCCAGCGTGCCGGCCTATGCCACCGCGCCAGCCTTGCTGTTTGTGGCGGTGCTGATGAGCCAAGGCCTGGCCGAAATCGACTGGGACGACATTACGGTGGCAGCGCCGGTGGTGATCACCGCCCTGGCGATGCCCTTCACTTACTCCATCGCCAACGGCATCGCCTTCGGTTTCATCGCCTGGACCGCTATCAAGCTGCTTTCGGGCCGCTACCGTGAGCTGAACCCGGCACTGGTGATCCTGTCGATCCTGTTTGTGATCAAGCTGGGCTGGTTCAACGCATGACTTTCGACGCCGCAAGCTACACCGCTCAACTGCAAGACAAGGTCACGCGCCTGCGTGACCTGCTCGCACCGTTCGACGCGCCCGAGCCGCAGGTCTTCGACTCGCCGCTGCAGCACTTCCGCCTGCGCGCGGAGTTCCGCCTGTGGCGCGAAGGCGGTGATCGCCATTACGCAATGTTTTCCCAGGACGACAAGCGCACGCCGATCCTCATCGAAGAGTTCCCCATTGCCAGCCAGCGCATCAACCAGTTGATGCCGCAACTCAAGGCCGCCTGGCAAGCCAGCGCTGCCCTGAGCCACAAGCTGTTCCAGGTGGAGTTCCTCACCACCCTGGCCGGCGACGCGATGATCACCCTGTGTTATCACCGCCCGCTGGACGAACATTGGCACACCGCCGCGAACACATTGGCCGCTGAGCTGAATGTGAGCATCATCGGCCGTTCCAAGGGCAAGCGCGATGTGATCGGCCATGACTACGTGGTGGAGAAACTCGACGTCGGTGGGCGCACCTTCAGCTACCGCCAACCCGAAGGCGCGTTCACCCAGCCCAACGGCACGGTGAACCAGAAGATGCTCAACTGGGCCTACGAAGCGCTGGGCGATCGCCCGGACGATTTGTTGGAGCTGTACTGCGGCAACGGCAACTTCACCCTGCCGCTGGCGACCCGCGTGCGCAAGGTGCTGGCCACCGAGATCAGCAAGACCTCGGTGAATGCGGCCCTGAGCAACCTGGATGAAAATGGCGTGGAGAACGTCACCCTGGTGCGCCTCTCCGCCGAAGAACTCACCCAAGCCCTGAACGAAGTGCGCCCGTTCCGCCGCCTGCACGGCATCGACCTGAAAAGTTACGAGTTCGGTAGCGTCTTCGTCGACCCGCCCCGCGCTGGCATGGACCCGGACACCTGCGAGCTGACCCGGCGCTTCGACAACATCCTGTACATCTCCTGCAACCCGGAGACGCTGGCGGCGAATATCGCGCAACTGCACGACACGCACCGGATCACCCAGTGTGCAATGTTTGACCAGTTCCCGTGGACGCACCATATGGAGTCGGGTGTGTTGCTGACCCGCCGATAAATCTGCGAGGTAGGAGCGAGCTTGCTCGCTCTTACAGTTATTCAAGTGTCTGTTGTCTCTGGGGGCTGCGGTACTTCCTTGCGTGGCCGGCCCCCCTTCTTGCCATTGGCCCGGGCCGCTGCGGTCTTGGCCGCGCTGCTTTTGCGACCATTGCGCGATGCCACCAGGCTGGTTGCCAGGTCCATCAGCGGCTGGCTTGTAGCGATCAACCCTGTGATCGAAACATCCAGGTCCTGCGCTTCACAGCTAATCGCCTTGCCTCCGAAAGTCACTTCCAACTGCTGGAAATCCTTCTCTGAAAACCCTTCGAACTCCGGCAGGCCAGCCACCGGCAACACAACGCGGCTGCCATCGCTGAAGCCAATGGAGAGGCAATCGTTTTCATAACGTACGTTACTGGCGTTGGCGTACAGGCGTTTCAACCTGCGTCCTCGGGCGATTGCCTTGTCAACGTCGGCTTCAGTGAGAGGTACATAAGGTGTGACTTTGGCTTTTATGATTTTCATAAATTAATCCCCACGCAATCTGGCGCTCTTACCAGATTCAAAATAGTCCGTTGCGCTATGACATCGTGCCTGGCGCTGGCGATGACATAGACGCCGTGTCGAATGACCAATCCTGGAACCAACTCACCAGCGTCCCAATTCCAGGAATGATTTTCCAGGCAAACCGTCTGCAGTTTTTCCCACCAAATCCTGCGTGCCCGCGCCAAGTAGTGCCGCTGCATGATCGCCCCGCGTATCTCCTTCAGAAGTGCTGTGGGTGGCCGCCTCCGTTCAGGCTCCACATCCCACAACTCAACTTCCCCATCCAGGAAACTGAAACGAAACCGCGCATCCCATCCCTTGCCTCTGACATGCACATGGGGCGGGCAATGCTCATCCCTGATAAACACCGAAATGACATAGCCTTTGTAAGCACCTACTCGCATCGTAACCCATCCGTTAGGTTATTTTCCGTCAGGTAACAATTTCCCTCTGCACACCCGACAACCGGCTCCTATTCCCGAAGCTGATTCACAGATTAGTAACCACAAAAAAACCGGCGAATGCCGGGTTGTAACCAGTGATGCCAACAACTGGAACGACCCGGCCAATGCTCGAAAGTCCTCCTCGTTCAGCAACCTCGCGCAATACTTCAACCGAATGCACATCAGCCGGTGATCCAGCAATTGCATTTATTAAACGTTCGATCACCGAACAGATCCGCAGCCATCCATTGACCAAATTAACCAACCAGTACATTTTGACTCCACAACCAATAAGAACTGTGGAGAAGCCTCTATGCCGCCCATCGTGCTGGTGCTCAACGGCCCCAATCTCAACCTGCTCGGCACCCGCGAGCCTGCCACTTATGGCCATGAAACCCTGGCCGACATTGCCGCCCTGTGTGGTCGCAGCGCCGACAAGCTCGGGCTGAAGATCGAGTTTCGCCAGACCAACCACGAGGGCGAATTGCTCGACTGGATCCACGGCGCCCGCAACCGCTGCGCGGGTATTGTGATCAACCCGGCGGCCTGGACTCACACTTCGGTCGCGATCCGCGATGCCCTGGTGGCCAGTGAAGTGCCGGTGATCGAAGTGCATTTATCCAACGTGCATGCCCGTGAAGCCTTTCGTCATCACTCGTTTGTGTCACCGATCGCCCAGGCCGTGCTGGCCGGGTTTGGCAGCCATGGCTACCACCTGGCACTGGAACATTTCAGCCTGACGCTGAAGGGACGCACCTGATGAAACCACGCATACTCGCGGGCCTGATCGGCGCCGGCATCCAGGCCTCACGCACACCGGCACTGCACGAGCAGGAAGGCGACGCCCAGGGCTTGCGCTACCTGTATCGCCTGATCGACCTGGAGCCGCTGCACCTGGACCTCAGCGCCCTGCCGGAATTACTACGGGCCGCCGAGCTGATGCACTTCACCGGGCTGAACATTACCTACCCGTGCAAGCAGGCGATCCTGCCTTTGCTCGATGAGCTCTCCGATGAAGCCAGGGGCATTGGTGCGGTCAACACCGTAGTGTTCAAGGGTGGCAAACGCATCGGTCATAACACCGACTGCCTGGGGTTCGCCGAAGGCTTTCGGCGCAACTTGCACAACGTACCGCGCCAACGCGTGGTGCAGATGGGCGCCGGTGGTGCGGGCGCGGCAGTGGCCCATGCACTGTTGGCAGAAGGCGTGGAGTACTTGAGCATCTTCGATGTCGACCGCACTCGCGCCCAGGACCTTGTGGATAACCTTGCCCAGCAGTTCGGCATCGGTCGCGCTCAAGTCGGCAGCCACTTGGAAAACGCCATGGCCGAAGCCGATGGCCTGGTGAACACCACGCCGATGGGCATGGCCAAGCTGCCCGGCACGCCTGTGCCTGCGGCGTTGTTGCGGGCTGAATTGTGGGTGGCGGAAATTGTGTACTTCCCGCTGGAAACCCAACTGCTGCGCGACGCGCGCGCCTTGGGTTGCCGTACCCTGGATGGCGGCAATATGGCGGTGTTTCAGGCGGTGAAGGCGTTTGAGTTGTTCAGCGGCGAAGTGGCGGATGCAGACAGAATGCTGGCGCACTTCCAGAGCATGAATATCTAGGGATGCAACCCCATCATGATCGTTCCCACGCTCTGCGTGGAAACGCCTCACGTGACGCTCCGCGTCACGACTTTGACAGCAGACGCAGAGCGTCCATGTCGGCATTCCCACGCAGTGCGTGGGAACGATCAGTTCTCAGGCTTGCAGGTAGCGCAGCACCGACTCGCAAATCATCTCCCGATGGCGCTGCTTGATCGCCTCATCCGACAGCTCGATCTGGAAAATCTCGCTGAAGGTGTGCCGGTTGGACACCCGATAAAAGCTGAACGAGTTGATCAGCAAGTGCACATCCAGCGGCTCCAGCCCTTCGCGAAACAGCCCCAACTCAGCCCCGCGGCGCAAGGTCTCCCCCAACCCTTCCAGGATTTTGCTGTTCATCGCCTTGATGGTGTCGGTGCGCTTGACGTACTCGGCGTTGTGGATATTTTCGATGCTGACGATGCGCACGAAATCCACATTCTGGTCGTGGTGATCGAAGGTGAATTCCACCAGCCGGCGAATCGCCTCACGCGGCTCCAGGGCCGTGAGGTTCATGCGGGTTTCGGTGTTGCGGATATCGCCGTAGAGCTTCTCCAATACCTCGACGTATAACTGCTCCTTACTGCCGAAGTAGTAATAGATCATGCGCTTGGAGGTATGGATGCGCTCAGCGATGGCGTCTACGCGAGCGCCGGCCAGGCCCTGTTGAACAAACTCGACAATGGCTTCCTGGAGAATATTCTCCCGGGTCTTTTCCGGATTGTTCTTGCGACTCTTGCGCGGTGCGTCAGCTACCGCGGGGAGATCGGGACTCGAGGTCATGGTGCGCTCACGGCCATTGTTGTGCAGGCGCTGATTATGGGCCGCGGCGCTCCCCGAAGGAAGCACCTGCCTTGCGGTTATAGCCGAGCCTGGCGTACCGCCCCACTGCGCGACTTGGCCATCGCCGCCAGACGCACCGCCACGTTGGCAGCGCCGTAGCCGGCATAGCCATTCTTGCGCTGGATGATCTCGAAGAAAAACCGCCCCTCGAACGCCTCGGTGTACACATGAAACAACTCACCGCCCTGGGCGTCGCGGTCGTACAGCACGTTGTAATACGCCAACTCACTGAGGAACTCATCGTCGAAATCGAAGCGTGCCGCCAGGTCGTCGTAATAGTTGAGCGGGATATCCAGCAACGGCACACCGGCCTCTTTGGCCCGGCGTACCTCGGCGAAAATATCCGCGCAATCGAAGGCAATGTGGTGCACGCCCGAACCGCGATAGCTGGAGAGCGCGTGGGAAATCGCCGTGTTGCGGTTTTCGGAGATATTCAACGGCAGGCGAATCGAACTGCAACGGCTGCGCAACGCACGGCTTTTCACCAGGCCGTAGGGGTCGGGCAGGACCACTTCGTCATCGGCTTCGAAATCCAGCAGGCTTTTGTAGAACAACACCCAACTGTCGAGGCTGTCGGCCGGCAGCGCCATGGCCATATGGTCGATGCGCAGCAAGCCGCCACTGGCGGGTGCAGCCGTTTGCAGGTTGAAATCGGTGTCGTACAGCCCGCCTTCGCTGGGGTCGACCAGGTAAATCAGGCTGCCATCCGGTGCACGCACGGCGGCCAATTCCAGCTCGTTGGGGCCGACCAGGCCGCGATAAGGCTGGCCCTTGTAGGCCACCGCCCGCTCCAGGGCCTTGGCACTGTCCTTGACCCGAATTGCCGTGGCGCACAGCGACGGGCCGTGGGCCTCGAAAAAGTTGTGGGCGAAGGAATAGGGTTCGCAGTTGAGGATCAGGTTGATGTCACCCTGGCGCAACAGGCTCACATTCTTGGAGCGATGCTGGCCGGCCCTGGCGAAACCCAGGCGCTCCAACCAGTGGGTCAGTTTGGCGCCGAGGCTTTCGTCCACGGCAAATTCAAGAAACTCGATACCGTCGTATTCGCTGGCCGCCGGAGTTTCAAACAGGATATCCACGGGCGCAGCGGGGGCTTCTTCAGCCAGGCGCTGGCGGGTTTTTTCTTCCAGGTACAACAGTGACCGCAAGCCATCCGCCGCATTCGCGCGGGTCGGCGCAGCACGAAAACCGTCATTGAAAATTTCCAGGGACAACGGCCCGGTGTAGCCACTCTGGATGATCGGCGCGAGAAAGCCCGCCAGGTCAAATTCGCCCTGGCCTGGGAAGCAGCGGAAATGCCGGCTCCACTCCAGCACATCCATGGCCAGGATCGGCGCGTCGGCCATTTGCACAAAGAAAATCTTGTCGCCGGGGATCTGCGCGATGCCACTCGGGTCGCCCTTGAGCGACAAGGTGTGGAAGCTGTCGAGCAACACACCGAGGCTTGGGTGATCGACCTGGCGCACCAGGTTCCACACCTGCTGCCAGGTGTTCACATGCTTGCCCCAGGCCAGAGCTTCATAGCCGATGCGCAGGCCGCGCTTGCCCGCATGTTCGGCCAGCAGGCTCAGGTCATCGAGCAGAATGCGTTCGTCGCCCACGCTGTCGGCCGAGGCGTTGCTGCACACCAATACCAGATCGGTGCCCAGCTCCTGCATCAAGTCAAACTTGCGTTCGGCACGCTCCAGGTTGCGTGCCAGGCGATCACGGCGGCAGCCTTCGAAGTCGCGAAACGGCTGGAACAGGGTGATGGCGATGCCGAGGTCGGCGCACATCTGCCGGACTTCCCGAGGGCTGCCGTCGTAATACAACAAGTCGTTCTCAAAGATCTCCACCCCATCAAACCCGGCGGCGGCGATGGCTTCGAGTTTTTCCGGCAGGGTGCCGCTCAAGGACACAGTGGCAATAGAACGTTGCATGGAAGACTCCCGGCAATTGTTGTTTGTGGCAAATTATTCGCCCCCAGCCTACAGGCAGCAATTAAAATGTACGAACCGGTTAGTTTTTGGTGCGATTATCGAACACTAAGCCTCTTTGGCGAATTGACGACTTTTTAACCACTGCGCACCATCGACCGGGCAATTCGCTCATGTAACAAAGACCCAGAACACACCATAAGAATTTCAAAAAACGGGTACAAACCTCATGCCTCTGCAAAATTCAGCCCTGGCCGCGCGCCCGGGCAACCCGCACGCCGGCATCGGCGACAAGATCCGCGGTGCCCTGGCCGTGGGTAAAACGCGCTGGGGCATGCTGGCCCTGGTGTTCTTTGCCACCACCTTGAACTACATCGACCGCGCCGCCCTGGGCGTGATGCAACCGATCCTCGCCAAGGAAATGAGCTGGACGGCGATGGACTACGCCAACATCAACTTCTGGTTCCAGGTCGGCTACGCCATCGGCTTTGTGCTGCAAGGCCGCTTGATCGACCGGGTCGGCGTCAAGCGCGTGTTCTTCTGCGCCGTGCTGCTGTGGAGCCTGGCCACCGGCGCCCATGGCCTGGCCACCTCGGCGATCGGCTTTATGGTCTGCCGGTTTGTCCTCGGGCTGACCGAAGCCGCCAACTACCCGGCCTGCGTCAAGACCACACGCTTGTGGTTCCCGGCGGGTGAACGGGCAGTGGCCACCGGCATCTTCAACGCCGGCACCAACGTCGGCGCGATGATGACGCCCATGCTGCTGCCGTTGATCCTGCACGTGTGGGGCTGGCAGGCAGCGTTCCTGTGCATGTCGGCACTCGGCGGTATCTGGCTGGTGCTCTGGGGCTTGAAGTACTACAACCCGGAAGACCACCCCACCGTTAAACAATCCGAACTGGACTACGTGCAACAGGAAGTCGAGCCGGAACAACCCCGCGTGCCGTTCAGCCGCATCCTGCGCATGCGCGGCACCTGGGCCTTCGCCCTTGCCTACTCGCTCACTGCGCCGGTGTTCTGGTTCTACCTGTATTGGCTGCCGCCGTTCTTGAACCAGCAATACAACCTGGGCATCAACGTGACCCAGATGGGCATTCCGCTGATCATCATTTACCTCACCGCCGACTTTGGCAGCGTGGGCGGTGGGATCCTGTCGTCATTCCTGATCGGCCGTGGGATGAACTCGATCAAGGCGCGGCTGTTGTCGATGTTGCTGTTCGCCTGCTGCATCGTCGGCGTGATCATGGCGGCCGGCTCCAGCCAGCTGTGGGTCGCGGTGTTCGCCATCTCCCTGGCCATCGGCGCGCATCAGGCCTGGACCGCCAACATCTGGAGCCTGGTGATGGACTACACGCCCAAGCACATGATGAGCACGGTGTTCGGTTTCGGCGGCATGTGCGCGGCCATCGGCGGCATGTTCATGACCCAGATCGTCGGCCATATCCTCACGGTGACCCACAACAACTACACGGTGTTGTTCACCCTGATCCCGGCGATGTACTTCATCGCACTGGTGTGGATGTACTTCATGGCGCCGCGCAAGATCCCCACGGTAGACGTTTAACTAACGCCGCCGCTGCTGCCAGGCAGCGGCCAACCCGCTCATGCAGATCACCCCGATACCCACCACCGTGGTCATATCGGGGGTATGGCTGAACACCAGCCAGCCCAACAACCCCGCGAACACGATCTGGCAATAGCCAAACGGCGCCAGCAAGGCCGGCGCCGCGAAGCGGAACGCCTGGGTGAGCATCAGGTGTGCGGTCATCCCGCAGGTGCCCAGCGCCAGCATCATCACCGCGTGCCACAACGTCGGCACTTGCCAGAAGAACGGCACCATCGCACTCATCACCAAGGTGTTGCACAGGCCGGCGAAGAAGTTGCTGGTAGTCGGGCTGTCGTATTGGCTGAGGATGCGCGTGAGCAACTGGTAGAAGCAGAAGAACAGCGCCGAGCACAGCGGCAGCAGTACCGCCGGGGTAAACAGCTCGCCGCCGGGGTGGATAATGATCACCACGCCGATAAACCCGCAGATCACCGCCAGCCACTGGCCACGGGTCACGTGCTCACCGAGCAACGGCACCGACAGCGCCGTCACCAGGATCGGCGCAAGGAAGTTCACCGCTGTAGCTTCGGCCAACGGGATGTAATGCAGCGCTGTGGTGAAGAACAGGCTGGTGCCCAACAGGCATAACGCCCGCACCACCTGCATGCCCGGCCGCTTGCTGCGCAACACGCGCAAGCCCGATTGCGGCAGGAAGATCCCGGCCATCAGCAAGGTGTGCACCATGTACCGCGCCCACACCACCATCACGATCGGGTAAAACCCGGCCAGGTATTTGGACAAGGCGTCGTGGCTGGAGAACAGGAACGTCGCCAGCACAATCAGCAGGATGCCTTTGAACGGATGGTTGACGCCGGAGAGCGGGGTACTGACAGTCATTGAATTCTCTTGTGTGGCGAGCGGGACGCTGAGCGCTGAACCAAGTCGCGCTCAACCCGGTAATCTAGCAGCCGGGCCGGAGTCTGCCCCAAGAGCATAACCAAACACCGGGCGAACAGCGCACTAAATCGATGGATCCGAGTCCAACGCTGCACGCTCGCCCCGGCGTTGCACACTTTTTAACCAAGGCCTTGCCGCTATGAAAAAAATCCTCTGTGCCCTGTCTGCCCTCGCCCTGCTCGCCGCCTGCGATAAAACCCCGAAAGAAGCCCCCAAGCCCGCGCCCGCCTCCGTGCAAGCGACCCTGGTGCCCGAAACCCCGCCCACCGATAAATGGGTCGGCAAGTGGGTCGGCGTCGAAGGCTTGCACCTGACCATCGCCAAGGACGACAGCATTGGCCGCGGCCACTACCTTCTCACCATGCAATATGGCCTGGACGCCGATGACGCCGGCACCTTCAAAGGTGAGGCCGCTGAAGACGGCATCGCCTTCACCCGCCCCGACGGCCCGCAGCTGTTGCGCGCTGGCGATGGCGCCGCCACCGGTTTGAAGTGGCTGGCGGATAAAAAAGACTGCCTGATCGTTGCCACTGGCGAAGGCTATTGCCGTTAA
The DNA here is from genome assembly GCF_049897065.1 of Pseudomonas sp. DWP2-2. Lineage (NCBI taxonomy): Bacteria > Pseudomonadati > Pseudomonadota > Gammaproteobacteria > Pseudomonadales > Pseudomonadaceae > Pseudomonas > Pseudomonas sp. DWP2-2. The sequence continues at coordinate 11,580 of NZ_JAFCVN010000010.1, read as the reverse complement.
TACCGGCCATAATCAATCACGGTTAGCACACAGAGGATTGCTCCCATGCTATGGAAAAAAGGCCGACGCAGCGACAACGTGGTGGATGCCCGTAACGACAGTGGCGGCGGCGGTGGCGGTATGCGCTTCGGCGGCGGCAAGGGCCTGAGCCTCACGGCCATCGTGCTGATCGTCGGCATTGGCTGGCTGACCGGCCAGGACCCGATGCAGATTCTTGGCCAATTGACCGGCCAGATGGAACAGGCGCCGTCGGTCAGCACCCAGCCGCGTCAAGCGCCGCCAGCCAACGATGAGCAAGCCGACTTTGTGCGCGCCGTGCTGGGCGATACCGAAGACACCTGGGGCCAGGTGTTCCAGGAAAATGGGTTGGCCTATAAGAACCCGAAACTGATCCTGTTCCGTGGCCGGGTCAACTCTGCCTGTGGTGGCGCCACCTCAGCCAGCGGCCCGTTCTACTGCCCGGCTGACCAGCAGGTGTACCTGGACCTGGATTTTTTCCGGGAAATGTCGCAACGCTTCCAGGCCGCCGGTGATTTCGCCCAGGCCTACGTGATCGCCCACGAAATCGGGCACCACGTACAAACGTTGCTGGGCATCTCGTCCAAGATCCAGGCAGCGCGCCAACAGGGTCGGCAGATGGAAGGCGACGGTGGCCTGCTGGTTCGCCAGGAATTGCAAGCCGATTGCTTTGCCGGCGTGTGGGCCAGCCATGCGCAAAAACGCCTGAACTGGCTGGAACCCGGCGATATCGAAGAGGCCCTGAACGCAGCCAATGCCATCGGCGATGACCGCTTGCAGCAACAGGGACAGGGGCGCGTGGTACCAGACTCGTTCACCCACGGCACCTCGGCCCAGCGCGTGCGCTGGTTCAAGACCGGCTTCGCCCAGGGCCAGATCACTCAATGCGATACCTTCGCGGCCAAGAGTCTCTAAATGATCAAACGACTGGGGTTACTGCTGGGTGTGCTCGTGTCTTGTTGCACCTTCGCAGCCGGACACGGCGTCAAGGTGGTCAGCCCCGAACGTTTTCATCTAGAAGCCGGCGAGCTCAGCCTGGGCGTGAGCCAGGACTGGCGCCAGCCGCTGCCCAAGGTCACGCGTGCGCTGATCATCGTGCATGGCCGCCTGCGCAATGCGCAAACCTACCTGCAAAGCGGCATCGACGCCGCCGAGCATGCCGGGGTGGGCGGCAGTACGCTGGTGATCGCACCGCAGTTTCTCAATCAAGCCGACGTGAAGCGCAACCGCCTGGGCGACGAGGTATTGCGTTGGAAGGGTAACGACTGGATGGCCGGCGAAGCGTCCACCGGCCCAGGGCAGATCAGCTCGTATGGCGCTCTGGACCAGATCATCAAGCACTTGGGCAACCGCAAACTGTTTCCGGCACTGAAAGAAATCGTGGTCGCCGGGCATTCCGGTGGCGGCCAAGTGGTGCAGCGCTTCGCCCTCACCGGCCACGACCACCCATTGCTGAATTCCGAGGGCATCCGCCTGCGGTATGTGGTGGCTAACCCGTCGTCCTATGCGTACTTCAGCCCGCAACGCCCGGTGACGTTCGACATCGCCAATTGCCCAGGCTTCAACGACTGGAAGTACGGCATGCAAAACCTGCCGGATTACGTGGGTGACCGAGGTGCCCAGCAACTGGAACAAGACTACGTCTCACGCGACATCACTTACCTGTTGGGCCAGCAGGACACCGACCCCAACCACCCGGCATTGGATAAAAGCTGCGAAGCCGAAACCCAGGGTGCGTATCGACTGCTTCGTGGCCACAACTACTTTGACTACCTCAAGCAGCGGCATCCGCAGTTGGGCCACCGGCTGGTAGAAGTGCCGGGGGTGGGGCATGACGGGGATAAGATGTTTACCTCGCCAGAGGGAGAAAAGGTACTGTTCGCTCAGTAGCACCTGAAGGAACCCCATCAAAATGTGGGAGCTGGCTTGCCTGCGATAGCGGACTGTCAGTTGATAAAGTGTCAGCTGACCCACCGCTATCGCAGGCAAGCCAGCTCCCACATTTGCTCTCTGTCGCCCGGCTTAGATCATTCGGCGCAACGCCGCACAATCCTCGGCGTGCCAATCCGCCAATTCCGGCCAAGGGTTCTCCGGCAAGTTCACCAACACCGTCTTGGTGCCCGCTGCCCGGCCACAATCCAGGTCAAAGCGATAATCCCCCACCATCACCATTTCGCGCGGTGCTACGTCCCAAGCCGCCGCCAGTTTCAGCAACCCACCGGGATCCGGCTTGTGCGGCGCATCATCGCGCCCCAGCACGTCCTCAATGGCAAAGCAGTCCGCCAGGCCTATCGCCTCCAGGGTGATATGGGCCAGCTCCCGCGCATTACGGGTCAGGATCCCCAAGCGATAACCGCGCCCGGCCAATTCGCGTACCAGTTCCACCGCGCCTTGCGCCGCCACCGAACCCAGGGCCAGCTCACGCTCGTGCTCCAGCAACCAGGCGTGCTTGGCCGCTGCAACCGGCGCCGGCAAGGCCGCCAGGTGCGTGAGGATGTCGTCTTCAGGTGGAATGTCCAGCGCCACGCGGATAGCGGCAAAATCATGCACCGCCACCGTGAGGGTGCCATCCATGTCGAACACCCAGTGCTTCACGTCGCCGAGGCTCATGCCCAATCCTTGCGATGGCGGATCAAACCTTCCTGGGTCACCGACGCCACCAGTTGCCCGGCGCGGTTGTACACGCTGCCCCGGGAGAAACCCCGGGAGTTGCCGGCCCACGGGCTGTCCATGGCGTACAGCAACCAGTCATCGGCACGCAGGTCGGCGTGGAACCACAGCGCGTGATCGAGGCTGGCGACCTGCATGTCTTTCTGCCACACGGTCTTGCCATGGGGCAGTAACGAGGTGGTCAACAGGCCGAAGTCCGAGGCGTAGGCCAACAGGTACTTATGCAGCGCCGGCGTGTCCGCCAAGGCACCGTCGGCACGAAACCACACGTACTTGACCGGGTCGGACGGCTGCGGGTTGAACGGGTCTTTTTCGGTGACCGGGCGCACTTCGATGGGCTTGGGGCACAGCAGCTTGTCGCGCATGTGCTCGGGGATCAGGTGCGCACGTTGCTGGGTCAGCTCCAGCTCCGACGGCAGGTTTTCCGGGCCCACTACCACCGGCATGGTGGTCTGGTGCTCGAAGCCTGCTTCGTCGTACTGGAACGAGGTCGTGCAGGTGAAGATCGGATTGCCCTTTTGAATCGCGGTGACACGACGCGTGCTGAAACTGCCACCGTCGCGCACGCGGTCCACCGAATACACCACCGGCAACGCGGCATCGCCAGGGCGCAGGAAATAACCGTGCAGGGAATGCACATGCCGAGCTTCTTCTACGGTCTGGCTGGCCGCCGACAGCGACTGGCCGAGCACTTGGCCGCCGAACAGTTGGCGAAAGCCCAGGTCCTGGCTGCGGCCGCGAAAGAGGTTTTCCTCGATCGGCTCCAGGGTCAGCAAGTCCACCAGATCTTCCAATACTTGGCTCATTGAAACTCTCCTCAAAGCAAAACGGTATCCACCTGTAGGAGCGAGCTTGCTCGCGAAGGTCGTTAACGATGACGCAGCGCTTCTGGTTTACCGCAGCGCTCTTGCGTTCTTCGCAAGCAAGCTCGCTCCTACGGGTTTCTGTTGAGCATGACCGCCTGCTTATCCGTGCAGCGTGTCCAACCATTGGGCGCGGGTGATGCGGTACAAAACATGCGGGCGCAGCGGGTCACCGGCTGCGACTTTCGGGTGTTCAAAATCTGCCTGCGGATCGTAATGCATACCGATGGCCTGCATGACTTTTTGTGAGGGCAGATTGGCTTCAGTGGTGAAGGCCAGGATTTCGTCCAGTTGCAAGCGGTCAAAACCACAGCGCAACGCCGTCCAGGCCGCCTCACTGGCATAACCCAGGCCCCAATGTTCGCGGGCCAGGCGCCAGCCAATTTCCACCGCCGGGGTAAAGCCGGCTTCGAAGCTGACATTCGCAAGGCCCGTCAGGCCGATAAATTCACCGGTGTCCTTGCGCTGCAAAGCCCAGAACCCAAAGCCATATTCAGCAAAATGCCCGCGAATCCGGCCGATCAACGCTGCGCTCTCCAAGTGGCTCAATTGAGCCGGGAAGTAACGCATTACCTGTGGGTCGGCGCACATGCGCGCAAAGTCCGGCAGGTCGCTGTCGCGCCATTGGCGCAGCACCAAGCGTGCACTTTCCAATTCCTGTATCGGCTCCATGGGTCCCCCCTGCCTTGCCATGTGCGTGAGTGTACAGCGCTGTTAAGATCCGTCGCAGGTTCCCGTCAGAAAATCCCATGCCCTTGCCATTGATCTACCACGAAGACTACAGCCCTGAGTTCCCGGCGGACCACCGGTTCCCCATGGACAAGTTTCGCCTGTTGCGTGACCACCTGGTGGACAGCGGCCTCACCGAAGACAGCCAATTGCTGCGCCCGCCGCTGTGCCCGGCAGACATTTTGGCCCTGGCCCATGAACCTGGGTATATCGAACGCTACATGAGCGGCGAACTGTCCCGCGAGGACCAACGCCGCCTTGGCCTGCCGTGGAGCGAAGCCCTGGCCCGGCGCACGGTGCGTGCGGTGGGCGGCTCGATCCTGGCCGCCGAACAGGCCCTTGAACATGGCCTGGCCTGCCATTTGGCCGGTGGCACCCACCATGCTCATTACGATTATCCGGCGGGTTTCTGCATTTTTAATGACCTGGCGGTGATCAGCCATTACCTGTTAGCCAGCGGCCGGGTCAATCGCGTGTTGATCTTCGATTGCGACGTACACCAGGGTGACGGCACCGCACGCATCCTGCACAACACGCCAGACGCCATCACCGTGTCGCTGCACTGCGAAAAGAACTTCCCGGCACGCAAGGCCCAGAGCGACTGGGACATCCCGCTGCCCATGGGCATGGGCGATGCCGACTACCTCAAGGTGGTGGATGACGCGCTCAACTACCTGCTGCCGCTCTACCAGCCGGACCTGGTGCTGTACGACGCCGGCGTGGATGTGCACAAGGACGACGCCCTTGGTTACCTCAAGCTGACAGACGAAGGCGTCGCCGCCCGTGATGAAAGCGTGATGCGCCACTGCCTGGGCCGCGACATACCGGTGATGGGCGTGATCGGTGGCGGCTATAGCAAGGACCGCCCTGCCCTCGCCCGCCGCCACGGCATCCTGCACCACAGCGCGCAGCGGGTATGGACGTCATCAGGCTGTCATTGAAGTGTGAGCGTTACCCACAATGCCTGTGGAACGGCCTGTGGATAACTTGAGCGTAAGCGGCTACAAGCGTTTGACCGCATGGCCTGTAGGAAAGTGTACGTTTTTTGATCAGGCAGCGGCGTCGTGGTCGGGTAGAATGCTCGACCTATTCACATCACCGTAGCCCTGCCCATGCCTCAGACTTCTGCCCACCACGTCTCCATTATCGGCGGCGGCCCCGCCGGGCTGATGGCCGCCGAAGTCTTGAGCCAGGCTGGCGTGCGCGTGGACCTGTACGACGGCATGCCGTCGGTGGGGCGCAAGTTCCTGCTGGCAGGCGTGGGCGGCATGAACATCACCCACTCCGAGGCGTACCCGGCGTTCCTGTCGCGCTACGCCGAACGCGCGCCGCACATGGCGCCGCTGCTGCGCAGCTTTGGCGCCGAGGCGTTGTGCGAATGGATCCATGGCCTGGGTATCCAGACCTTTGTCGGCACCTCCGGCCGCGTATTTCCTACCGATATGAAAGCCGCGCCACTGCTGCGCGCCTGGCTCAAGCGTCTGCGGGAGCAAGGTGTGGTTATCCACACCCGTCATCGTTGGACGGGTTGGAATGACGAGGGCGATTTACTTATCCACAGCCCGGACGGCGAAAAAGTTGTCCACAGCGACGCTGTGCTGCTGGCCCTGGGCGGCGGCAGCTGGTCGCGATTGGGCTCCGACGGCGCATGGCTCAACCTGTTTGAAGGCAAAGGCCTGCCCTATGTGAGGCTGCAACCGAGCAACTGCGGGTTTGAAGTGTCGGCATGGAGCGAGTTGATGGTCAGCAAATTCGCTGGCGCGCCGTTGAAAAACGTCGCCATTGGCCTGGGGGATGACAAGCCTCGGCTGGGCGAATGCGTGATCACCGCCACCGGTATCGAAGGCAGCTTGATTTACGCCTTATCGGCGCCGATTCGCGAAGCGATCAACCGCGACGGTGCGGCCACGGTGCATATCGATTTGCTGCCCAGCAAGCCGCTGGACAAGGTGCAGGCCGCATTGGCCAAGCCCCGTGGCTCGCGGTCGATGAGCAAGCATTTGCACAGTCAGCTGGGGTTGGATGGCGTGAAAGCGGCGTTGTTGCGCGAGCTGACGCCTGCTGAACACTTCACCGACCCGGCGCAATTGGCGGTGGATATCAAGGCGTTGCCGCTGACGTTGGTGAAAACGCGGCCGATGGATGAGGCGATCAGCACGGCGGGTGGTGTGCCGTTTGAAGCGCTGGATGAGCGGTTGATGCTCAAGCCGTTGCCTGGGGTGTTTTGTGCGGGGGAAATGCTCGATTGGGAAGCGCCGACCGGTGGGTATTTGCTGACCGGGTGTTTTGCCAGTGGCCGGGCGGCTGGGCTGGGGATGTTGGAATGGCTCCAACGCTGATCGTTCCCACGCTCTGCGTGGGGATGCCGCCAGGGACGCTCTGCGTCCCGCTTTAGGTTCGTGACGCAGAGCGTCACAGGATGCGTTCCCACGCGGAGCGTGGGAACGATCAAATGCGGCCGATGGATGAGGCGATCAGCACGGCGGGTGGTGTCCCGTTTGAAGCGCTGGATGAGCGGTTGATGCTCAAGCCATTGCCTGGGGTGTTTTGCCAGTGGCCGGGCGGCTGGGCTGGGGATGTTGGAGTGGCTCCACCGCTGATCGTTCCCACGCTCTGCGTGGGGATGCCGCCAGGGACGCTCTGCGTCCCACTTTAGGTTCGTGACGCAGAGCGTCACAGGATGCGTTCCCACGCGCGTGGGAATGATCAATCACTTCTTCTTACGCGGCCCAGTATTAAACACCGGCACCTTGCGCACCGGCTTGATCGACGGCTCAGCCGGGGCTACTTCCCCACTGTCCACCCACTTGCCCAGGTTGCGCTTGCCGCCACCGCCGGACGCCTTAGGCTTCTTCGGCTTTTTCGGTTTCTTCACCACCTGCCCGCTGGCATCGGTGTCCGGCACGCGGTGCTCCGGCTCGAACTCCGGTTCCATTTTGCGGGTGAGGGTCTGGCGGGTCAGCATCTCGATGGCCGAGAGCATGTTCACCTCATCGGCACACACCAGGGAAATCGCCTCACCGGTGTTGCCCGCACGCCCGGTACGGCCGATACGGTGGATGTAGTCTTCGGCCACGATGGGCAGATCAAAGTTGACCACCAGCGGCAGGTCTTCGATATCCAGGCCACGGGCCGCTACGTCGGTGGCCACCAGGATCTGCACGTCGCTGGCCTTGAAGCGGTCCAGTGCGCGTTGGCGGGTGGCTTGGGGTTTGTCGCCATGGATGCCGTCGGCGTTGATCCCCAGGCCCTGCAACTTGTCCACCAGCGCATCCACGCCGTTGCGGGTCTTGGCGAACACCAGCACTTGCTTCCAACGGCCCTTGCGCATCAGGTGCACAAACAGCTCCGGCTTGCGCTTCTTGTCCACCGGCACCACCCACTGCTTGACGGTGTTGGCGGCAACGTTGCGCGGGCTGACTTCGATGCTCAGCGGGTCGTTGAGCATCTGCCCGGCCAGCAGGCGAATGTCATCGGAGAAGGTCGCGGAGAACAACAGGGTCTGGCGCTTTTTCGGCAGCATGCGATAAATGTTGGCAAGCTCTTCGGAGAAGCCCAGGTCGAGCATGCGGTCGGCTTCATCCAGCACCAGGGTTTGCAGCTGGTTGAGCTTCAGCGCGTTCTGGCGGAACAGGTCGATCAGGCGGCCAGGGGTGGCGACCAGAATGTCGACGCCTTTGCGCAGCTTCATCATCTGCGGGTTGATGCTCACGCCGCCGTACACCGCGTAAGTGGTCAGCGGCAGGTGTTGGGCGTACTCGGCAACGCTGGCATGAACCTGCTCGGCCAGTTCACGGGTGGGGCACAGGATCAGCGCACGCGCCGAGTTGGCGGCGACTTTCGGCCCTTCCATGGTCAGCAGTTGCAGCAGCGGCAAGGCGAAACCTGCGGTCTTGCCGGTGCCGGTCTGGGCCGCGGCCATCAGGTCGCGACCGGCCAGCACTGCCGGAATGGCTTGCGCCTGCACCGGCGTCGGGGTCTGGTAGCCAAGCGTCTCAAGGGCGCGCAGCAAGGGTTCGATCAGGCCAAGGGTGGCGAAAGTCATGTAGTTACCGTAGGAAAAATTCAGCGCAAGGGCGTAATGCGCGGCAGTTTACCTTATTTCGGGTTTGGGCTTGCGCCATTGGGGCAGGCTGATCAGCAACACCGCGCTGATGATCACCAGCATTGCCAGGGCTTCTTCCAGGCCGATGCTCTCACCCACGAACACAATCCCCAGCAACACGGCGACGGCCGGGTTCACATAGGCGTAGCTGGTCGCCGCCGCCGGGCGTACGTGCTTGAGCAGGTACATATAAGCGTTGAAGGCGATGATCGAGCCGAACACCGTGAGGTACGCCAGGGCCAGCCAGCCTTCCAGCGGCGGCATGGCCTTCAGGTGCTCGCCAGACAATGCGCTGACGATCAGCAGCGCCACGCCAGCCACGAGCATTTCCGCGGCGCTGGCCATGGCGCCTTGGGGCAGCGGCAAATGGCGGCTCCACACCGAGCCGAAGGCCCAGGACGCCGCCGCCATCAACAGCAACACCGCGCCCAGTGGGCTCGACTGCAAGGTGCTGCCCATGTTGAGCATGGCGATGCCGATGATCCCCAGCAGCACCCCGGCCCATTCCAACCGCGTATTACGCGCGCCCCAGAAAAACCCACACAGCAAGGTAAACAGCGGCACCGTCGCCACCGCCAGCGCCGCCACGCCGGACGACACGCCCATATGTTCCGCCACGCTGACGCCACCATTGCCCACGGTGAGCAACAAAATGCCGATCATCCCGGCCGCCTTCCACTGCGGCCAGGTCGGCGCCGGCACCCCGCGCCACCTGAGGAAGCCATACATCAATACCCCCGCCGTGCAAAACCGAATCCCCGCCAGCAACAGCGGCGGCCAGTACTCCACGCCGATACGAATCACCAGATAGGTGGAACCCCAGATCACATACAACGCAAAAAAGGCGGCGATCAACGGTAAGGGAAAGCGACGTGGGCCAGGCATTGGGCGGCTCTATGGCAGGAAATGGGAGACATATTCTAGAAACGAAGGTGGATAAACTTAAGTTACAAAACCTGTTTAAAACGCCAATACACTTCTCAAAGCATGGTTATCAAGGCTATAAACCGTGCTTTCGAAAGCCACGCGCAACCGGAGCCTTATCATGGACAAATACGACCGCATGCTCCTTAGCGCCCTGCTTGAAGATGGCCGTGCTTCCTACGCGCAACTGGCGCGCACCGTGAACCTTTCCGCACCCGCCGTGGCCGAACGCGTGGCCAAGCTTGAGGCCAGCGGCGTGATCACCGGCTACCAGGCCAAGGTGGATTTATCCAAAGTGGGCTTGCCGATTAAATGCGTGATTGAGTTGCGGCTGACCAACCATGGCAGCCAAAAGGTGTACGACGCCCTGGCGGAGATACCCGAACTGACCGAATGCCACCGCGTCACCGGCGACCCCTGCGTGATCATGCAAGCGGCGGTGGGCTCGATGCCCGAGTTGGAGAGCCTGATTAACCGCGTAGCGAAGTTCGGCTTCAGCAAGACCTCGATTATTTTGTCCAGCGCGATAGAGCGGCGGGTGCCGTTGGGGCAATTGGAAGCCAATGGGAAAAATGCTGGCTGAGCGATCGTTCCCACAGGGATCGCGTACTGCCCGAGCGACGCGGTCAACTGTGGGAGCTGGCTTGCCTGCGATGGCGTCAGTGGCCTCACCGAAGAGTCGAACGCTGGACGATCAAATCGACTATCTGCTCGATGGTCGTGATGTGATCCCAATCCTCCTGCGTCGCTTGCAGCTTGAACTGCCACTTGATCTGCATGACAAAGCAGGTCACGTCGTCATCAATGATGTCGAAGTCATGGATGAAATCGGTGTGCTCCGTCACTTCGCTTCGGTCGATAAAACCGATGATATCCACGAACAGCTGGATCACTTTTTCGCTGATGTCGGCTCTGGCCAGGCTACCTTCCATTTCTCGCCTCATAGGCACACTTACCAATACTGACCAGGTCAAAGACTGCAAGCCCGGCAGCGACGAAGGGCATGCCTCGCCCGATGATGCCAAATACCCGCACCGTGCCAAACGTTGCCTTTGCCATTCTGTCCATGGTGGGTTGCCTGATCAACGTACGAGGGAAAAAGCGCATTCCGATCAGGCTAGCCAGGTTCGTGGTTTTGCTGGAGCCGACGTGAACCCAAGCACCCACCGCAATTTTGCTTATGGGTATGCCCGCCGCGTCAGTGATCACTGTGGCTGCCGTGAGGCCGTAGTGTTGCTGTGTACATTTCCAGAGTTCATCAAACGTCGTATCGGGCGCAACGGGGTCAGCGTGAATCGGCTTGAGTAACTGGTAATGAGGGCCATGACTCCAACCTGGCAAACTCGGCAACACCATGACTGCCGGGCAGCTTGTCATCGTGTTGCCCACATGAAACGCCATGCTTGAACTGGAACCCAGATCAATGCCATTTGATTCAAGTTCCAACTTGCTTCGCATGATCGCTGTATGAAGGTCGCTTTCCTGCATGTTCTTTGTCCCTGTGCGTGAATGACACACAGAATGGTAGGTCGCAGTAAAACGTGATGGATGAGTAAAGAAGAAAACCAGAAAGGTCCTAACTCATAGCCGGATTTGACCTACCGACCATTCAGCGCTCAGGTGCCTTGTTTGCGTCGGATTCGGTAGCCAGTCTCGCCCTGTCATCGAATGCTTGGTGACCGGACGTGCAAGTCCGACGCCCAGGCCCACGCATCGGACGGAGTGATGAGATGCGTTGGGTGGAGATGGCGAAGGGGATGGTGGGCCAGGCGTTGGAGTGCCCACAGCCTCGATAAACGACGCATAACCCAAGTGTGAGCCGGGCTTGCCCGCGATAGCGGAGGGTCAGGCAACAAATGGCTGGCTGATACGCCGCTATCGCAGGCAAGCCAGCGCCCACATGGGAACTCCAGTGTTCTTGAGGCAGTAGCCGGATCAGAACCCGCGCTGTTTGCTGATCGTTCCCACGCTCTGCGTGGGAATGCCGCCCTGGGCGCTCTGCGTCCGCTCTTAAAGTCGTGACGCGGAGCGTCTCCAGATGCATGCCCACGCGGAGCGTGGGGACGATCAAACGACGCATAACCCCTGTGGGAGCCGGGCTTGCCCGCGATAGCGGAGGGTCAGGCAATAAATGGCTGGCTGATACACCGCGATCGCAGGCAAGCCAGCGCCCACATGGGAACTCCAGTGTTCTTGAGGCAGTAGCCGGATCAGAACCCGCGCTGTTTGCTGATCGTTCCCACGCTCTGCGTGGGAATGCCGCCCTGGGCG
>NZ_JAFCVN010000009.1:0-233131 GCF_049897065.1 Pseudomonas sp. DWP2-2 | reverse complement strand
ACAACCAGTGACTTGTGGCGAGGGAGCTTGCTCCCGCTGGACTGCGTAGCAGTCCCATTTTTGGGGCCGCTTCGCGCCCCAGCGGGAGCAAGCTCCCTCGCCACAGTTACCGATTCTGTATTAACTGACTGGCATTGGGGCAAGCCAGCTCCCACGGTTTTACAGGATCAAGCCGACGTGCGCAGGCGCGCCATGCTCAGGGTGTCGACAAACATACCGTCGCGCAGGGCGTAATCGCGCAGCCGCCCTTCCACTTCGAAGCCGAACTTGCGGTACAGGTTGTGCGCAGGCTCGTTGTCCGCGTAAACAGTCAGCTCCACACGGTGCAGGTTCATCCAGTTGTCAGCCACCTCCAGCGCGGCCGCCAACAGCCGCGAACCGACACCCTTGCCCTGCCAGGCGGGCGCCACGCCCATACCCAACGAGCCAACGTGGCTCTGGCGTACACGCAGATATTGCTCAAGCCCCAGTTGGCCAATCACCTCACCGCCCTGCACCGCCACCAGTTGCAGGCGCCGCTCGTTATCCATCACCAGGCGCTTGCGCCACATCTCAACAGACTGAAAAGGCATTTGCAGCACCTGACGACAAACAGCCGGTTCGTTGTAGAGCGCGGCGACGCCCTCCAGGTGGGCCTCGGTAAAACGCTGGATCACGATAGACGGTTCAGGTGGGTGCATTGCATTTCATCCTTTGAAAGACAAGTGGCGGGCCAGTGTAGAGGCTAAGCGCCTGGCTGACGAGCCGGGAGTTTTCCCACTGGCCGACCAGCACCATCCTGCATCTGAACGATGGCGATCCATATGCGCAGCGCCGATACTCTGCCCAGGCCCTGCCCCGTCAACCCGACGCTTCGGCCTTCACCCTGTGACGAGAACAACAAAAAAAGTCCCACAGAGGAACACCCATGAGCCGTTTTGATCACTCGGGCCTGTTGCAGGCCTTCAGCACCCTGACCCTGGACCTGCAACGCCTGGCCCAACATCAGGACATCGAACACTTCCAGCGCCATGCCCTGGCACGCGTCAGCCAATTGCTGGCCTTCGACAGTGCCTGGTGGGGACGCTCGGCTGTCATCCACGGTCTGCCGCAAGAGCACAACAGCTACCTCTATCAGTTGCCACCCGACTACCTGGCGGACTGGCAGTCGATCCGCCATCTGGACGTTACCGTTGCACGGGTGCATGCCTCGCCTGGCGAGGCAGTAATTATCGATATGCGCGACCCCGCCAACGGCAGCGCCTTGAATTGGCTGGGGCAACGCCACGGCCTGGGTGAATTGCTGTGTGTGATCCATATCGACCCGCAAACCCACCTCAGTCACCACCTGACGCTCTACCGCCAGCCCACTGCGCCCACGTTCAACGCGCAGGATTGCCAGTTGCTCAATAACCTGATGCTGCATCTGGTGGCGGCGGTCTCGGCAAACCAGATTCGCACCTTGGTGGCCATGCGCGAAACCCTGGCCAGCCCGCGCAATCTGGCCCTGGCGGTGTGTGACCCACGGGGTGTGTTGCAATGCGCCGAGCGCGGTTTTGTCGACCTGCTGCTCAGCGAATGGCCGCAATGGCGTGGCCCCACCCTGCCGGTGTTGCTGGATGAGCGCGGGCATGACGGCAAGCGCATCCATATCCAGGCGTCACCGGTGGGCGACCAATTGCTGTTGGCCGCGCGCCTCAACCGCGCCCTGCCCCAGCTCAGCCCACGGGAAAACGACGTAGCCCAAGGGTTTGGCGAGGGCAAGACCTACAAGGAAGTGGCCCGCGACCTTGGCCTCTCACCCAACACCGTGCGTCACCATATCCGCGCCATCTACGCCAAGCTCGGCGTCAAGGACAAGGCGCGCATAGCGCACCTGGTGCACGCCCCGCCCGACTGACCCTGCCCGTTTCTCCCACGGTTTTGCCACGGTCGTTTTTTACGGTCTCGGGCTGCTGTTGCCCATTTTCCGGCCTTCTCTGACACGAGACGCTTCGCCATGACTTCCACACGCTTACGTAACCTGGCAGTGCTGTGCGCCAGCCTGTTCAGCCTCGACAGCCAGGCTGCCGACCTCAACGCCCGCGACTTTTTCGCCGCCCCACCGGGCACCCGCCTGGGTGTGCTGTACCTGCCCGCCACCCGTGCCAGCGATTTCCATGGCCCCGCCGACAGCACCGGCAAGGCCGACCTCAGGGTCAACGCCGTGGCTTACCGCCAGGTGTATTTCACCGACGCCTGCGGCACGTTGTGCACGCCGCAATTCATCCTGCCCTTTGCCGACATCAGCGCACGCCTGCCCGGCGCCAACCAGCGCAGCCGCGAGCGCGGCATGGGCGATCCACAGGTGGGCGGCACGCTGTTTTTCGTCAACGATCCGGCTTCGCGCACTTATAGCGGTTTGTTGAGCCTGATCACCGTGCCGGTGGGTGAGTACCACAGTCAAAACCCGGACGTCTCTCCCGGTGCCAATCGCTGGGGCGCCACCTTTGTCTACAACTACACCCACGGCATCGGCGAAAACTGGGTACTGGAAGCCAACCTGGAAGCCCAGCTCTATGGCCGCAATGACGATTACTTTGGCAGCGAACTCAAGCAAGCCCCGCTGTATCGCCTGCAGGCTTTTGCCTCGTATGACTTCAGCGCCGCCACTTACGGCGCATTGCGCCTGATCCAGGCCGACGGTGGCGCCCTGCGCCTCAACAACCGTCGCCTCGACGATACCCACAAGCGCTACACCCAAGTCGGCTTCGAACTCGGGCACTGGCTCGACCGGCAGAACCAACTGATGGTCAGCCTTTCGCAACACGTTGCGGCTTCCAATGGTTATGCCGGCACCGAAGCGCTGTTGCGCCTCGTGCATGTGTTCTGACCCCTTTCCCTGGAGCTTGAAAATGCCCATTTCCAACGCTGCGATAACGGCACGGCTGGCAGCGATCGTGCTGTTTGCCGCTATCACCCCGACCATCCTGATGACCGCTCCCGCCGTGGCCGCGCAGTTGGCCAGCCAATGGCAACTGAGCCCGGCGCGGATTGGCGACTTGTTTTCCGTGGAACTGGGCGCCATGAGCCTGGCGACCTTGCCCGCCTGGTGGTGGCTCAAGCGGGTTGACTGGCGCACTGCCGCCCGGGTCGCCGCGCTGTTGTTCATTGCGGCCAACCTGCTGTCGATGCTCGCCGACACCTACGCCGTGCTGCTGGTGTTGCGCGGGGCCAGCGCCCTGGCCGGCGGTTCGTTGATGATCCTCTGCCTGGCCAGTGCCGCCACCACCGCCAATCCCAGCCGAGTCTATGGTTTGTGGGTGATGGGGCAGTTGATCGTCGGTGCCGTCGGCCTGGTGGTGCTGCCTGGTTTGTTCGAACGGTTTGGCTTGAATGCCTGCTACCTGATCCTGGCAGGGTTGATGGCTCTGCTGCTGCCATTGGCGCGGGCTTTTCCCGCCGGTAGCCGTGCGTTGCCCACCAGCCGCGCCGCGGTTTTGCCCGGTTCACGCTGGAAAGCCGCCCTGGGGGTTGGCGCGGTCCTGGCCTTTTATATCAGCTTGGGAGGCGTCTGGACCTTTATCGGTGCCTTGGGCGCCAGTGCCGGGATTTCGGCGCAGCACAGCGGCGACATCCTCGCCATCGCCACCGTGATGGGCATTGCCGGGGCCGCGAGCGCTTCACTGATCGGGACCCGCTTGCCGCGTGGAGTGCTGTTGTTGCTGGGCTACCTGTTGATGGCGGCAGCGGTGCTTCTGTTGTTCGGCCAGCCCGCATTGCTGCGATTTGCTTTGGCGGCGCTGCTGTTCAAATTCACCTGGACCTTCATTCTGCCGCTGATCCTGGCCTGCCTGGCCGACCTCGACCACAGCGGCAAGCTGATGAACGCCTCCAACCTGGTCATCGGCGGCGGCCTGGCCATCGGCCCAGCGCTCGCCGGCCGCCTGATCGAGGCCAGCGGCGGGTTCAGCCTGTTGCTGCTTGGTGCAGCCGCTATCACCTTGCTGTCTCTGGTGATGATCGTCGCCAGCCGTCCCCATTCCCCCACTGAACTGGAACCGGTATGAACCCAACCACCGCATTTTTTTTCGACGAAATGAGCCTGTGGCACAGCGCCGGCGCCCATGCGCTGACACTGCCCGTGGGCGGCTGGGTGCAGCCGCCGGCCGGCAGCGGGCATGCCGAGTCACCGGAGACCAAGCGCCGCCTGAAAAGCCTGTTGGATGTCTCCGGATTGAGCCGCCAACTACAACTGTGTAGCGCGCCGCCCGCCAGTGAAGAGGATCTGCTGCGGGTCCACAGCCGCGCTTACCTGCAGCGTTTCAAGGCCTTGAGCGATGCGGGTGGCGGTGAGCTTGGCCCCCAGGCACCGATCGGGCCGGGCAGCTACGAGATTGCGCAACTGTCCGCCGGACTGACCCTGGCCGCCGTGGACGCGGTGCTCAAGGGCCAGGCGCACAATGCCTATTCGCTGTCGCGGCCACCGGGGCATCACTGCCTGGCAGACAGCGCCATGGGCTTTTGCTTTCTCGCCAACATTGCCATTGCCATCGAGGCCGCCAAGGCCCGCAACGGATTGGGCAAAGTTGCCGTGATCGACTGGGATGTGCACCACGGCAACGGCACGCAGTCGATCTTCGAAGAACGGGCCGATGTGTTGACGATTTCCCTGCATCAGGACGGCTGCTACCCGCCTGGCTACAGCGGCGAGCAGGATCGAGGCCGCGGGGCCGGCGTGGGGGCCAACATCAATATTCCGTTGCCGCCAGGCAGTGGGCACGCCACCTATCTACACGCCATGGAACGCATCGTAGTGCCCGCGCTGGAGCGCTTCGAGCCGGAGTTGATCATCGTCGCCTGTGGTTATGACGCCAACGCCGTCGACCCGTTGGCGCGTATGCTGTTGCACAGTGAATCGTTCCGTCTGCTGACCCGCGCCCTGCGCCTGGCAGCCGATCGTTTATGTCAGGGCCGCCTGGTGCTGGTGCACGAAGGGGGCTACAGCGAAGCCTATGTACCGTTCTGCGGCCTGGCGACCCTGGAGGAATTGAGCGGCGTGCGCACAGCGGTGCTAGACCCGATGCTTGAGTTTGTGCAGTTGCAGCAACCCGGTGCGGCGCTGCAGGGGTTTCAAGCGCAGTGGGTGGAGCGGTTGGCGCGCGGGGTCAGCGAGTAGCTGCCAAACGCCACACCCGCGCAATGTCCGAGGCCCGCTCACGCAACAGGCGCGGCGCCTCGTGACAAGCCTGTTCCAGTGACATCGGGCCCGATGGCAAAGCAAATGCTGCGTCCACACCTTGGGCATACATCTGTTCGTAGCCCTCGCCCAATGTCCCCGCAATGACGACCACCGGCACGCCCTGTCGCTGGGCAATGCGAGCCACGCCAAACGGGGTTTTGCCACGCAGGGTCTGGGCGTCGAAGCGGCCCTCGCCGGTAATCACCAGGTCGGCACCCCGCACCGCTTCATCCAGGCCAACCAGTTCAGCAACCACCTCGACCCCTGGACGAAACTGGGCGGCGAGGAACGCCTTGGCAGCAAAGCCCAGTCCACCGGCGGCACCACTGCCGGGTTCGTCGCGCACATCCTTGGGCAGCACCTGGGCGCAATGGTCAGCGAAGTGCCCAAGGGCCGCGTCCAGTTGTGCCACCTGCTCGGGGCTCGCGCCTTTTTGCGGGCCGAAAATCGACGAGGCACCGTGGGGGCCGCACAGGGGATTGTTGACGTCGGCGGCGATTTCAAAACGCACCTGTGCCAGGCGCGGGTCCAGTTGTTCGAGGCTGATATGGGCCAGGCGAGCCAACGCCAACCCACCCGCCGGCAGTGGCTGGCGTTCGCTATCCAATAGCTGCACGCCAAGGGCCTGCATCGCCCCCGCGCCGCCATCGTTGGTAGCACTGCCACCAATCGCCAGGATGATGCGCTGCGCCCCGGCATCCAGCGCGGCGCGGATCAACTCGCCGGTGCCATAGGTGGTACTGGAACAGGCGTCGCGCTGCCCCGGCGCGACGAGTTGCAAACCACTGGCCTCGGCCATCTCGATCATCGCGGTATGGCTGTCGGCCAACCATCCCCAACGCGCTTCGACGCTGTCGCCCAGCGGGCCTCGGACCGTTTGCCGGCGCAATTGCCCCTTACATGCTGCGAGCACCGCATCCACCGTGCCTTCACCGCCATCGGCCATCGGGCATTGAAGCACGTGCGCATCAGGCCAGACCTCGGCCCACCCCTCGGCAATCGCCTGGGCGACACCTGCGGCACTCAGGCTGTCTTTGAACGAGTCGGGGGCGATCACGATTTTCATGGGCTTTCTCCGGTTTTTATAACGCCCATGCTGCCAGTTGGCTGGGGCAATGACGCGGGGCCGATGCACAAGTGTGGAGCGGGTTTGTTGTTCATTTCTACAATGCCCGTTGTAGGCGCGAGCTTGCTCGCGAAAGACCGGAACGCGCCGCGGTGAATCCGGCAACCTGCGTTATCGTTGACGTTTTTCGCGAGCAGGCTCGCTCCTACAGGGGGTGGGGCAGCAGTTGGACGCCCAGGTACAAGGCAAGCATCCCATCTAGCGTCAGCGGGTCTACGCCGCTGAGTTCGGCTATGCGCTCCATGCGGTAGCGCAGGCTGTTGCGGTGAATGCCCAAGGCGTCGGCACATGCCTGGCTTTGCCCATCGTGCTCGCACCAACTGCGCAACGTGGCAAGCAGTTGCCCGTTGCTGTCCTTGGCCAACACTTTGCGCAACGGGTTGAGCAATTCGTCCAGGGCGTCGTCGTTGCGATGACGCCACAGCATCACCGGCAGGCGATAACGGTTGAGGGTCAACAGGCGTGATTGCGGCAGGATATCGCGGCCATAAGCAAGCAGATCACCCACCCGCCGATAGCAGCGGCGCAGTCCCGCCAAGCCCTCCGCTTGCCCGCCGATGGCCACGCGCAGGACGTTCCAACCCAGGCCGTCGAGCTTTTCCAGCAAGCGGGGGTTATCGACCTGCACCCCAGCAGGTCGGCACCACAACAAAGAAAACTGCGCAGAGCTGACGCACCAACTGTCGGGGTAGCGGCTGGCGAGCCAGGCGCTCAGGGCCTCCGCCGTTTGGCCCGGGCCCAGTTCAAACAGGTATGGCGTGCGCGCCAGTTGTGGCTTGAGCCCCAGTTGCTGGGCTTCGTCCACCAGGCGCGGGGAGTCGCCGCTGTCGGCCAACAGCAGGGCCAGCAGATCATCGCAACGCTGACGCCGCCATTGTTGTTCGGCTTGCTGGTGGCGTTGGCTGACCAGCATTTCAGCGGTCATGCGCACCAGTTCGGCATAGGTGCGTAACCCATCCGGCTCGCCGGTGATACCCAGTACGCCAATCAGGCGCTGATCATGCAGCAGCGGCAGGTTGATGCCTGGTTGCACACCCTTTAGATGCTTGGCGGTCTGCCCGTCGATTTCCACCACCCGCCCATTGGCCAACACTAGCTGGGCACCTTCATGGCGGGTATTGATACGCTCCGGCTCGCCGCTGCCCAGGATCAAGCCCTGGCTGTCCATGACATTGACGTTATGGGGCAGGATTGCCATGGTGCGATCGACAATCTCCTGCGCCAGGGCATGATCCAGCTCGAACATGGGGCTAATTTCCTGAAAAAGGTTGTTCACCAGCACAGCGCAAAGATGGCTTGACTGTGCGCCGGCACAAAGACAGTTGCCCTTCACGTCACCGAGACTGTCAGGGCGGTCAACGTTACCCTCGCACCGCGAAAAATCATAATAAAGAGAGAATCCCATGTCACAGAGCGCCACTGCCGCACTGGCCAGCGATGACGATAAAAACGCCATCTACAAGCGCATTACCCTGCGCCTGATCCCCTTCATTTTTATCTGCTATCTGTTCAATTACCTCGACCGGGTAAACGTTGGCTTTGCCAAGCTGCAGATGCTCGACGCGTTGAAATTCAGTGAAACCGTATACGGCCTGGGAGCCGGGATTTTCTTTATCGGCTACGTGCTATGCGGCGTGCCGAGCAACCTGGCGCTGACCCGGTTTGGCCCGCGGCGCTGGATCGCATTGATGATGATCGTGTGGGGTACGCTCTCCACATGCCTGCTGTTTGTGACCACGCCCACGCATTTCTACACCCTGCGCCTGTTTACCGGTGCCGCTGAAGCGGGCTTCTTCCCCGGCGTGGTGTTGTACCTTTCGCAGTGGTTTCCGACCTTCCGCCGTGGGCGAATCATGGCACTGTTCATGTCGGCGATCCCGGTGTCCGGTTTGCTCGGCAGCCCGTTTTCCGGCTGGATTCTGAATCACTTTGCCGCAGGCCAAGGTGGCTTGGCGGGCTGGCAGTGGATGTTCCTGCTGCAAGGCATCCCGACCGTGGTCCTCGGCGCCCTCGCCTACTTCCTGCTCAGTGACAGCTTCGCCAACGCCAAGTGGCTCAAGCCCCATGAGCGTGCGGTACTGGAAGCGGACCAGGCCACAGACCTGGCTAACAAGCCGAAAACCACCAGCGACTCCCTGGCCGAAGTGTTCAAGAACCCGGCGATCTGGGCATTCGGTCTGATCTACTTCTGCATCCAGAGTGGCGTGTATGCGATCAACTTCTGGCTGCCGTCGATCATCAAGAACATGGGCTTCAGCGACAACCTGGTGATTGGCTGGCTCAGCGCGATCCCGTATCTGTTGGCGGCGGTGTTCATGTTGCTGGTGGGCCGCTCTGCCGATTTGCGCAAGGAGCGCCGCTGGCATTTGGTGGTGCCGATGTTGATGGGCGCCATCGGCCTGGTGATCGCCGTTAACTTCGCCACTACGCCCGCTATCGCCATTCTCGGCCTGACCATCGCCACCATGGGCGCTCTGACCGGCCTGCCGATGTTCTGGCCGGTGCCCACCGCCATGCTCAGCGCGGGTGCGGCGGCGGGTGGCTTGGCGTTGATCAACTCCATGGGGCAGATGGCGGGTTTTCTCAGCCCGTATATCGTGGGTTTTGTGAAGGATGCCACCGGGTCTACGGATGTGGCGTTGTACCTGCTGGCGGCGGTGATTGTGGGCGGCAGTGTTCTTGCATTGCGGATGACGCGCACGCTCAAGGCCTGACGCCTTCAACGTGGGAGGGATCTGCTCCCTCCCACTTGGACCATGTATTTACAACAGGCCGCCACCGTCGATATCAACCACCGCACCGGTCATAAAGCCATTTTCCATGGCCAGTACATACCCCGCCGCCACTTCTTCAGCCTGCCCCACCCGCCCAACCGGCAACCCTTGGCCCGCCTTGGCAAACATTGCCAAGCGTTGCTCTTGGCCAAGCCCTGCATAGGCCGGTGTGTCTATCACCCCAGGGCTGATCACATTGACTCGACGCGGCGCCAGTTCTTTGGCCAGTTGTTTGCCCAAGGCCTCGGTCGCAGCGTTAATGCCCGTCTTGATGAACTGCCCTGCCGCCAACTTGCGCCCCAACTGGCCCGAGGTCAGGGTGATGCTGCCCTGTTCGTGCAAAAAGGGCAGCGCGTGTTGAATGGCGCGTAGTGCGCCCCAGAGCTTCACATCGAAGTTGTCCTGGGCTTCATCCAGGTCTGTTTCAATCAAAGGCTTGGCCCGCACCGAAGGCCCCGAGGTGTAGACCAGATGGTCAAAGCGCCCCACGGTTTCGAACAGTTGCTTTAACGAGGCGCTGTCGGTGACGTCCACCGGCTCGCTGCGCAGCCCGCTGTCGGAACCTGGCGCCAAGCGGCGCCCGGCCACGATCACATGCGCGCCTCGCGCCAAGGCTGCCTGGGCCACTGCCGCGCCGATACCGCTGCTGCCGCCGATGACGATGATGGTTTTACCGCTCAGAGAAGAGGTCATGAGAAAACTACCTGGGTCAGAAAGTGAGCGTTCATCTTCCCAGCTTGGTAATCGATGAAAAATCCGGGTAAAACGACAAGATATTTAAAGGATTTTTATCAATGAGCTCCATTCTCGACCTTGAAGTCTTCGTGCGCAGCGCTGACACCGGCAGCCTGACGGCCGCCGCCCGTGGCCTTGGCCTCACGCCGGCGGCTGCCAGCATTGCCCTCAAGCGCCTTGAAACCCGCCTCGGCATCCGCCTGCTCGCCCGCTCCACCCGCAGCATGCGCCTGACCGAAGAAGGCCGGCGTTACCTGGACAGTGTGCGGGTGGCACTGGAGGCGCTGTCGGACGGCGAGCACGCCATCAAGCAACAGGGCCAGAGCCTCAGTGGTTTATTGCAGTTGGCCGCGCCCTCGGACTTTGGTCGCAATGTGCTGCTGGGCTGGCTGGATGAGTTCAAGGTGGAGCACCCCACCATCCGTCTGCAACTGTTGCTCAATGACAGCAATGCCGACTTGTTTCGCGACACGGTCGACATCGCCTTGCGCTTTGGCGTGCCTAGAGACTCCAGCCTGGTGGCCCTGCCGGTGGTACCCGATCACCATCGCATTGCCTGCGCCAGCCCCGACTACCTGGCGCGCCATGGTACTCCGCATACGCCCGAAGATTTGGCCCACCACAACACGCTGCGCTATATGCGCCGGGGCCAGGCCAATAGCACCTGGTATTTCCGCCAGGGGGCGTTGCTTCAAGAAGTCGAGGTGAGCGGTGACTACCTCAGCGATGACGGCGAGATTGTCCGCCGCTGGGCGTTGGCGGGGCATGGCATTGCCTATAAGGCCAACCTGGATGTGGCCCGTGATATCCAGGCTGGGCGGTTGGTACCCTTGCTAACCGACTGGCAAGGCGAACCCTCGCCGTTCAACCTGATGTGCCCGCACCGCCTGCAAGTGTCGGAACGCGTGAAAGTGCTGCACCGTTTTTTACAGGCCCGCTGCCTGACTTTGCTACGCACATGAAGAAATGCCCCCAGGGCTTGTTCCAGAGCGCTCGGGTCTGGTATTGCATCACTTACATTTGCGTGAGGAGCTTTGCATGAATTACCGCACATTGGGCCAGTCCGGGTTAAAGGTCAGCGCTCTGACCCTCGGCACCATGATGTTTGGCGAACAGACCAGCACCGAAGATTCGCTGCGCATCATCGACAAGGCCTGGGACCAAGGCATCAATTTCATCGACACGGCGGACCTGTATACAGGCGGGCGCTCCGAAGAAATCGTCGGTGAGGCGATCGCGCGCAACCGCCAGGATTGGGTGGTGGCCTCCAAGGTTGGCTTCGGCCCTACCGATGGCGTGCCCAACCGCAGCGGTTTGAGCCGCAAGCGTCTGTTCAACGCGCTGGACGCCAGCCTGGCACGCCTGGATACCGACTACCTGGACATCTACTACCTGCACCGCGAAGACCACGACACGCCGTTGGAGGTGACCGTGTCCGCCATCGGTGACCTGATCCGCCAGGGCAAGGTCCGCTACTGGGGCCTGTCCAATTACCGGGGTTGGCGCATCGCTGAAGTGATTCGCGTGGCCGAACGCCTGGGCGTCGAT
The DNA here is from genome assembly GCF_049897065.1 of Pseudomonas sp. DWP2-2. Lineage (NCBI taxonomy): Bacteria > Pseudomonadati > Pseudomonadota > Gammaproteobacteria > Pseudomonadales > Pseudomonadaceae > Pseudomonas > Pseudomonas sp. DWP2-2. The sequence continues at coordinate 221,748 of NZ_JAFCVN010000009.1, read as the reverse complement.
AAACCCATCATCAGCCAGCCGTTGTACAACATCGTCAACCGTCAGGCCGAGGTCGAGCAGATCACCGCTGCAGCGGCCTATGGCCTGGGAGTGGTGCCGTACAGTCCACTGGCCCGAGGGGTCCTCAGCGGCAAGTACGCACCGGATGTCACGCCCGAGCCCGGCAGCCGTGCCGCGCGCCAGGATAAACGCATCCTGGAAACCGAGTGGCGAATTGAATCACTGCGCATTGCCCAGCAGATCCAGCAATACACCCAAGGGCGTGGCGTGGGGATCGTCGAGTTCGCAATCGCCTGGGTGCTGAACAATGCGGCGGTAAGCTCGGCGATTGTCGGGCCACGGACCGAGGCGCAGTGGGACGCCTACACCGGGGCGCTGGCGGTGAAGATCAGCGCTGAAGACGAGGCGTTCATTGATTCGTTGGTCACGCCGGGGCATTCGTCCTCGCCCGGGTTCAACGATGTCGGGCATTTTGTATCCGGTCGATTGGCACGCCTGTAGACTACCCGCGCAATAATTGGCTTTCGCGAGGAAAACGTGTCTAAAGGTGTGGTGTTATCGGTCTTGGCTTCGGTGTTGTTTGCCGTGATGTATTACTTCACATCACTGCTAACGCCCTTGAGTGGCCTGGAGATTTTCGGCTGGCGCATGTTGCTCACCGTGCCCTGCATGACGGTGTTCATGCTTGTCAGCGGCGAGTGGCGCCGGGTCTGGGAACTGCTGCGCATGCTCGCGGCCGAGCCACGGCTGATCGGCGGTGTGCTGGTGTCGTCGGCCTTGCTCGGCGTGCAGCTGTGGTTGTTCATGTGGGCGCCACTGAACGGGCGCAGCCTGGATGTGTCGGTCGGTTACTTCCTGCTGCCGCTGACCATGGTGCTCACCGGGCGCCTGGTGTGGGGCGAACAGCTTTCCTACCTGCAAAAGGTCGCGGTGTTTTTTGCCGGGCTCGGGGTACTCAACGAGTTATACCAGGCAGGTGGGTTCTCCTGGGCGACGCTGGTGGTGATCATCGGTTACCCGCTGTACTTTATCGTGCGTAAATACCTCAAGACCGACCACCTGGGCGGCCTGTGGCTGGACATGGCGCTGATGCTGCCGGTGGCATGGTGGTTTGTGCAAAGCGGCGAACAGGGCTTTGCAGTGATGGATGCCCACCCCAATCTGTATGCGCTGATCCCGATACTGGGTCTGATCAGCGCTTCGGCGTTGGTGAGCTATATCATCGCCAGCCGGCTGCTTGCGTTCAGCCTGTTCGGGCTGCTCAGTTATGTCGAGCCAGTGCTGTTGCTGGTGGTGGCGCTGCTGCTGGGTGAAGGGATCAAGGCAGGCCAATGGCTGACCTACATCCCGATCTGGATCGCGGTCATGGTGCTGGTGTTCGAAGGGTTCAAGCATCTGGTGCGGCAGCGTAGGGTTTGACCGACGAACAGTCGACAAACTGCAACTGTGCTTGATGATGTTGAGTAGCCCCATCATCATCCAAGGTGGTGAACTGTAATTGCGGGCCGGATAGGTCGCCGCTAGGCAACTCAGGTATCGCAACCCGTGCAGTAGCATAAGGTGCAACCATCGGCGGATCTTCGCTGTGATGCTCCACACCACCGAGTGTCAGAACCACACCAGACAAGGTCACGTGATACGCCGTGGGGTTGAGCACCTCCAACCCCACGTCGTCCCCTCGGCTTAGGCACCATTGAAGCGCATGAACCACGTCCTGTACCTTTCCCGGCAATTGGGCGGGCCGGAGGAAAAGCTTGATCCGCGTACGAAAGGCAAATTGCAGGGCGTTGGTTTCATCGGATGCCTCAACGCTCGGTCTGATTGCCAGTACGTTCAGCCAGTACACCGACTCCCGGTCTGCCACCTGTTTTGGCGTTTGATCATGCATGATCCGCAAGGCGCGCCCGGTACCCGCGTTCATACGGGCGATGGGTGGCGTAATCGTGAACGGCACATCACTGTTCTCGGGTGCCGCCATCGCATCGCCATCATCGATCCACGCTTGCACTAGGCGCGGACCGTCAGCCTCATTGTGCAGATTGACCACCACCGTGCGCGCGGTAACCGGGTAGATGACACGCGTGCGGTCAATCACGATTTCGCCCTGCACGGCGATTGCCTGCAAGCTCATCAGCACGCCCAGGCCCCCGCGCCAAAGCGCGCTGCTCATCGGTAGCTCATTGTGAATGACGCCAACCCGTTCGCGCTGCCGGGACGGATCGAGGAGGCGGTCTGGATATAACGTGCGGTCAAAGGGATCTGGACAGTCGCATTGCCAGTACTGCCGACCAGCCACTGATTCGGGTTCCCAATCGTCGTGGAGTCAGCCCCGTAGCGCACCAGCGTGTTCCCCCGTAGTAATTGCAGAGCAACGCCACTGGCCATAGAGGTACGGGTCAAGGACAGTACGTCGCTGCGATTAGCCGGCACGGTCTGGTCTGTCACCGTCACAAATACGTCACGCGTTGCCCCGCCGATGCCACCCGCACATGACAGTGTGATATTGCGGGTCACGCTGCCGGCGAAACTGCCCACGCCGCGAAAATCACGAGCAGCCACGGCCGGCATAGGCATGGCGACCGAAGGTGTTGAGACCCTGCAGGTGGGTTTTCGTGGCGCATTGATGGTGACGTTGGAGAAGTTCACTGCGTAATAGCCAGCGCCGGTGATGGGCGTGCCGGTGATCGTATACCTTGCAATGTTTCTGGCGGTGATCGTGCCACCCGTTATGGCGCCTGTGGCGACAAAATAAATTCGGGTATCAAGCCCAAGGACGATGGGCCTTGCTCTGGCATCTCCAACAATGAGTGTGACACCTGCCGTGTTGATGGCCATGAACGGCCGGTTCGGGTCCCTCGCCATCAGGGCAAACCCCACCCCAGGCACATTGGTGGCATACACTGGCATTGAAAGCCCGCTAGCGAAAAATGTCCGGCCCGTCGGCGTGCTATTGACCAGTGCCAGCCTGGCCTGTGCCCCTAAAGCAATTCGTGTGGTACACCGAAGCGCGGACGATGGAGGACTGTCGAAGCGATAGCCATTGGCGGACCCGACCACCTGCCCGATTTGCTGCCCGGCCGCAACCGTGATCGGGGGAATGGAAATATTCACCGCCGGGCCGGGGGCACAGGTGATCGCTTGAGCTTCCAGCGCCACCATCCATCCTCCCAGCACCACGCTGGCAAGTGAAAACCTAGTCATGAAAACAACACCTCTGTCATATCGAATAAGTCATGCGCCGCAACAGTCATCCATCGGCACTCACTCATAGCTGCCCCGCAACCTGGCGCCCTTGGCTTGCCACGCACACCCCCTGAAGGTAATCGGTAGTGGCCTGTCGTTGGCCCTCGGTGATCGGCGGCATGTGGTAGTAGATATCGCACTGCTCGGCGATTTTGCTGCCCCACTTGACGGTCAGACGACCTTCCTGCGGGATGTCTCGGACGAAGGCTTTACTGGCCTGCCCCACCACGCCTACCTCACGCCCTTGCGCATCAAATACCTGTGCTGCAAATGGCAGCGGGCTGCCATTCTCGTGGACGCCCTTGACCAGTACCGCCCGACCACTGAGCGTGTCGAACTTGACCAGCGATACTGCGCCCGAGGTCGGTACGACGTTGCGCGTCGACTCCTGGAGCTCTACATCCATCGACATGTCTTCCGGATCGATTTCCACCGTATTATTCTGGAACGCCGTCAGATTGGGCACGACAGCGAACCCGCTGCTGTTGACCCGTGCACCGCTGCTCCCCCCGAGCCTGGCCCCTTCTGCACCTGGCACATGCACCAGCGCCGAGGCTTCGCCTAGGCTTTGCGAGAACGCGATACCTTCGGCATGAACGACCACCCCACCATCGGCGCCAAACGAAAGCTGCGAGCTATCGCGGCTCTGGCTATATCCGGCACGCAGTTGGGTGGCATCCGTGCGATAGCCGGCATAGGTGTTGAACTGGCCGGAGTGCGTGCTTTCAGTGGTTGCGCGGCTGGCTGAAACACCGTAGTTGAGCGCGGTGTCCTCGCCCAGGAACCCGTTGATGCCCACCTGCTGCTGGCTGCCCCGTGTATCACCGGTGTCCCGGGAGAACGAAGTATTGATCGTCGGCGCTCGCGATTCGCCCCCCAGCGGCATCGACAGTGTGAGCATGTAGCGGTTATCGATACGCCCGGGTTGGCCGATACGCCCGAAAAACACATCGTCGCTGAGCTCGCTTTGGGTCAGTTGTCGCGTGTCCTGGACCCTGGAACGCTGTGCCGACAGGTTCCAGTTGACCTTGTTCCAGGTCGAGCCATAGCTGGCGGTGAATGAAACCTGGCGCCCTTCCTGTCCTCCCCAATAGTCGACGGAGCTGCCGTACAAGCTCAAGGTGCCGATACCCAACTGCTGGCTGACTGTCATGTCGAGCCGGCTTTTTTGCCGGGCATAGCTGTTGATGTCACCTGCCCGGCTCGCGATTTCGCGCACATTCAGTGCATCCTGCAGGTTCAGGTAACCCTCGGTGGAGAACCGATACGCACCCAGCGCAAAATGCGTACCCGAGGCCGGCAGGCTTTTGTTGTAACCCAGCCCCAGGCTTTGCCCGGACTGGCGCCCATGATCGGGCACCTCGGTATGGGAGGTGGCAGTGTCCAGAGAGAACGCACCGAAGGACGTATTCAACGCGATACCGAGCTTTCCCTGTTCATAGCCTTTGGAAACACTACCGCCACCGTAGACCGTCAGATCATCGGTCAAACCGTGCTGCAAAGTGCCTTGAAAGACGTTGGCGCCCTTCGCGTCAACGCCCTTTTGCTGCACCTTACCCAAGGTGGCGCTGTACTTTGTCGCGTCGGCGCGCAATAACTGCGGGGCCACCGAGTACGGCACGACGAAGGTGTTCCGACGCCCGTCGACTTCGGTCACGCTGACGATCAAATCACCACCGTAGCCGGTGGCATGCAGGTCACTGATAACAAAGGGGCCGGGCGGCACCGTGGTCTCATAAATGGTGTAGCCGTTCTGGCTGACCGTGACCGTTGCATTACTGTCGGCCGTCCCCCGAACCTGCGGTGCGTAACCTTGCTGCGTCTGCGGGCGCATCCGGTCGTCGGTGGCCAGAGTGACGCCCCGCACGCGCACCCCGTCGACAATCTGTCCGTTGCTGAAGGTGTCTCCGAGGGTCAGTTGTGACTGCCAGGGGATGATGCTGCGCTGTACATAAGTGGACGTGTTCTGATAAGTCTCAAAGCCAGTGCGGTTGCCCCAGGCCTGGGCGCCCTGATGTCGCAAGCGCCATGCACCCAGGTTGATACCGGCATTGAGGCCCAGGTAAGTACGACCGTCACCTTCACCTGCGGTGACCGTATTGGTACTGAAGTTGTAATTGAGCAGCCCGGCGGCAATGCCCTCATCCAACAACTCGGGGTCAATGTAGCCGCGCATGGAACGCTTCATGTAGGCCTGCGGCACGCTGGCCGCCAACTCGAGTGCACCCGGATCGAACGTGCTGGATGCCATCGGAATCCACTGCCCCAGGTCGCCGCAGTACTGGCCGGCGGCGGCAGGGTTCGAGAGTTCGCGCCCATGGGCATCAGTATCGACTTTATCCATCGCGATACCGATTTTTTCCAATACTTCACGACTCAAGCACGGCTGCGCCCCGGTCTTTGCATGGGCCGCAACAAACTCCACCTCCCTGCGCCCCAGGGTCTGGCCGTTGACTACGATATCTACGCGGTATACGCCAGGGCTCATCTGGTTGCTGGTATTGAACCGTGACGTGTCAACCGACGACGCCAGGCCACTGGAGAATGCGTTCAGATCAAAGCTCAACTCAGCCGCAAGCGCGACATCGCTGGCGATCACGGCCGCACTCATCAAACCGCCCAGCATTATCGTGCGATGCTGGAATGGCAAAATCGGGGCGCAGCGATGCACCCGTACTTGGATGTGACTAGGCATAGTTATGACTTCAGTGGACGCTGAGAAATGTACGTTTGCTTGCCATCAGCAACGTTTAGGGGCCGCGTTCAGCGGTGCAATACAGCAGGCTGCGCGGATGAAAAGCCGCCGAAATCGTTGATGTAAGTGAAATCCACCCGCGCATCGGCGGGTATTACCTTCGCGGCTTTCGGCACCGGCACCTTCAACGTGCCTCCTGGCTCCACCATGCCCTCCGTCAGGGACAGTTTTTCCGCTTCGGGACCAGAGCCCATGAGCAGGACAATGTCGTTGAAGGTGACGTGATACGCCGAGGGGTTATGCACCTGTATCACGCTGCCTTGGGCGCCCCGTTCCACGGACCAGCGCAACAGCCCAGGCGCCTCCTCGGGTGTTCCAGGTAACTGCGCCGGACGAAAAAACACTTTGGTGCGGATACGAAACGCGAACTTGAAGTGATTCCGCTGGCTGTCTTCAAGCGTGGGGTCAAACTCACTGGCAGCGCCAGGCACTTCGAGTACGTTCAACCAGAACAGCGACTCTCTATCCGTCGGCAGCGGTGCCTTGGTGTAGGACAGGCGCATGGACTGACTTTTGCCGGCGTCCAGGCGAAATACCGGAGGAGACAGGACGAAAGGCACATCGCTCAGTGTCGGCGCTTCCTGCGCGTCACCCGCGTCCAGCCACGCCTGGACCAGGCGGGGCGCGTGTTTGTCATCATTGGTTACTCGCACGGTGACCTCACGTCGCGGCTCGGGGTAAATCTGTCGCGTACCGTCGATAACCACTCCCGCGTGCACCGTGTGCGATGCCATCCCCAAGGCCAGGCTCAGCGCGACCCGCACCACACGACGACTCAAGATCATCAGTAAATCCTGCATCAGGTAATCCTTGAAAACGGTTGTCCTGCGCCCGACCACTGGGTCGAGCGAGGATCTCAGGCAACAAACGCAGTGGTCATCAGCCTGGCTGCATCAAGGAAAGGTGACCGAGTACTGCACGCTGCTGGTGACATTGCCCGCGCCTGCCGCTCCGCCGTTGGCGATGTAGCGTGCGTAAAACGGCAAGGTCGCCAGACCACTGGTAACGGTGGCAACGGTCGAGTTATTACCTGTGCGCAAGTCCATTGGCGTGTTGGAAGCCCCATCGAGAATTTGTACCTCTACCCGGGAGGCGGGTGTCGCCGTTGCCGTGTTACGCAGGTTGCCGGTTGCCGGGTTGATGCCAGGGCTGGTCGGTTCATAACGTACGGCGACCTTGGTACCGTCCGGACACCCGCCCGAGCCGCCCACATACACAAAGTAGCGCTTGGCGCCTGCCGTATCGCCTGCTGCCTTGAGAGCCGAGGTTTGTACGCGGTCAAGCACTACCGGAAAGTTGGCGCCTGAGCCTGGCGAGGCCCCGGTACCGCCGCTGATGGTGCAGGTGGTGCCACTGACCGAGCCGGTGATCGTGATGGTACCGTCTGCCGCATGCGCGGAGCTGGCAGCGAAGCCGCACAAAGCGAGCACTGCAGCCGCCAGAGTTTGTTTTGTCATAATCAGTCTTTCCTCACAATTGGGGTTCGCGAAACGCAAGGTTGCGACACAGGAGAAGATCAGCTCTTGCGTCACTCCTGAGTGGAAGCCATGTCGACTCCGTTCCCCTGCCCCGAGGATTTGTCTGTTACAAGATCGGTCAGACCTGTTTGGCAGGCAAAAAAAGGCTCCGTACCTTTCGATACGGAGCCTGTGCGTGAAGCGCCGGAACAGCCTGCCCGGCCTCACATGGATCAGTCGGCGGTCAAGACCCCACGACGCACCTGGTCGCGCTCGATCGACTCGAACAGTGCCTTGAAGTTGCCCTCGCCAAACCCATCGTCGCCTTTGCGCTGGATGAACTCGAAGAACACCGGGCCCATCAGGGTTTCCGAGAAGATCTGCAACAGAAGACGCTTGTCACCGGCAATCGACGAGCCGTCCAGCAGGATGCCGCGCGATTGCAACTGGTCCACTGGTTCACCGTGGTTCGGCAGGCGGCCTTCGAGCATTTCGTAATACGTGTCTGGCGGCGCCGTCATGAAGCGCATGCCGATCTTCTTCAGTGCATCCCAGGTCTTGACCAGGTCGTCGGTGAGGAACGCGACGTGCTGGATACCCTCACCGTTGAACTGCATCAGGAACTCTTCGATCTGCCCGGCCCCCTTGGACGACTCCTCGTTCAACGGGATACGGATCTTGCCGTCCGGCGCGCTCATGGCCTTGGAGGTCAGGCCGGTGTACTCGCCCTTGATATCGAAATAACGCGCTTCGCGGAAGTTGAACAGCTTCTCGTAGAAGTTGGCCCAATAGATCATGCGCCCGCGATAGACGTTGTGGGTCAGGTGGTCGATGACCTTCAGGCCAGCGCCTACCGGGTTGCGATCAACACCTTCGAGGTAGACGAAGTCGATGTCGTAGATCGAGTTGCCTTCGCCGAACCGGTCGATCAGGTACAACGGCGAACCGCCAATGCCTTTGATCGCCGGCAGGTTCAGCTCCATCGGGCCGGTGTCGATGTGGATCGGCTGGGCGCCCAGCTCCAGGGCACGTTTGTAGGCCTGTTGCGAGTCCTTGACGCGGAACGCCATGCCGCACACCGACGGGCCATGCTCGGCCGCGAAGTAAGAAGCGAGGCTATCGGGTTCGTTGTTGAGGATCAGGTTGATCTCGCCCTGGCGATACAGGTGCACGTTCTTGGAACGGTGGGTCGCCACTTTGGTGAAACCCATGATCTCGAAGATCGGCTCCAGGGTGCCTGGGGTGGGCGATGCAAATTCGATGAATTCAAAGCCCATCAGGCCCATTGGGTTGTCGAGTTGGTCGGTCATGTTCGGTGCCTCATCATTCTTGTGGGTAGCAATTGTTTAGTTGCAAGCAAGGATGAGGCTGGAGGGTGGCGCACAAGAAAGGCCTCGCACGCTGCGGGCGAGGAAGTCACCAAAGATGAGGGGGGAGCCAAGTAGCTTCATGGTGTCATCAGTCTCTGACGGCCGAGGCTTGCGTGAGCGCAAGTCCATATTCTTGTATGCGTAAACTGATTCTACACAGCGTAACCAGGTTTGTCCGTACTCTTATCAAATCCCCATTGCCCTGCCCCGCGCAAGGGGTTTGTTGCACAGGTAGATGCCCAACAGGATGACCGCGCCACCCGCCAGCATCGGCACCGTCAAGGCTTCGTCCAGCAGCAACGCGCCACATATCACCGCTGTCAGCGGGTTGAGGGCGATGAACACCCCGGAGCGGGTCGCGCCGATTCGCCGGATGCCGTCGTAGTAACCAATATAGGCCAGGGCCGAACCCAGCACACCCAGGTACAGCAGGCTGTACCACTGCGCCAGCTGCAGCGCGCTGAAACCTTGCAGCGTCAGCCGACCGGTGGCGAGGGTGGCAAGGGTCAACATCAGCGTACCCCACAGCACCGACCAAGTGACGGTTTGCACCGGCCCCAACGTCTGGTTGAGTTCCCGAGACAGCAGCGAATAGGCCCCCCAGGCCATTACGCAGCCCAGGATCAACAGGTCACCGATCCAAGCGTTGCGGGCCCCCTGCATGAGGTTGGGATTGCGGCTCACGATCACCACAGCCGCCCCCACCAGGCACAGCCCGATACCCAGCCACTTGGCCCGGCCCAGGCGCTCCTTGAACAACAACCAGGACGCCAGGCCGATCACTGCCGGGTTCAATGCCACGATCAAGGACGCCCGCGACGCATTGATGTAGTGAAGGCCATAGAAAAAACACAGGTTGTAGAAAAAGATGCCGCATAGGCCCAGCAGTACCAGCCGCGCCATTTGCCCTGTAGTTGGGCGCGCCAGTGGGATGCGCGCGCAGGCCAGGAACAGCAGCAACGCGAGGCTGGCCAGGATAAACCGCAGGCAGGCCGCGAGCAGCGGGTCCACGTGATCGGCCAGAAAGCGCCCGGCGACGAAGGTCCCGCCCCAGATCATGGTGACAGCGGCCAGCTTCAGGTAAGTGAGGCCTTCGCGGGCATGCATAAGAATGTGCTCAACGTGAGAAAGGATGGGACTATTCTTTTACTAATGATTTGTCATCGTAAAACAAGGCTTTACTCATGACCCTGACCCAGCTGGAAATCTTCTCCCTGGTCGCCGAACTCCGAGGCTTCACCAGTGCGGCGCATCGCCTGGGCATCAGCCAATCGGCGGTGTCCCATGCGATCAAGGCCCTGGAGCAGGAACTGGGGGTAGAGTTGTTTCGCCGGCACCAGACCCTGGTGGAACTGAGCGATATCGGCGCGCAGTTACTTGGGCGCGCACGGGGCATGCTGGGCCTGGCCAACACCTTGCAGCAGGAAGCCGCCGATGCCCGCGGGATGAAGCGCGGTACATTGCGTATAGGGTCGTTCGGCCCCACCGCTTCGAACCGTTTGCTACCAACCATTCTCAGCCACTTTCGAAGGGACTATCCGGGTATCGAGGTACATATAGACGAAGGGCCGGACCGGCAGGTCGTTCAATGGCTGGATCAGCGCCGGGTGGATGTGGGCTTCGTGGTACTGGAGCAGGAACGCTTCGACACCGTGGCCCTGCTCGAAGACCAACTGGTGGCGCTGATACCGGTCGGCCATGCCTTGGCGGCAAGCATGGCGGTACCTTTGAAAGCGTTGTGCGATGACCCGTTCATCCTGACCGAGGCAGGCTCAGCAGAGCTGGTCACGCGGTTGTTTGGTGAAGCGCAGTTGCAACCTAAAGTGCGTTATCGCTGCACTCAGCTACTTACTACCCTGGAAGCTGTAAGCCGCGGCGACGGCCTGAGTATCGTGGCCCAGGGCTCACTGCCGGCCGATGCCGACCAGCGCTACGTTGCCCGCCCGTTGTCACCGGGCGTACCGCGCCGCATAGGCCTGGCGGTGCTGGATCGCCGCCAGGCCTCTCCCGCAACCCTGGCGTTTATCGCACTGGCGCAAACGCTGTACCCTGATCCCGGGGCTCACCGGTAACTCAGGGTAAACGAGGCCAGGCCGTTGGCGGTACCAGGCTTGATGGTCGACGCGGTTTGAACGTAACGGGCGGTCAAGGGAATCGTCAGGGCGCCGTTGCCCGTGTTTGCGACCTGCCATTGGTTCGGGTTGCCCACGCCGGAGGAATCGGGCCCATAGCTTACCAACCGATCGCCACTGAGCAATTGCAGGGCGACGCCGCGGGCGTGCGAGTTGCGGGTCAAGGACAACTGGTTACTGCGGTTGCCGGGTTCCGTCTGGTCAGTCACGGTGATCCATACATCCAGGATGCCGCCGGTGCCGCCGGCACAGTCCAGGGTTATGTCGCGACTAACGCTGCCGGCGCTGCTGCCGACTCCCTTGAAATCACGGCTGGGCACCTGCCCCAGCGGCATTGCAAGCGACGGCGTGGTCACCCGGCAAGTTGGCTTTTGCGGCGGCAATATCACCGTATCGGCGAAGTTGACCGAGGCAGCGCCGGGGCTTTCGATATTGACATTGGTCAGCATATACCTGGCGACTGTGTTCCCAGGGATGGTGCCCGAGGTGATCGGGCCCGTCGCCACCAGATACACGCGCCCTTGCAGGCCCCAGCCATTGGGTTTGTTGTGCTTGGTGTCCAACAGCGTGACGCCGGTGTGGGTGATGACCTTCAAATGCTGGGACGGATCCCCGGCCATCATGACGAACCCGACGCCAGGGTAGCTGGTCGCATAGACCGGCAACGTCAGCCCATTTGCGTTGAACGTTATGCCGGTCGCCGGCGAATTGACCACGCTGATGTTGGCCGACACCGGCTGCGACAATGGCCAGTCGGTGTAGCGGCACCGCATGACAAAGCCATTGCCGGCGAAGTCATAGCCACTTGGGTAGCCAATCGCCTCGCCCACCTGCAGGTTGTCAGGCAGGGTGATGGGCGGGACGAACAGCGTCACCGGGGCTTGGGGGGTACAGACGCCTGCATTGAAATGCGCCTGTGCGTCCATCGCGACTGCGCAAATACTCAAGCACACGCCAATCTGTAAAAACCTGAACATAAATTGCCGGACACCGTTCATATCGCCAAATCCTTCGTGTGCCCCAAAGACACTGTGTGCGTACGCGTCATGCCATGGTCATCCAGGGTGGTAAATCGCAGCGCGACCGTACCCTGCCCCCACGGCGCCGGGCCCTCCAGCACGATGCGGGCAACCGAGCGCGGCAACAGCATCGGCGGGGCCTCACTGTGGTACTCGACGCCATCGACGGTCAGCAACACGCTGGAAAGCGTCACATGAAAGGCACTGGGATTGCGCACCTGCAGGACCGGGCCGTCGCCTGCCAGGCGCCACTGCAACGTATCCACCGCCTGCTGCGCTTGGCCTGGCAACGCGTCCGGGCGCAGGAAGAGCTTGATCCGTGTGCGAAAGGCAAATTGCAGCTGGTTGCCGGTGTCGACAGACGGGCGGATCCCCAGCACATTCAGCCAGTACACCAACTCCTGAGGCACGGCCATGGCCTTGTCTTGGGTCGCGTGGTACATCACCCGCAATGCGCGGTGCTTGCCGGCATCCAGGCGCAGGATCGGCGGGGTCACCGTAAAGGGCACATCACTGGACTCGGGCGCGACCTGCGGGTCCCCCGCATCGATCCACACCTGGGCCAATCGCGGGCCGTCGGCCTCATTGTGCAGGTTGACCGTTACCCCAGCGGCGCTGGCCGGGTAAATGATGCGCGTGCGGTCAATGACGATTTCCCCATGGGCCAATACTGTCTGCACCGCCAGGGCCAGGCCAAGCAGCACGCGGAGCAATCGATGAGTCATCAACTGCGCTCCTCGTCCGCATCACCATGGTCGGCACATTGACTGACCAACTGGTCCGCGCTTTCCTGGCGTTGCTCGGGCCTGCGCGGCGGCAAACGGTAATGGATGAAGCACTGGTCAGCCGCCCCTGCATTCCAGCGCACCGTCAACCGCCCCTGGTCGGCAACCCCGCGCACAAAAGCCTTGCCAGCCTGGCCGATCACGCCGATTTCGACGCCGCGCTCGTCAAACACTTGCGCGGCAAATGGCAACGGCTTGCCACCCATATGAGTGGCCTTGATCACCACGGCACGGCCACTGACGGTCTCGAACCTGACCAGTGAGACGGCTCCCAGCGTCGGCACCACGGCGTGACTCGATTCCTTGAGTTCGACATCCATGGGCATGCCCTCGGGATCGATATCTACTTCATTGCGCTGATAAGCCCTGAGGGCTGGCAGCACCGCATAACCCTGCTTATCGATACGCGCCCCGCTGCTGCCGAGCCGGGCACCTTGTGCATCCGGCGCATACACCAGTGCCGAGGCTTCACCGAGGTTTTGCGCGAAAGTCACGCCACCCTCGTGGGCTATCAGCCCGCCATCGGCACTCATGGATAGTTGCGAACTGTCGCGGGCCTGGGCATAGCCGGCCCGCAGGCTTGCAGCCCGGCTGCGATAGCCCGCGTAGGCATTGAAGCTGGAGCCTTGCTGGTGGCCCGTGCCACGGCTGCCAGTCAGCCCGTAGCTGGCTTCACCGGTGTCACCCAGCAAACCATTGATTCCCACCTGATGCTGGCTGCCGCGTGAATCGCCAGCATCGTGCGACAGGCTGCTGCTCAGGGTTGGCGCACGCGTTCCTGCGCCCAATGGCATGGACAGTGTCAGAACCAGGTGATTATCCACGCGCCCGGCTTGCGCCGACCGGCCAAAAAAGATTTCGTCGCTGCGCTCGTGATCGTTCAATTGATGGGTTTCACTGACACGCGAGCGCTGCGCCGAAAGGTTCCAGTTGAGTGACTTCCAATTAGCCGCATAACTGAGGGTGAAGGATGTCTGGCGCCCTTGGCGGCCCGCCCAGTAGTCGATGGAGCTGCCATACAGGCTCAGCGAGCCTGCGCCCAACTGCTGGCTGATTGTCAGGTCGAGGCGGCTTTTCTGCCTCGCGTAACTGTTGATACTCCCGCCTTGGCGGGCCAGTTCCCGCACATTGAGCGCATCAGGCAGGTTCAGGTACCCGTCCGTGGAGAAACGATAGGCGCCCAGCGCAAAGTGCGTTCCCGAGAACGGCAGGTTCTTGTTATAGGCCAGGCCCCAGCTTTGCCCGCCGACTACGCCCAGCCCCAGAACTTGGGTGCGCGAGTGGGTGTTGTCGAGGGAGAACGCGCCAATCGGAGTACTCATCGCCAGGCCGGCTTTGGCCTGGCCGTAGCCTGGGGAAAGCGTACTGCCACCATAGGCGCTCAGACGATCGCCCAGGCCATGCTGCAGCGTACCCTGCAAGATCAGCGGGCTGGCATCGCTGACGCCGTATTGCTGCAACTGCCCCAAGGTCACGCTGTAGTGGCTGGCACCGTCACGCAGCAGGTAAGGCACCACGGAGTAAGGCACCACGAAGCTGCTGCGCCGGCCGTCGACCTCGGTGACGCTGACGTGCAGGTCGCCGCCGTACCCGGTGGGGTACAGGTCATCGATGACAAACGGCCCCGGGGCCACTGTGGTTTCGTAGAGGGTGTAGCCGTTCTGGCGCACTGTCACCGTTGCATTGCTGTCGGCAATGCCTCGCACCTGAGGCGCATAGCCTTGTTGCGACTGGGCAAGCATGCGGTCATCGGTGGCCAGGGTGATGCCGCGTACACGCACACCGTCGAGGATCTGGCCACTGCTGAAGCTGTCGCCGACGGTCAGTTGTGAACGCCAGGCGCCAAGGGACCGTTGCAGGTAGGTGGCGGTGTGTTGATAACGCGCCAGGCCGCTACCGGATGCCCACGCCTGCCCACCCTGATGGCGCAGTCGCCAGTCGCCCAGGTTGAGACCGCCGTTGAGGCCCAGGTAGCCACGATCCTCACCGGCGCCCGCTGTCGCCGTCGCGGCACTGAAGTTGTAGTTGAGCAGCGCGGCGTCAATGCCATTGTCCCATTCAGACGGGTCAATGTAGCCGCGCGCGGAACGGTTGATATAGATCTGCGGGATGCTGACATCCAGGGTCAGGGTCTCGATATCGACGCGGCTGCTGGCCATGGGTATCCACTCGGCAAAATCCCGGCAGGCATGCTCGGTGTTATCCGCCAGCGCCTGCACAGAAACCCCCAGTTGGCCAAGCTCGGCAGCGTTCAGGCAAGGCTGGGCGTCGTCCTGTCCGGCAAGGGGGGCGAAGGTGATCTCGCGGCGCCCCATCGATTGCCCGTTGAGCATCACATCTACGCGGTAAACACCTGGCGCCAACACGTTGCTGGTATTGAAGCGTGAGATATCTGCCGAAGAGGACAGGCCGCTGGCGAACGCCTCGATGTCAAACACCAGTGGCGCGGCTTCTGCCGACATCAATAAGGTACTGAGCAGGCCCAGCCACAGCAGTAAGTTGGGGTTGGCAAACAGCCAGGCCGTAAAGCGGTGAACGGGTATTTGCAATAAGGCATACATGATCAGAACTTCAGGGGAGCACGCTGCGGCACGGAGAATGCGCCGTAATCATTGATGTATTTGAAATGCACCTGGGCGTCGGCGGGTATTGCTTGTGCGACATCCTTGACGGGCAGCTTCAGGCTGCCGCCGGGGGGCACCATGCCCTCTCCCGCCGGTAACAGGCGAGCACCCGGGCCCGAGCCCATGGCCAAGGCAACCTCATTGAAGGTCACGTGATAAGCCGATGGGTTGTGCACTTCCAGTAGCGGCCCCTGGGCACTCCGGTGCAGGGTCCAGCGTAAGTGGGTGGGCGCCTCGTCCGCGGAGCCCGGCAATTGGGCCGGGCGGAAAAACACTTTGGTGCGGATACGAAAAGCGAACTGCAGGTGGTTCGAAGGGGCCTCTTGCGGGCTGCCCGGTGCCACGTTGACCTTGGGCGGTATCTCCAAGGCGTTGAGCCAGAACAACGATTCGCGGTCATCCGGCAGTGGGTCCTGGGTATACACCAGTCGCACTACCTGGCTTTTGCCCGCGTCCATGCGAAACACAGGTGGCGACAGGCTGAACGGCACGTCGCTGCCGGTGGGGTCTTGCGCCGGGTCGCCTTGGTCCAGCCACACTTGGACCAGGCGCGGCGCTCGCTGATCGTCATTGGTCAGGCGCAGCGTGATTTCTCGACGCTGCTGCGGATAGATGTGCCGCGTGCCGTCGATCACTACGCCGGCGTGAGCGGCGGACAGCAACCCGACACTGGTCAGCAGTGCGCTCAGCAGGGGGGTCACTAGCAATGTCCGGGCAAGCATTTCGTCTGTCCTTGCCTGGCGCACGGCCAGGCAACGGGGCCTCGATCAGGGGAACGTCACCGAATACAGCACTTGCGTACTGACCGGGCCTGGCGTAGCAGTGCCCGTGGCAATGTATTGGGCAGCAAAGGGCAGCGACACCTCGCCGCTTGCCGGGACTTTCGCGGGGCTGGAGTTCTGGCCCAGGCGCAAATCCATGGGCTGGTGGGTGACGCCATCCACAAGTTGCACCTCAACGAGGGTGGCAGGCGTCGGCTTGGCGGGTGCCTGGTTGACCAGGTTACCGGTCGCCGGATTGATCGCGGGGCTGCTGCTCTCATACATCACGGCGACGGTCGTATCCTTCGGGCAGGAACCGACATGGATGTAATAGGGTTTCGCCCCGGCAGTCTGGCCGGGCGCCTTGAGCGCGCTGGCCTGGACCTTGTTGAGTGGCACCGAAAAGTCCGGGCTGGTGCCGGGCGCAGAGCCCGTGCCACCGCTGATGCTGCAAGTGGTGCCGGTGATTTCACCGGTCAAGGTGATCTTGCCGTCTGCGGCGACAACAGGCAAAGCGGCAACGCCGGTGACCGCCAGAAATACAACGGCCAATGCGATAGTTTTCATTACAGATACTTCCTCGTGAATGTCAGTGAAAGAGTTGCAAGCCATGACTCATCAATCGAAGGGCGAGACGCGGCCCTCCCGCCAAAATTGGGCTGAGCGGCTATGAAAGAGGCTGTAGGGATTAAGGGCTACCGAGTCTCTTACGTTTTGCAATGAAGTTTATGTTGCCAAGTTGAAGTGCCCGCCACAACTGACCGAACGGCTAGGTCAGTAGGCGTTAAACAAGTGAGCAGCCCCGTGCAATGCCATCTATCATCGGCAGAGCCCACTCTCTTTTTCACGATTGACTGCTCCCATGCCCCTGACCGTCAAAGGCCCACGAAGCCGAGCCGCACGCTATTTCATCAGCACCCTGTGCGGGCTGCTGCCCATTCTGTTGGGGGTGGTAATTCTTTACTGGCAAGCCGAACGCACGCTCGAGCAAAGCACAGCGCAAACCGCTCAAGAAGCGGTGCGCCAGTTCGACCTGATGCTGGACAATACCGCCATCGCTGCCCAGGCTTTGCTGCCGCTGGCCGGTAAACCTTGTGACAGCGTCGCCAAGTTGGCGCTACGTGAACAAGTCACGCGCCGGCCGTTTGTGCGGGCCACGACGCTGTCCTGGCAGAAAAACATCTATTGCAGTTCGTTGTTTGGCGGTCGCTACCAATCGCCCGTCAACCCGGACGACTATGTCGATGGGCGCCTGTGGTTGATGAATGGCAACCCCGTTACACCCGATACCGCGCTATTGGTGTATCGCCTGGTGGAAGGCGATCAAGGCGCGTTTGCCTCGGTTGACGGTTACCACCTCACCAACGCCTTGCGCCTGATCAGCCGTTACGCGCACTTGGTACTGCACGTCGGCCCGAACTGGCTGGGTGCCGACGGCAAGGTGCATCAAGGCGCGCTGCCGGTATTTGCCGTGGCGCCACAACGCCTGGCTTCCGAGCGCTATCAATACAATGTCGAGGCCGGGATGCCCGAGGGTGAAGTCTGGCGCTACATGCAGGCGCGGTATCCGGCGCTGTTCAGCCTGGTGGTGTTCTTCGGGATATTGGCGGGGCTGCTCGCTCACTGGCTGCAAAAACGCTCGTCCGCGCCGACCCACGAGTTACAACGCGCCTTGGGAGCCAATGAGTTCATCCCGTATTTCCAACCGGTGGTACGGGGTGACACACGCCAATGGGCCGGCTGTGAGGTCCTGATGCGCTGGAAGCATCCCAAAGAAGGCCTGGTGCGCCCGGACCTGTTTATTCCCCTGGCCGAAGACTCTGGCCTGATCGTGCCGATGACCCGTGCCCTGCTGCGCCAGACCGCCGTGCAATTGGCGCCCCATGCCGCACGCTTCAGCCCTGGCTTTCATATCGGCGTGAACATCACAGCCCGCCATTGCCAGGACATGGCGCTGGTGCAGGACTGCCGGGAATTCCTCGCCGCGTTCCCACCCGGCCAGGTCACCCTGGTGCTGGAGTTGACCGAGCGGGAACTGATCGAACCCACCGAGACCACCCGCCGCCTGTTCGAGGCGCTGCATCAAATGGGGGTCATGATCGCCATTGATGACTTCGGCACCGGCCACTCCAGCTTGGGCTATTTGCGCAATTTCAATGTCGACTACTTGAAGATCGATCAAAGCTTTGTCGCCATGATCGGTGCGGATGCGCTGTCGCGGCATATTCTAGACAGCATCATAGAGTTGTCGGTCAAGCTGGATCTAGGCATTGTTGCCGAAGGCGTGGAAACAGCCCAACAGTGTGAATACCTCGTTGCCCAGGGCGTGGATTTCCTACAGGGTTACCTGTTTGGTCGACCATTACCCTGCGATGAATTCATTAAGTCGTTGGGTATCGTTGAATAGTCGTGTACGACCTACCATGAAAGATTGGTCTTTCTTTAAAAGACATGATTTACTCGAGATGAATTAACTACTACAATTTTTTCTGCCTGTGCAGAACTCGCAGAAGGGTCTTTTTCGTTGACGTGGCTTAACGTTCTTGGCTTATAGCTTTGTCTGCAGTTGATATCAGCAACTACATTATTGGAGTATAGATTTTGTCCAGACTCGCCGAATTTCGCGCAGCAGAAAAAGCCCTTCAAGAGCAGCTTGCCCAGCTGGAATCCTTGAAGAACGACGCTGGCCTGAAGAAAGAAATCGAATTCGAAGAAAAGCTCAAGACGCTGATGGGCAAATACGACAAAAGCCTGCGCGATGTGATCGCCATCCTCGATCCAGCGCCACGCAAAGGCGGCGCACCGGCCGCCGCGGCGCCAAAACAGCGCCGCGCACGGGTGGTCAAGGTTTACCACAACCCGCACACCGGCGAGCTGATCGAGACCAAAGGTGGCAACCACCGCGGCCTCAAAGCCTGGAAAGAGCAGTACGGCGCCGCCACTGTAGACTCCTGGCTTCGCGGCTGAAACATGTACTAAAAAATAGCCCCGCATACGCGGGGTTTTTTTTGCTCTAACGGTTCGGAATCGAACTTAACTCAGGGTTCGTATTGTTCAAATTCGCTCAGCTTGAACCTGTCAAAGTTTCAGACTGTTGCGCACCAGACTGACTTCCTCCTTGCTCGCCTCGTACGCTTGCGCCTGGCCTGCGTATGAAAAAACATAGGCTTTGTCGACATCCAGCGCACCGACTAATGTTTGCGACAATACGTGTCGACCGTTCTCGGTAATCACACAGGTAGTTTCCAACGCATCAAGACGACTCAATGTCGTGGGGTGCATTTTGCTGCACACGCTTTGATAACCACCACGGGCAAAGTCTTTCTGGATCGACTTGCGCATCTCCAGCAACACGCCGGGAAGATTAACTTTATGGCCGGCCTCAATCGGCGTTCCGGTCAACTCCATTACCATCAACGTGGCGCCATTTTCATCATTCTTGATCGCTCGCTGCCGGGACACTGCTTGGGGTTTGACAGGGAGCTCGCCGTCAGGCACGACTTCTTCGACCTGCCAACCGCTGGGCCAATGGACTTCCGGCTCGGCTGCCAACACAAACGAGCTGCCCAACAACACGCACACAGCACTCAACAGTGGCCTACGAAACTCGATCATTGCAAAAACACCCAAGGTTCCAGCCGCAAAGTGTGCGTCCCGGCACGCGCTGACTGCAAGGGTTGGGCGCGCTTTTTCATTTGGCGCAGCCGGTGCGGCTTGCGTATCATGGCCCGCCTGCATGGGCGCAGGCCGCAAGCCAATGGACCGCTCATCTCACATTTTTTCTGGAGGGCCCATGAGCCTGCACGAATTGAACACCTTCCCGGGCGTCACTGCCCAACCCGACAACGCCACGGCGAACTTTGTGTTCAACCACACCATGTTGCGGGTCAAGGACATCACCAAGTCGCTGGACTTCTACACGCGCATCCTCGGTTTCTCCCTGGTCGAGAAACGTGACTTCCCGGAAGCCGAATTCAGCCTGTACTTCCTGGCCCTGGTGGACAAGGCCCAGATCCCGGCCGACGCGGCCGAGCGCACCCAGTGGATGAAGTCGATTCCGGGCATTCTCGAACTGACCCACAACCACGGCACCGAAAACGATGCCGACTTTGCCTACCACAACGGCAACACCGACCCGCGTGGTTTTGGCCATATCTGCATCTCGGTGCCGGACATTGTCGCGGCGTGCGAACGTTTCGAAGCCTTGGGTTGCGACTTCCAGAAACGCCTGACGGATGGCCGTATGAAGAGCCTCGCGTTCATCAAAGACCCGGATGCTTATTGGGTGGAGATCATCCAGCCGGCGCCGATGTCATAAGCACTGCGTGACGGGGAGCGTCACCGGATGCATTCCCATGCGGAGCGTGGGAACGAGAATCCCGCGCCGGGCGTGGGAACGAGAAAAACCCCATGATCGCTCATGGGGTTTTTTATTTGCAGCTCAGGATTACGCCGGAGCAGAGGTGCGGATCAAGTGATCGAACGCGCTCAACGAAGCCTTGGCGCCCTCGCCTACTGCTATCACGATCTGCTTGTACGGCACAGTCGTTACGTCTCCGGCGGCGAACACGCCAGGCAGTGAAGTCTCGCCACGGGAATCGACAATGATCTCGCCACGCGGCGACAGCTCTACGCTGCCTTTGAGCCAGTCGGTGTTGGGCAGCAAGCCAATCTGCACAAAGATGCCTTCCAGGTCGATGGTCTTGAACTCACCAGTGTCGCGGTCCTTGTAGGCAAGGCCGGTGACTTTCTGGCCATCGCCTTTGACTTCACTGGTCAACGCGCTGGTGATTACATCCACGTTCGGCAGGCTGTAGAGCTTGCGTTGCAACACGGCATCGGCGCGCAGCTTGCTGTCGAATTCAAGCAAGGTGACATGGCTGACGATACCGGCCAGGTCAATGGCCGCTTCTACGCCGGAGTTACCGCCGCCGATCACCGCCACACGCTTGCCCTTGAACAGCGGGCCATCGCAATGCGGGCAGAAGCACACGCCCTTGGCCTTGTATTCCTGCTCGCCGGGCACACCCATCTCTCTCCAGCGGGCGCCTGTGGCCAGGATCACGGTCTTGGACTTGAGGGTCGCACCGCTTTCGAAGCGAATTTCGTGCAGCTCACCGGCATTTTTTGCCGGAATCAAGCTACTGGCGCGTTGCAGGTTCATGATATCCACGTCGTACTGACGCACATGGGCTTCCAGTGCGCTGGCCAGTTTCGGCCCTTCGGTTTCCTGTACCGAGATAAAGTTTTCGATGGACATGGTGTCCAGCACCTGGCCACCAAAGCGTTCAGCCGCCACACCGGTACGAATACCTTTACGTGCCGCATAGATGGCAGCCGAAGACCCGGCCGGGCCACCGCCAACTACCAGGACGTCGAAGGCATCCTTGGCGCTGATTTTCTCCGCGGCTTTCTCGATACCGCTGGTGTCGAGCTTGGCGAGGATTTCTTCCAGGCCCATACGGCCTTGGCCAAAGTTGACCCCGTTCAAGTAGACACTCGGGACCGCCATGATCTGGCGCTCATCGACTTCAGCCTGGAACAGCGCGCCATCAATCGCAACGTGGCGGATGTTCGGGTTCAGCACGGCCATCAGGTTCAGCGCCTGGACCACGTCCGGGCAGTTCTGGCACGACAGCGAGAAGTAAGTCTCGAAGCTGAACTCGCCTTTGAGGGCGCGGATCTGTTCAATCACTTCGACACTGGCCTTCGACGGGTGGCCACCGACTTGCAGCAGGGCCAGCACCAGCGAAGTAAATTCATGGCCCATGGGGATACCGGCGAAACGCAGGCTGATCTCGGCACCCGGGCGGTTGATGGAGAACGATGGCTTGCGCCCATCATTGCCATCGGTGTTCAGAGTAATCAGCGTGGATAGGCTGGTTACGTCCTGCAAAAGAGCAAGCATTTCCTGGGATTTCGCACCGTCGTCGAGGGAGGCGACGATCTCGATCGGCTGGGTGACCCGTTCCAGGTATGACTTCAACTGAGCTTTAAGATTGGCGTCCAACATACGGGCGATTTCCTGTTCATTCGGTTTATTGCAGACAAAAAAACGCCCGAGCGAATCTCGCCCGGGCGTTTTGAGGGCGGATGCAGCTTACTTAAGTGCGGATACCCGCCCTTGATACGCGTTCACAGACTTAGATCTTGCCGACCAGGTCCAGAGACGGCGCCAGAGTGGCCTCGCCTTCTTTCCACTTGGCTGGGCACACTTCACCCGGGTGGGCGGCAACGTACTGAGCAGCCTTGATCTTGCGCAGCAACTCGGAAGCGTCACGGCCTACACCACCGTCGTTCAGTTCAACGATCTTGATCTGACCTTCTGGGTTGATCACGAAGGTGCCGCGGTCTGCCAGGCCAGCTTCTTCGATCAGTACGTCGAAGTTGCGGGAGATGGTCAGGGTTGGGTCGCCGATCATGGTGTACTGGATTTTGCCGATGGCTGGCGAAGTGTTGTGCCAGGCGGCGTGGGCGAAGTGGGTGTCGGTGGAAACGCTGTAGATTTCGACGCCCAGCTTCTGGAATTCGGCGTAGTTGTCAGCCAGGTCTTCCAGTTCGGTCGGGCAGACGAAGGTGAAATCGGCTGGGTAGAAGAAGACAACCGACCACTTGCCTTTCAGGTCAGCGTCGGTCACATCGACGAAGCTGCCGTTTTTGAAAGCGGTGGCTTTAAACGGTTTTACTTGGCTGTTGATGATAGGCATCGTTGACTCTCCGTCAGGGGTTAAGAAGTTGATGAGGTGAATCCTACCGGCTCTCTCGGTCGATGGCTCATTGGCAAACCTGATGCTGACGATTGGGTTTCTCTATCAGGTGACGCTATTAATAGAAAAAATCTCAAATCAGCGCTTGGGTTGCCAGGGTCATGCCTAAAAACGGCGTCGCTTCAACATAGCGCATCGCAGATTTCATGTCGTTCCAGCCGACGTAACTCATCAGCGACTTCAAATCCCAACCACTTCGATGCGCCCAAGTGGCGAAACCCCGACGCAGGGAGTGGCTGGTGTATTGATCGGCGGGGATGCCTGCGCGCTCAAGGGCCTGGCGCAATAACGGGATCACACTGTTGGGGTGCAAGCCCTCCTCACCCAGGTTGCCCCAGCGGTCAATGCCGCGAAACACCGGGCCGCGCACCAGCGCCGAGGCGCTGAGCCACTCGCTATAAGCCTGCACCGGGCACAGCCGCAGCAACGCTGGGGTCTGGTAGGTTTTGCCGAGGTTGTCACGGTCACTTTTACTGCGTGGCAAGTACAGGCTGATGCCTGCGCCTGGCACGGCTTGCACGTGCTCAATGCTTAATCGGCACAGCTCATCACTGCGAAAGCCGCGCCAGAAGCCCAGCAGAATCAGCGCAGCGTCGCGCTTGGCCCGCAGCAAGCGCGGCTGGTCGTGACGCTCGCTGGCCTGTTTGGCTTCAATGTCCAGGGCAGCGATTACTTGCTCCAACTGCGTGAGCTGCAAAGGCTCGGCCTGCCGCTCCCGCGCCGGGTGCACAGCGCGGATGCCCTTGAGCACCTTGCGTACCACCGGCGCCTTCGTCGGGTCGGCAAACCCTTGGCTGGTATGCCATTGCGCCAAGGCCGAGAGCCGCAATTTCAAGGTGTTGACTGCCAATACCCCGGCATGCGCCACGAGGTAGCGCGCCACACTCTCGCTGGTGGCTGGCAGGAACCCTCCCCAACTGACTTCGAAATGCTCGATCGCCGCGCGGTAGCTGCGGCGCGTGTTGTCGCGAGTGGCGGCGTTGAGATATCGGTCGAGGTCGCTCATAGGCGTGTTTTCGTACTGCTGAAGGGTGGATGGCTGATGAAAATGCTTATGACACGGGATAATACGCCAATATCCCATCTGTTAAATCATGAATTTCAACCAGTTTTCAATCATGATATAGTATGTATATACATACCACGTACCACAGTACTAAATCGACGGAGACCCCATGGCTCGCGGCGGCATAAAAAAAGCAGTAGTGCAAACGGCACGCCTGGCGATCCTCGCCCGTGGCGAAAACCCCAGCATCGATGCGGTGCGTATCGAAATGGGCAATACCGGCTCGAAAACCACCATTCATCGCTATTTGAAAGAGCTGGACGAAAGCGAGACGCGCCAGACCATCACCCAAGCACCGATTGATGATGAGCTGGGCGAGCTAGTCGCCCGCCTGTCCCAACGCCTGAAAGAGAAGGCCCAAGAGCCGATCGACCTGGCCCTGGCGCAATTCGAGCAACAAAAAGCCGCCCTGCTCGCCCAGGTAGAAACCCTGGAAGAAGCGCACACCCAGCTCAAACAGCAATTTGATATCCAGGCCGCTGCCCTCGCTGAAGAAAGCGCGGCGCTGCAAACCGCCAGCACCAGCCTGCAGACCGAGCAAACCCGTAACGCCGGGTTGAGCCAGGCGTGCAGCGACTACGAGCTGAGGCTCAACGACAAAGACGAGCAGATTCGCTCACTGGAAGAAAAACACCTGCACGCCCGCGATGCGCTTGAGCATTACCGCACTGCCATCAAGGAGCAGCGCGAGCAGGAACAGCGTCGCCATGAGGGCCAGTTGCAACAGGTACAGGCCGAATTGCGTCAGGCGCAGCAAAGCGCACTGGTGCGCCAGGACGAAATCACCCAACTGCATCGCGACAACGAGCGCCTGCTGAGTGAGCAGCGAGTGACAACCAAGGAATTGAAAGCGCTGCAGGAGCAAGCTCGCCAGGACCAGGCGCTACAGCTGAAACTCAAGGAGCAGCTCAGCCAGATCGACAGCGAGCGCACCCTGCTCCAGGAACGCCTGCGGGTTGCCGTGCTGGACAGCCAATCGCGCCAAGCATCACTGCTGGAGTATCAGCAGCACAACAAGGCGCTTGAGCTGGACCTGGTCAAGGCCCAGGCAAGCATCGAAGCCCTGCGCTTGGCGACCGTCGTTGCAACGGCGCCAGAGGCAGCAGAGCCAACCTGATCAGTCCGCTACAGGCGTGCGCATGGTGACGAATTCTTCCGCCGCCGTAGGATGCACGCCGATAGTTTCATCGAAATGCTGCTTGGTCGCGCCCGCCTTGAGCGCGATCGCCAGCCCTTGCACGATCTCACCCGCATCCGGACCGACCATGTGGCAACCCAGTACTTTGTCGGTGTCGGCGTCGACCACCAGCTTCATCAAGGTCTTTTCCTGGCAATCGGTCAGGGTCAGCTTCATCGGCCGGAACCGGCTTTCAAAGATCTGCACGTTGTGGCCATTTTTGCGTGCATCCTCTTCTGTCAGGCCGACTGTGCCGATATTCGGCAGGCTGAATACCGCCGTCGCGATATTGGCGTAATCCACCGGGCGGTATTGCTCGGGCTTGAACAACCGCCGCGCCACGGCCATGCCTTCAGCCAGGGCCACCGGCGTCAGTTGCACACGACCAATCACATCGCCAATCGCCAGGATCGACGGCTCGGCGGTCTGATAGAGATCATTCACCGCGACGAAACCGCGTTCGTCCAGTTTGACCCCGGTATTTTCCAGGCCCAGGTTATCCAGCATTGGACGGCGGCCAGTGGCGTAGAACACGCAATCGGCTTCCAGCACGCGGCCATCCTTCAAAGTGGCCTTGAGGCTGCCGTCGGCCTGTTTGTCGATGCGCTCGATGTCTGCATTGAACTGCAAGTCCAGGCCGCGCTTGGTCAGCTCTTCTTGCAGGTGTTTGCGCACCGAACCGTCAAAGCCGCGCAAGAACAAGTCACCGCGATACAGCAATGAGGTTTGCGCGCCCAAGCCGTGGAAGATGCCCGCGAACTCAACGGCGATATAACCACCACCCACTACCAGCACGCGCTTGGGCAGCTCTTTAAGGAAGAACGCCTCGTTCGAGCCAATGGCGTGCTCGCGCCCTGGAATCTCAGGGATCTGCGGCCAGCCTCCGGTGGCGATCAGGATGTGCCTGGCAGTGAAACGCTCACCGTTGATCTCCACCTGATGGGCATCGACCAGGCGTGCATGTCCTTCATGCAGGGTCACGCCGCTGTTTACCAACAGGTTGCGATAGATACCGTTGAGGCGGTTGATCTCACGATCCTTGTTGGCGATCAGGGTCGCCCAATCAAAGTTCGCCTCGCCCAGGGACCAGCCAAAGCCGCTGGCCTGTTCAAAATCTTCGGCAAAATGCGCGCCGTACACCAACAGCTTCTTTGGCACGCAGCCGACGTTCACACAGGTGCCGCCCAGGTAGCGGCTCTCGGCCACAGCCACCTTGGCGCCAAAGCCCGCGGCAAAGCGCGCCGCGCGAACACCGCCGGAACCGGCGCCAATTACATACAGGTCAAAATCGTAGGCCATTTCACTCTCCTCGGCAGTACACCAGCATACCGACTTACATGGGGCTGAAAAACGAAAAAGCCACCCGAAGGTGGCTTTCGCTTAAAACGTGCCGGCAAGCGTGGATCAGTAAGCCTTGCCCGTCTTGTAGAAATGCTCGTAGCAGAAGTTGGTCGCTTCGATGTAGCCCTCAGCGCCGCCGCAGTCGAAACGCTGGCCCTTGAACTTGTAGGCAATCACGCAGCCGTCTTTGGCTTGCTTGAGCAGAGCGTCGGTGATCTGGATCTCGCCACCCTTGCCTGGCTCGGTTTCTTCGATCAGCTTGAAGATGTCCGGCGTGAGGATGTAACGACCGATGATCGCCAGGTTCGATGGCGCGTCTTCCGGCGCTGGCTTCTCGACCATGTCGCGTACGCGGATCAGGCCATCGCCAATATCGTCACCGGCGATAACACCGTACTTATTGGTTTCGGTTGGGTTGACTTCCATCACCGCAACGATGGTGCAACGGTATTTCTGGTAGAGCTTGACCATCTGGGTCAGCACACCGTCGCCTTCCAGGTTGACGCACAAGTCGTCCGCCAGGACCACGGCAAAGGGTTCGTCACCAATCAGCGGGCGACCGGTAAGGATGGCATGGCCGAGACCTTTCATCTGAGTCTGACGGGTGTAGGAGAACGAGCACTCGTCGAGCAGTTTACGGATACCGACCAGGTATTTTTCCTTGTCGGTGCCCTTGATCTGGTTTTCCAGCTCATAGCTGATGTCGAAGTGGTCTTCCAGCGCGCGCTTGCCACGACCCGTGACGATGGAGATCTCGTTCAAACCGGCATCCAGAGCCTCTTCCACACCGTACTGAATCAGTGGCTTGTTCACCACTGGCAGCATTTCTTTGGGCATGGCTTTGGTCGCTGGCAAGAAGCGAGTGCCGTAACCGGCTGCTGGGAACAAGCATTTCTTGATCATATGAGTCCTTACAAAGGGCTGTGCGTACGGAATTCGGCGCAGTCTAATCAGGCCGCAGTCACCTTACAATGGGGTTCTGCTGGCGTTGCGATGTCATCATAGAGAAAAAATGTCGGCGTAAGTTCCGCTGATCCTGCAATGGGTGTCACCAACGGTTGGTCAGAACTCGCGTCGACCCCTTGTTTGAAAGGGCTGCAATGGTTTTAGCACGCTTTTGCACCCCTGGCACTGACCCGCAACAACTTGCGCCCTGCCCCGGCATTTGGCGCTATCATGGGCGCCTTGAACCAAGACCACGAGATTGCCAACAGATGTCAGAACCAAAAGGTGTAAACGGCTACCTGATCACTAAGCGAGCAGACGGCTGGCACTTGATCAATTTTCACGGTGACAGCGTTGCCGGCGTATTCGAGTCCGAAAGCATGGCGATCGCCGTCGCCGAAGTGTTTGTGGATGAGGCAGGCCATGCATCGAGCAAGCGGCCGAAAACCAAGTAAGCCTCTTTGCACTGCTTTGAAAGCCCCGTTAAACGGGGCTTTTTTGTTTGTCTGTACCTAGATGGCAGTTCGCTATAATCTTCAACAACGCCACGACAGTGTCAGCGCGCCCTTCCAATACCCTCGATGACGACCCCCTCTATGAAAAAAATCCTGGCACTGACCGCGGTACTGGCACTCGCCGGCTGCACCACCGCCTCCGACACCCTGCTGAAAAATGGCGAGCAAGGCCTGACCATCGACTGCTCGGGCGAGGCCAATTCATGGGCCAGTTGCTACGAGAAGGCGGACGCCTCCTGCGCGGGCACCGGCTACCGCATCGTCGGCACCAATGGCACGCCGGCACTCAAGGAAAGCGACAAGACCCTGGGCCAGGACGTGGGCAACTTCAAAGGCCGCAGCGTGGTGGTGGTCTGCAAGTAACGTTGCTACAGGTGCACTTCAGCGAACTTGATCCCCAGGCCCCGCAGGATTTCGATCAGGTCATCCAGGCGAGCAAATGATTCGACCTCATCCTGTTCGTCCACCAGGAAGTAGCTGCGCCCGCCGCTCTTCTTGAAAAATACGATCCACTCGCCCAGATCGGCGGGGTTCTGGATGACATGGGTGGCCGAGATCTGCCCTTCGGCATGGCGGGCTTTGACGTGTTCTCGTTTCATAACCGGCTTTCCAGAAAAACAAATGCCGCTCAAACCCCGGGTTTGAGCGGCATCTTTATAGTGAATGCCCGACAGTTTAACGGATGCATACCGTCCCTGCAGGGTAAGGGCTTTTTTTTATCGGGTGTGAGGGATGAGTCTGGAGCTCAACCGGAAATGCATTCTTCCCCCGCCTTCTTCACGTCGCCCGGGCGGATCGGCACATTGGACATGCTTTCATAAAGCTTGATGCTGCTACCGCTGGAGCGGTCTTCGATTTCAAAGATCGCCGACGGGTCTGCCGAGAACTTCTGCGGCACGATCACCTGAATGCCGTCTTTATGGGGTTCGATTTGCGGCGGCCGACGGGTCGCCTCCAATTTGCGTACCACACACGCCGCATATTCCTGCGGTTTCTTCCCTGAGATGACCACCAATGTTGGCGGGGTCTGCTTGATATCTGCAACCGAAGCACACCCACCTATTGCCAAGGCCAGCACCAACACACTCCACTTCATACAAAAACCTCCGATAAAGACCCTACGACAGCGGGGATGGTAATTTTCTCCCACCAACGTAGGATTTATCTGTGATAACTCGGTAAATAACTGTTTTAAATTGTCGAAGTCGTCGACGACGGCCCGATAATAAACGCGCTGGGGCTGATAAACTCCATCTTAACCTACGTATCGTTCTGATTTTTCAGAAAAAGCCCTTCTGGAGACACCCCATGAAATTCATCCACCAGCGTGAGCACCTCAACGAGGGAGACATTGTCGTCATCGAATGCTCGCAGACCTGCAATATTCGCCTGATGAGCGATGCGAACTTTCGCAGCTTCAAAAATGGCGGCCGCCATACCTACCACGGCGGCGCATTTGATAAATTCCCGGCCAAGATCACCGCGCCCAGCACCGGGTTCTGGAACATCACCCTGGATGTGGTGACCCGTCGCGCCATCAGCGTGACCCGTAAACCTGCGTTGTCCCACAAGATCCGTATCGTTCGTCGTACCAGCAGCAAGCTGAGCTGACCCGAACACCTGACAGGAAAAAAGCTGTGACCACCACAACCAAATACGTCATCAAGTACAAGCTCAACGGCGAACGCCGCTTTGAATTTGCCCAGTTGCAAAACAACAGCATCGAAGAAGCCAAGCAAGCCTTGGCAAAAATTCATGATCCCAGCGACGAAATCACCGACATCAACGTGAGCAAGGCGCTGTAAGCCATGCCTGGCCCTACCGCCGATTTGTTTGCCGACGAGGCCCTGCAACAGCCTGCCGGGCGCGAGCAAATTGGCGAAGAGTCCTATGTACTAAGGGGCTATGCCCTGCCCTGGATCGAGCGGTTATTGCCGGAGCTGCGGCGTGTACTGGCTCAATCACCGTTTCGGCAGATGGTCACTCCCGGCGGCTTTACCATGTCGGCGGCGCTGAGCAGTTGCGGCGAGCTGGGCTGGACCACCGACGCCCGTGGCTATCGCTACAGCCCACTCGACCCGCGCAGCCAGCAACCTTGGCCCGTCATGCCCGACACATTGCGCCAACTGGCGGTGGCTGCGGCTATCGAGGCCGGCTTTGGCGGTTTTCAACCCGATGCCTGCTTGATCAACCGTTACGTACCGGGGGCGAAGATGTCCCTGCATCAGGATAAGAACGAGCGCAGCTACAGCGCGCCCGTGGTGTCGGTGTCCCTGGGGCTGCCGGCGATTTTCCTGTTCGGTGGCCATGCGCGCAGCGACAAAACCCAAAAGGTCTCGCTGTTTCATGGTGATGTGGTGGTGTGGGGCGGCGTTGATCGCCTGCGCTTTCATGGCGTGATGCCGATCAAGGACGGCGTGCATCCGGTCATGGGCCCGCAGCGCATCAACCTGACCTTTCGCACCGCCGGTTAATTTGACCGCAAGCTTCGGAGTGTCGATTGCGAGCGGCAGGCTTAATCTGCTCCTGAACCGTCAAGAGTGCAGGCCATGAACAACGAACACGATCCGCGCTGGGCTGCCATTATTGCCCGTGATGCCAAGGCCGACGCCTTGTTTGTCTACGGCGTGAAAACCACCGGCGTGTATTGCCGCCCCAGCAGCGCTTCGCGTTTGCCGCGCCCGGAGAATGTCGAGTTTTTCGACACGCCGGCGCAGGCCGAAGCCGCCGGTTATCGTCCCAGTAAACGCGCTGCCGGCGACCAGACCCAGTTGGCCGCTCACCATGGGCAACTGGTGGCCGAGGCCTGCCGGCAAATCGAGCAGGCCGAAACTCCGCCTAGCCTGGATGTGCTGGCCCGATGCGCCGGGCTGAGTCCCTTTCACTTCCACCGCGTATTCAAAGCCAACACCGGGTTGACCCCCAAGGGTTACGCCAGCGCCCTGCGTTCGCGCAGAGTGCGCGACGGCCTCAAGGGCCAGCATTCGGTGACGGACACCCTGTATGACGCGGGCTTTAATTCCAATAGCCGCTTTTATGAAGCCGCCGACCAAGTGCTCGGCATGAGACCTGGAGACTACAAAGGCGGCGGCGCCAATAACACCATCCGCTTTGCCGTTGGCCAGTGCTCGCTGGGGGCGATTCTGGTGGCGCAAAGCCAACGTGGCGTGTGTGCGATTTTATTGGGTGATGATCCGGACAAACTGGTGCGCGACCTGCAAGACCAGTTTCCCAAGGCTGAGTTGATCGGCGCGGATCAGGGTTTCGAACAACTGGTGGCCCACGTCGTCGGCTTTGTCGAGGCCCCTGCCGTGGGCCTGGATTTGCCCTTGGACCTGCGCGGCACGGCCTTTCAGGAGCGGGTGTGGCAGGCGTTGCGCGAAATCCCTGCGGGCAGCACCGCCAGCTATGCGCAGATTGCCGAGCGTATCGGTGCACCTTCCTCCTTTCGCGCCGTGGCCCAGGCTTGCGGTGCCAACCACCTGGCGGTGGCGATTCCCTGTCATCGCGTGGTGCGCAGCAGTGGCGAGCTGTCGGGCTACCGCTGGGGCGTAGAGCGCAAGCGCCAGTTACTCGAGCGCGAAACCCAGCGCCACAAAACGCCGCTTCCGTCCAGTGAATAAAACAGACTGGCCGGGTGCTGATTGCCCTGCTAAAACAGCGAAAAGCCCTACTAACGCTGGAGAAGCACCCCATGAGCACCTGGCCAGACACCCGCATTCTTGACCTGTTGGGCATTGAGGTGCCGATTATCCAGGCGCCGATGGCTGGCGCGACGACCACCGCCATGGTCATCGCCGCCCAGCAGGCCGGCGCCCTGGGCTCGATGCCTGCGGCGGCGCTGAGCCTGGAGCAACTGCGCGATGCCTTGGCTCTCATTCGCCAGGCCAGTCATGCGCCGCTGAACATCAACTTCTTCTGCCATCAACCCCCCGATGCCGATGACGCGCGGGACCAGGCTTGGAAGGCCTTGCTGCAACCTTACTACTATGAGCTGGGCGCCGACTTCGATGCGCCAACCCCGGTGTCCAACCGCGCGCCGTTCAATGACGCAGCCTGCCAGGTAGTGGAAGCGTTTCGGCCAGAAGTGGTGAGCTTTCATTTTGGCCTGCCAGAGAAGTCTTTGCTGGACCGGGTAAAAGCCACCGGTGCCAAGGTGCTGTCATCGGCCACCACTGTCGAGGAAGCCGTGTGGCTGGAGCAGCACGGCTGCGACGCGATTATCGCCATGGGCATCGAAGCTGGTGGGCATCGTGGCCTGTTTCTCAGCGATGACCTCAACAGCCAGATCGGCTTGATGGCGCTGCTACCGCAGATTGTCGACGCGGTCAGCGTGCCGGTGATTGCTGCGGGCGGAATCGGCGATGCGCGCGGCATCGTCGCCGCCTTTGCGCTGGGCGCTTCGGCAGTGCAGGTCGGCACGGCATACCTGTTCACACCCGAAGCTACGGTAAGCGCCTCCCATCACCATGCGCTGCGCCATGCCCAAGCCAGCGAAACCGCGCTGACCAACCTGTTTACCGGCCGCCCGGCGCGGGGCATCGTCAACCGGGTGATGCGTGAGCTCGGCGCAATCAACCCGACGGCGCCGGCGTTCCCCAAAGCCGGAGGCGCATTAATGCCGCTCAAGGCCAAGGATGAAGCCGGTTTCAGTAACCTGTGGGCAGGCCAGGCCCTGAGGCTCGGCAAAGACCTGTCCACCTATGACCTGACCCGCGAATTGGCCGAGCACGCGCTAGCCAGATTCACCCGCGACTGACCTGCGCAGCAACTTGGTGCTATACCGGCAATAGCCTACCGCTATATATTCCCATACATAGCGGTAAGCCTCTTTACCTACAACCTGCCGTACACCTTCAAGGAGTTGCTTCATGATGACCCGCGTTTCGCGCCTGGCCCCCCTGCTTGCCGCCTTTGCCTTGGGTACGGCCCATGCCGATGAAGTGCAGGTGGCCGTGGCCGCCAACTTCACCGCCCCGATCCAGGCGATTGCCGCCGACTTCGAGAAAGACACCGGCCATAAACTGGTCGCGGCTTACGGTGCCACCGGGCAGTTCTACACTCAGATCAAGAACGGCGCGCCATTTGAGGTGTTCCTCAGCGCCGATGACACCACCCCGCAAAAACTCGAAAGCGAAGGCGCTACCGTCAAGGGTTCACGCTTCACCTACGCGGTCGGCACCCTGGCGCTGTGGTCGGCCAAAGAAGGCTATGTGGATGCCAAGGGTGATGTGCTGAAGAAAAACCAATTCAAGCACTTGTCCATCGCCAACCCCAAAACAGCGCCCTACGGCCTGGCCGCCACCCAATTGCTGGCCAGGGAAGGCTTGAGCGACCAAGTCAAGGACAAGCTCGTCGAGGGCCAGAACATCACCCAGGCTTATCAGTTTGTGTCTACCGGCAACGCCGAGCTGGGTTTTGTGGCCTTGTCGCAGATCTACAAAGACGGCAAAGTCACCGGCGGTTCGGCGTGGATTGTTCCGGCGTCCCTGCATGACCCGATCAAACAGGACGCCGTAATCCTCAACAAGGGCAAGGACAGCGCCGCCGCCAAGGCTCTGGTGGACTACCTCAAAGGCCCGAAAGCGGCTGCCGTTATCAAATCCTACGGTTACGAGCTGTAAATGCCCCTGACGAGTGCTGATTTTTCTGCGATCTGGTTGACCCTCAAACTGGCCTCACTGACCACCCTGATCCTATTGATCATCGGCACACCGATCGCCCTGTGGCTGTCGCGCACCCGTTCCAAGTGGCGCGGCCCCATCGGCGCAGTGGTCGCACTGCCGTTGGTGTTGCCGCCAACGGTCATCGGCTTTTACTTGCTGTTGGCCATGGGGCCCAACGGGTACGTCGGCCAGTTCACCCAGTGGCTGGGCCTGGGCACCCTCACCTTCAGTTTCGCCGGGCTGGTGATTGGCTCGGTGATCTACTCCATGCCCTTCGTGGTGCAGCCGTTGCAGAATGCGTTTTCTGCCATCGGCACGCGCCCGCTGGAAGTGGCCGCGACCTTGCGCGCCAACCCGTGGGACACGTTTTTCACGGTGATCCTTCCGCTGGCACGCACTGGGTTCATCACCGCCTCGATCCTGGGCTTTGCCCATACCGTCGGTGAGTTCGGCGTGGTGCTGATGATCGGCGGCAATATCCCGGACAAGACCCGTGTCGTCTCGGTGCAGATCTACGACCACGTCGAAGCCATGGAATATGCCCAGGCCCATTGGCTGGCCGGGGCCATGGTGGTGTTCGCCTTCCTCGTGTTGCTGGCGCTCTATTCCAGCCGTAAAACCAAGATGGGCTGGAGCTGATCGCGATGATGGATATACGCCTGCACCTGAAGTATTGCGCCTTCACACTGGATGTTGACCTGCAATTACCCGGCCGTGGCGTGAGCGCGCTGTACGGGCATTCTGGCTCCGGCAAGACCACGTGCCTGCGCTGCATCGCCGGATTGGAACGCGCCGAACACGGTTTTGTACAAGTCAACGGCGAGGTCTGGCAAGACAGCAGCAAAGGGATGTTTGTACCGCCGCATAAACGCGCTCTGGGCTATGTGTTCCAGGAGGCGAGCCTGTTTGCGCACCTGTCGGTGCGCGCCAATCTGGAGTTCGGCCTCAAACGTATTCCGCGCCCGCAACGGCGCGTGGACTTGGCGCAGGCCACCGAACTGTTGGGCATCGGGCACTTGCTTGAGCGTCACCCGCAACACTTGTCCGGCGGCGAGCGCCAACGCATCGGCATCGCCCGCGCCTTGCTCACCAGCCCCAAGTTGTTGTTGATGGATGAACCACTGGCGGCCCTGGACAGCCAGCGCAAAAGCGAGATATTGCCTTACCTGGAACGCCTGCACGACGAGCTGGATATCCCGGTGCTGTACGTCAGCCATGCCCAGGACGAAGTGGCGCGACTGGCCGACCATATTGTCTTGCTCAGCGACGGCAAGGCCCTGGCCAGCGGCCCGATCGGCGAGACCCTGGCGCGCCTCGACCTGCCCTTGGCGCTGGGCGACGATGCCGGCGTGGTGATCGCCGGCAGCGTCGTTGCCTACGACGCGCACTATCAGTTGCTCACTCTGCAGTTGCCCGATTGCCCGTTGCAGATGCGCGTGGCCCATGTCCCGCTGGCGGTGGGCAGCCCGCTGCGGGTCAAGGTCCAGGCACGGGATGTAAGCCTGAGCCTGCAGGCCCAGGAACACAGCAGCATCCTCAACCGCTTGCCGGTGACCGTCACCCAGACTATTGGCGCGGACAACAGCGCCCACGTGCTGGTGCGCCTCGACGCCGGCGGCACGCCCTTGCTGGCACGCATCACGCGCTTCTCACACGACCAGTTGCAACTGCATCCGGGCCAGACACTGTGGGCGCAAATCAAGGCGGTGGCGGTGCTGGCTTAACCATTTGGCACGACCGCAGGGTGCTGCGGTCAATCAGACATACCGGCCTGATTTGTTGCCAAGGAACCCGCCCCATGCCTGACTCTTCGCTACCCGCCGACCTGCCCCGCGACCTGCATTATGTGGATGACACCCAGCCCGGCATCCGCCGTAAAAAAGTGCGAGGCAAGTTCCAGTATCTGAACGCCAAGGGCGAGCGCATTACCGACGCGGACGAAATAAAACGCCTGAACGCCTTGGCGGTGCCGCCCGCCTACACCGACGTGTGGATCTGTGCCGACCCTCGCGGCCACCTGCAAGCCACCGGCCGCGACGCCCGTGGCCGCAAGCAATACCGTTACCACCCACGCTGGCGCGAGGTGCGCGACAGCGACAAGTACTCGCGCTTGCAGGCTTTTGGCGCCGCGTTGCCCAAATTGCGCAAACAGCTCGAAGCTCAAATCGCCGAGCCGGGGTTTACCCGCGAAAAGGTGTTGGCCACGGTGGTGATGTTGCTGGACGCCACGCTGATCCGCGTCGGCAATACCCAATATGCCCGTGAAAACAAATCCTACGGGCTGACCACCTTGCGCAACCGCCATGTGGACATCAAGGGCAGTGAGATCCAGTTCCAGTTTCGTGGCAAGAGTGGCGTGGAGCACCAAGTCAGCGTCAAGGATCGGCGCCTGGCCCGGGTGGTCAAGCGTTGCATGGAATTGCCAGGGCAAAACCTGTTCCAGTACCTGGACGAAGACGGTGAGCGGCATACCGTCAGCTCCCAGGATGTCAACGACTACCTGCACAGCCTGACCGGCGAAGACTTTACCGCCAAGGACTACCGCACCTGGGCTGGTACAGCAATGGCGCTGGCGGTGTTGCGCGAGTTGGCGTGGCAGCCCGAATCCGACGCCAAGCGGCATGTGGTGGCGATGGTCAAGGATGTCTCCCGGCAGTTGGGCAATACGCCGGCGGTGTGCCGCAAGTGCTATATCCACCCGGCGGTGCTCGAGCATTTCAGCCTCGGCGAATTGTCGAAGTTGCCCAAGCCGCGGGTGCGCAAAGGCTTGAAAGCCGAAGAAGTCGCGCTGGCGATGTTCCTGGAAAAACTGGCCGAAGACTTGCCGCACAAAGTTAAGGTGGGTTAGGCTCTGCCTCCCTTCTGACTCACGGGATGACCGCCGACGTGAACATCTAAGCCTTCCAAAATGTATCTGCAACGAGCCGCTGGCGCGCTTGTTGGCCTGTTCGACATTTTTTTGGAGGTGCTGATGACTGACGTCAAACGGCTGCCCGCTCTTGTTTCCCTGCAACACCTGTCTTTCCAGTTCGCCAATGGCGAAACCTTGCTGGCCGACGTGAACCTGTCCATTGATCAAACGCCTACCGGTATCGTCGGGCGCAATGGACGGGGCAAAAGTATCCTGGCCAAGTTGATGGCCGGCGTGCTGCTGCCCTCCTCCGGCACGTTGAAAAAACCGGCCCACGTTGCCTATGTGCCCCAGGCCATCACGGCTCAACCAGGGCAAACCATCGCCGATATCACCGCAACTGCCGCAGCCTTGGCTGCCCTTGCACGTATGGCCCAGGGCGATGCACGCCTCGGTGACCTGGAACTGATCGACGATCGCTGGGACCTCGCCGAGCGCCTGCGCCAGGCACTGGATGCAGCGGGTTTGCAGACCCTCAGTGCCAGTACCCCGGCCGATCAACTCAGCGGTGGCCAACTCGCCAGGGTCGCGCTGATCGGGGCGTTGTTGGCTGCGCCGCAGTTGCTGATTCTGGATGAGCCCAGTAACCACCTTGATGCTGCCGGGCGCGATTGGCTGTTGCGTGTGTTGCGCGATTGGCGAGGTGGCCTGGTGGTGGTCAGCCATGATCGACAGTTGCTCAACGTCATGGGTCGCATCATTGAGCTTTCGCCCCTTGGCATTCAGGTCTACGGCGGCAACTACGACGCCTATCGCCAGCAACGCGATACTCACCAGCAGGCCGCGATTGCTGCGTGGGAACAGGCGCGTCTGGCCCGCAGCCGTGAGCGTCGGCGTCTGCAAAAAGACCACGACGACCTGCAGCGCCATGCCGCACGCGCACGTAAACAGGCCGAGACCGCCAACGTCGACCGTTTTACCAAGGCGCGCTGGAAAAGCGCAGCAAAGGAGATCGTCAGCAGCGTGCGTAGCGCCCATCATGCGTGCAAAAACCAACTCGACGCCCAGGTGCGCCAGGCTTACGAGCGCGTGGCGGATGAGACGCCCACACTGCTCGCATTATCAGGCTCGACGGTCCCCAATGGCCGCCAGGTACTGGTGCTGGAGCAGGCGCAATTGCCCTGGCTCGATCCCCTGGCGCCCGTCAGCTACCTGACGCTAAACCTGACAGGTCCGGCTCGCGTTGCCGTGCGTGGGCCGAACGGTTGCGGCAAATCGACCTTGCTCAAACTGCTGGCCGGCCACTGGCAGGCGGTCAGTGGCAAGTGCAGCGTAGCGGTGCCCAGTGCGTACATTGATCAGCACCTGGCGCTGCTGGACGACCGGCGCAGCCTTGTCGAGCAACTCAACCTGCTCGACACGCCGCTGGCCGAAGCCGAACTGCGCACACGTCTGGCGTTTTTGCAGCTGGACGCGCTGCGGGTTACGCAGCCGGCAGGGCAACTCAGCGGCGGCGAGCGCTTGAAAGCCGCGATGGCCCTGGCCTTGTGGCGTGATACACCGGCGCAATTACTGTTGTTGGATGAACCCACCAATCACCTGGACCTGGAGTCAGTGCTAGCGTTTGAGCAGGCTTTGAAGGGGTTTACCGGCGCGCTGCTGGCCGTATCACACGACGAGGCATTCTTGCAGGCGATCGAGCCGACTCACCATCTGACGTGGCACGCCACCGGCTGGCAACTGGAGCGTGTCTGAGGTCATTGCGCGGACAGGCAAAGCGCCCTACGGTAGTGGCCGGATAATCTCACCGAGGAAACCAGCCCCATGCTGCCTTCGTCCCGCAAGCCTTACACCAATGCCACGCTCGCCCGTCGTCAGCGCTGGCGCGGGCGCGTGGGCTTGATGCTGGTGGCCTGCCTGTCGGTGCTGGCGGGCATGACCGATGCGATCGGTTTTATGGCCAGCGGCGATTTCGTCTCGTTCATGAGTGGTAACACCACGCGCCTGGCGGTGGCCATCAGTGCGGGCGACCTGGGGCTCACCGGGCGCCTGGTATTGCTGGTCACCACCTTCGTGGTCGGCAATGCCTTGGGCGTGCTGGTCAGCCGTTTCAGCAAGCGCCATGCGTTGCCCTTATTACTGTGCATCGGCGCCTTGCTCTGCGCTGCGGCGTTGTGGCCATCGACCGACACCTTGCCCGCGTTGCTCGCAGCTATCATTGCCATGGGCATGCTCAACGCGGCCGTCGAGGAAGTGAACGGGCTGCCGGTGGGGCTGACCTACGTCACCGGAGCGCTGTCACGCTTTGGTCGCGGGCTCGGCCGTTGGTTATTGGGGGAGCGCCGCAATGGCTGGCGCGTGCAATTGATTCCGTGGGGCGGGATGTTCATTGGCGCTGTGATCGGTGCACTGCTGGAACAGCAGATGGGCCTGCGCGCATTGTGGGTCAGTGGTGCGTTGGCTGCGGCCTTGGGGGTGGCGACACTGTTGATTCCGCGACGCTGGCACTTGGGTTTCATGCCCCGGTGAGGTTGGGGTGGAGGAGCTCGTTCGACGTTTAAGCCTCGACATCCGTGTACCGGTAAAGAGCCATCACGTCGAACGAGCAAGTGAATCATAGGCCAATGCCCAGCGGCTGTCCCGCCAGGCATTTCGGAATATGGCTAAGGCAACCGACTTACAGACAAGTGGCCAGTGCTGCCAGGCGACGTTTGGCCGGCATATTGTCCTGTGCTGCATAGTAGTTGACCGTAGAACCCGCGCCGGTGCTGAGTACATCGACAAAGTAATCGCCACCGGTGGTATACACCGTAAAACCACCCGCCTCGGTCGCTTCCTTGAAGCCGCCAGCATCGACGCCGAACACGCTTTCATCCTGCCAGCCGAACTGGATGCACTGGGCAACGACCAGAGTGGCCTTGTCTGATGCCAGGGTCTTGTAGGGGCTGCCTGCGCGCGCTTCCTTCATCTTCGAACCGGCGCAACCGGTCAGTGCCGCCAGTATCAATGCGCCCATTACCACTTTGTGCATGCCATTGCTTCCTTGGAAAAACCGTGACTCTACCACTGTGCGTCTGCCAACTGACGCGCCCATGAACTTTGTTTCACTGTGAAGGGCAAACACGCCGCCTATAGTGGCCAGGCTCATTTTTTAGAAGTCTCCCTTCTGCCCGCCACCCCGCGGGCTTTTTTTTTGCCCGGGTGTCAAAACCACCAACGGAACAGATAGAACAGCGCCATGCTCAATAGCACCGTGGTCAACACGCTGCGCGTCCAGTACATCAACGCCACGGCGCAGATGCCGGCCAGCAGATAAGGGTTGCTCGGGCTCAGGTTGAGCCGATGGTCAGCCAGGAAAATAATCGGCCCGCAGATCGCGGTGAGCATGCCCGGCACGGCGAAGCCCAGAAATTCACGCGCACCGCGATTGAGCCGTACTGGCAAGCGCGGCTCGATAAACAGGTAACGGTTGAAGAACACCACCAGGCCCATGGCCACAATCATCAGGTAAATCATCGTTGCCCCACTCCCAGCCGTTTACAGGCAAACCCCGCGCTCATCCCCAACACACCCGAGACCACCACCGCCGACTCCCAGTGCAGATAACTCAACCAGACCGAGCTCAGCAGTGCCACGGCAACGCATACCACCGTGGGCACGTCGCGCACCACAGGGGTGATCAAGGCGATAAAGGTCGCGGCAATCGAGAACTCCAGCCCCAATTGATCAAGGCCGGGAATGCTTTTGCCCAGCACAATGCCGGCAAGGGTGAAGAGGTTCCAGACCAGGTAAAACGTCAGGCCGACGCCCAGGGCGTACCAGCGGTTGAAGGTCTCG
Organism: Pseudomonas sp. DWP2-2; assembly: GCF_049897065.1. Classification (NCBI taxonomy): domain Bacteria; kingdom Pseudomonadati; phylum Pseudomonadota; class Gammaproteobacteria; order Pseudomonadales; family Pseudomonadaceae; genus Pseudomonas; species Pseudomonas sp. DWP2-2. The sequence goes on along the minus strand of NZ_JAFCVN010000009.1, from coordinate 181,437 downwards.
CGGTCGTAGTGGTTGACCAGGGCAAAGAATTCATCGGTCAACAAGAACCCCAGGCTCATGCGCCAACGGGTGTTGAGCGAAGACAGCGTAGGACGCATGTGCATGCCATAGAGCAGATGCTGGGATGTGAGCAGCAAAGTGGTCAGCACGATGGAAATCAGGCTGGCACCGCTCTTGACCATGCCGATGGCCACCAGTTGTGCGGCACCGGCAAACACAATGGCAGACAAGCCTTGGGCTTGCAGCGGGGTAAATTGCGCGTCAATGGCCATGGAGCCGGCCAGCAACCCCCAGGGCGCACAGGCCAGGGATAAGGGAATGACGGCGATGGCGCCGCGGGTGAAGGCGTAATGAGGTAATGCAGTGGGCATGGAAGCGGCTCATCGACAGACAGTCGACAAGCATGCCAGCGCGAACGAAAGCTTGTCTTGAACGATCTTGCTCAGGCGAGCTTTACCGAAACCTGCTCCACCGAATCCCGGGCTTCGCGCAATTCATACGCATCCTGGTTCAGCCGGTGGATGGTATTGAGCAGGCGCTGGCGCAGCACTTCATCGCCGAGTTTTTCCACGGCGCGCATCAGGTCAAAGGCCGCGGTTTCGTTATTTTCCGCGACGGAATCCAGGGTCTTGCGCAGGTTGCGGGTGGCTCGGGTCACGCGGGGTCTTCCTTCATCAGCAATGGGCAGGCACGTTAGGACATTTGTGTTTCATTTTAATTTCAAACAGTTGTGGCGCTTTCAAAGGGTTTTGATCCATATCAATTGAAACAAGATTTGACCTATATATATGCAAATACGTATATTCGAATATCTCTACTTGAAAAGTCCTTGACCATGTCAGACCTCTTCTCTCCTCCCACCCTGTTCAAGTGCTTGGCCGATGCCACCCGTGCACGGGTGACCTTACTGATCCTGCGCGAGGGCGAACTTTGCGTGTGTGAGTTGATCCATGCCTTGGACGACAGCCAGCCAAAAATCTCCCGCCATCTCGCGCAATTGCGCAGTTGCGGGCTACTGGTGGACCGACGTCAAGGGCAATGGATCTACTACCGCATCAATCCGGCACTGCCCGCCTGGGTTACTCAGGTGCTGGACACCACTCTGCAAGCCAACCAGCCATGGTTGCAGGATGACGCACTGCGTCTGAATGCAATGGGCGACAGACCACAACGGGCCAGCACCTGCTGCTGAGCCATCGGAGCGTTTATTCATGCTTGTCGCAATTGCGATTTTCCTCGTCACCATCGTGCTGGTCATCTGGCAACCCAAGGGCCTGGGCGTCGGCTGGAGTGCCACACTGGGCGCGATCCTGGCGCTGGCCTGCGGGGTGATCAGCCTGGCGGACATCCCGGCGGTGTGGCAGATCATCTGGAACGCCACCGGCACCTTCGTCGCGCTGATCATCATCAGCCTGTTGCTGGACGAAGCCGGTTTCTTCGCCTGGACGGCGCTGCATGTGGCGCGCTGGGGGCGTGGCCGCGGCCGGCGGTTGTTTGCCTATATGGTGTTGCTGGGTGCGCTGGTATCGGCGCTGTTTGCCAACGACGGTGCGGCGTTGATCCTGACGCCTATCGTGATGTCGATGCTGCTGGCCTTGCGCTTTTCCCCGGCGGCGACGCTGGCCTTCGTCATGGGCGCAGGGTATATCGCCGACACGGCGAGCCTGCCGCTGGTGGTGTCGAACCTGGTGAATATCGTCTCGGCGGACTATTTCAAGATTGGCTTCAACGAATACGCCGCGGTGATGGTGCCGGTGAACCTGGTCAGTGTCGCCGCCACGCTCGCGGTGCTGCTGTGGTTTTTCCGCCGGGATATTCCGCAGACCTACAACCCGTCCGACCTGGAAGACCCCGCCAGTGCCATCCATGACCGTGCGACCTTTCGTGCCGGCTGGTGGGTACTCGGTATTCTGCTGGTCGGCTGTTTCGCTCTGGAACCATTGGGCATTCCCATCAGTGCGATCTCCGCGTTCTGTGCGGTACTGCTGCTGGTGATTGCAGCCAAAGGTCATCAGATTTCCACGCGTAAAGTCCTCAAGGAAGCCCCGTGGCAGATCGTGATTTTTTCCCTGGGCATGTACCTGGTGGTCTATGGCCTGCGTAACGCCGGCCTGACCGACTACCTGGCCACCTGGCTCGACACCTTCGCCACCTATGGTGTGTGGGGCGCGGCCATGGGCACCGGGGTGCTGACAGCGCTGCTCTCATCAGCCATGAATAACCTGCCGACCGTGCTGATTGGCGCGTTGTCCATCGAGTCCAGCCATGCCGTGGGCGTGGTCAAGGACGCGATGATCTACGCCAATGTGATCGGCAGCGACCTGGGCCCGAAAATCACCCCCATCGGCAGCCTGGCCACCTTGTTGTGGTTGCATATCCTGGCACGCAAAGGCATCACCATCACCTGGGGTTACTACTTCAAGGTCGGGATCGTGCTGACCCTGCCCGTCCTGCTGATCACCCTCGCCGCCCTCGCCTTGCGCCTGAGCGTCTAATGGAGACTGCAATGAAAGTGCTGTTCATGTGTACCGCCAACAGCTGCCGCAGCATCTTGTCCGAAGCGATGTTCAACCACCTGGCGCCGCCGGGCTTTGAAGCGATCAGCGCCGGCAGTTTTCCCAAGGGCCAGGTCTTGCCCCGTAGCCTGAGCACGCTGCAGGCGGCGGGCATCAGCATCGAAGGTTTGTACAGCAAGGGCAATGAGGCCTTTCAAGACAGCCCGCCGGATGTGGTCATCACCGTGTGCGATAAAGCAGCCGGTGAAGCGTGCCCCGTATATTTCGGCCCAGCGGTGAAGACGCATTGGGGCCTGGAGGACCCTTCCGAAGTGCAGGGTGACGAGGCGCAAGTAGAGGCTGCATTCAAGGCCACCCTCGACATTATCACCGCACGCTGCGAGGCGTTTTTTGCGCTGCCCTTTGCACGTCTATCGCCGGATGAATTGAAGGTTGAACTCCATCGCATTGCCTTAACGCCGCAGCCTGTGTAGGAGCGAGCTTGCTCGCGAAAAACTCATAGGCACCGCGGTCATTCAGGAAACGCACGTTATCGTTGACGCTTTTCGCGAGCACGCTCGCTCCTACAGGGGGCGCTGATCCTGTGGGCAATACACGGCCAGTGTGGGAGCTGGCTTGCCTGCGATAGCGGTGGTTCAGTTGAAGATTCAGTCGCTGACGCGCCGCCATCGCGGGCGTTCCTACAGAGGGCGTGGTATCCCTCTCCCGGACTGACGTATGCTCTGGCACTTTCTCGAAAGGAACTGAGCATGCTGTCGATCTTTGTCTATGCTCTGGTATTCGGTTTTGTATTTTGCCTTTCCCCCGGCGCCGTGCTGGCAGAGACTCTGCGCCGCGGCTTGCTCCATGGCTTCACGCCGGCGTTGCTGGTGCAGTTCGGCTCACTGGTGGGCGACGCCGTCTGGGCCGTGATTGGCCTCACCGGTATCGCACTGCTGATCCAGCATGATGCAGTGCGGGTTCCACTTACAATCGTCTGCGCGCTGTACCTGGCCTGGCTGGGCATTCGCAGCCTGATTGATGCCTGGCAGTTACCGGCAATGGACAATGCCCCTGCCAGCTCAGGCAAAAATGCGTTGGCGGTGGGCGCGGCGATTTCCTTGGCTAATCCGAAAAACATCGTCTACTGGGGCGCCTTGGGCAGCGCACTGTCGGGGATTGTCGGCACCACCCCCAGTCACGGACAGACCCTGATGTTTTTTGCCGGCTTCATGCTGGCGTCGGTACTCTCGTGTTTTCTTACCGCCGCCTTGGTGAACCTGCTACGCAAGAACGCATCACCGACTTGGCAGCGTGTGAGTTATGCGGCCTGCGGTTTAGTATTGATCTATCTGGCACTCCTCGCCGCGCAAGGTGTATGAAGTTATTCAACCCACAACTTACGCGCGCCTCTTGTCTGAACAAACTCTGAACACTGGTTAATTTAATTAATCATACGTTGACATTCACTGACGCCCTGAGTAGATTGCCCGTGCCCGCAACTGGGGCCTTTTTTAAACCTCACAAAAGAAGCCAATGGACACAGTATCTAGTCGCTGTCCGAGCACCGCCTTTGCGGGCATCGGGCGCCAAACCCAGAATATGACAGGACTCGCGTTCCAGGTCCGGTAAGCTGCGCTAGAGCTTGATGCTCCACCGTAACTGCCTCACCGGTCGCCCGTCCGGTCCCGAGGTGTGTTATGACCTTCCAACTCCTTGTTTTGCCTGATACGCGCACACTGGTCGCAGCCCTGCGCGCCAAGCTGTGCCGAGCGCCGGCGGGCTTTTCGCCAAGCCGCTCGACCTTTGTCACACCCTCCCCTCAAGTGCGCCCAGCCCCGCCGCTGGCGCACTGGCGTATCTGCCCTGAAAGCGGCCACCTGGTGCAGCACTGGGATCATGCCGACCCTCAAGACCCGCAGAGACCCCAGGTTTCCTGCCTGGCGCAAGCGCGCTTGATGCTCGGTTTCTACCTGAGTACTCGCGCCGCCTGACCTCGCTGGAAACAGCAACTTTCTTATTGATGACCCTGGAGTTCTTTATGAACACGTCCAGTAGTAGCCTGCTGCACGCTAGTTAACTAACTTGCTGTTAGCGGGCCCTTCAGAAGTTATGTGAATACTTTATTTGAACCGATCGCGAAGTCCGCGGCTCGGCATGCTTTCGCTCGCCTGTCTGCAGGTAAGTAGAGGGTATGTTTTGTCGAGAATTGGCGACAGGAGTACAGACAATGAGCGCCGTAAAAAACACGCCTCTGCACAAGAAAAATGGCACCGCCCCCGACACCAGGCTGTCGATGCGTGCCGCCCGCGAAGCCCACAATGGCCTGGCGGCCACCCTCGCCAATGTACGGGCCACCCAGGACGGCCTGACCGAACTGGACGCCTCGGCGCGCCTGCAACGCGAAGGCTATAACGAAGTGGCCCATGACAAGCCGCCACACGCTATCGTCCAGTTCCTGCAGGCACTGAACAACCCCTTCATCTACGTGCTGTTGACCCTGGGCGGTATCAGCTTTGTCACCGACTATTGGTTGCCACTTCAGGCAGGTGAAGAAGTCGACCTGACCAAAGTCATCATCATCATGACCATGGTGTTGCTCAGCAGCCTGCTGCGTTTCTGGCAAGAACACCGCTCGGCCAAATCCGCAGAAGCCCTCAAAGCCATGGTACGCACTACCGCCACCGTGCTGCGCCGCGAGCAGGTTGGCGCCCAGCCGGTCTTGCGCGAAGTGCCGATGCGCGACCTGGTGGCCGGCGACATCGTGCAGCTGTCAGCCGGCGACATGATCCCCGCCGATATCCGCCTGATCGAGTCCCGCGACCTGTTTATCAGCCAGGCCGTGCTGACCGGCGAAGCCTTGCCGGTGGAGAAGTACGACACCCTGGGCGATGTCACGCAAAAGTCCGCCTCTACGCTGGCCGCCGACCAGGGCAACCTGCTGGACTTGCCGAACATCTGCTTCATGGGCACCAACGTGGTCAGCGGCCGCGCTAAAGCAGTGGTGGTGGCAACAGGGCCGCGCACTTACTTTGGCTCCCTGGCCAAGGCGATTGTCGGCTCGCGGGTGCAAACCGCCTTCGACCGGGGCGTGAACAGTGTCAGCTGGCTGCTGATCCGCTTCATGCTGGTGATGGTACCCATCGTGTTTTTCCTCAATGGCTTCTCCAAGGGCGATTGGGGCGATGCCTTCCTGTTTGCCCTGGCGGTAGCCGTCGGCCTTACCCCGGAAATGCTGCCGATGATCGTCAGCGCCAACCTGGCCAAGGGGGCTACGGCCATGGCCAAGCGCAAAGTGGTGGTCAAGCGCCTCAATGCGATCCAGAACTTCGGCTCGATGGATGTGCTGTGCACTGACAAGACCGGCACCCTCACCCAGGACAAGATCATCCTCGAGCATCACGTCAATGCCTTTGGCCAGCGCGATGACGCCGTGCTGTCCCTGGCGTGGCTCAACAGCTTTCACCAGAGCGGCATGAAAAACCTGATGGACCAGGCGGTGGTGCAGTTCTCGGAACAGAACCCCAAGTTCCAGGTGCCGTTTGCCTACAGCAAGGTCGATGAATTGCCGTTCGACTTTGTCCGTCGTCGCCTGTCGATCGTGGTCAAGGATGCCGCCGGTGATCAGTTGCTGGTATGCAAGGGAGCGGTGGAAGAGATGCTGAGCATTTCTACCCATGTCATGGAGGCCGGCGAAGCCTTGCCCCTGGATGACCGCCGTCGTGAGGCGCTACTGGCGCTCGCCAATGATTACAACGAAGACGGTTTCCGCGTGCTGGTGGTAGCGACCCGCAATATCCCTAAAGCGCTGGCACGCCAGCAGTACACCACCAGCGACGAACGCAACCTGGTGATCCAGGGCTTCCTGACGTTCCTGGACCCACCGAAGGAAACCGCAGGCCCGGCCATTGCGGCGCTGCAACAGATTGGCGTGGCGATCAAGGTGTTGACCGGCGACAACGCCGTGGTCACCAGCAAGATCTGCCGCCAGGTTGGCCTGGAACCCGGCCAGCCGCTGCTGGGTGTGGAAATCGAAGCCATGGACGACGCCACCCTGCTGCGCCGCGTAGAAGAGCGCACCGTATTCGCCAAGCTCACGCCGCTGCAAAAATCCCGCGTGCTCAAGGCGCTGCAAACCAACGGGCACACCGTCGGCTTCCTCGGTGACGGTATCAACGATGCACCGGCGCTGCGGGATGCCGATGTGGGTATTTCGGTGGACAGCGGCACCGACATCGCCAAGGAATCGGCCGACATCATCCTGCTGGAAAAGAGCCTGATGGTGCTGGAAGAAGGCGTGCTCAAGGGCCGCGAAACCTTCGGCAATATCATGAAGTACCTGAACATGACTGCCAGCTCCAACTTCGGCAACGTGTTCTCGGTGCTGGTGGCCAGTGCGTTCATCCCGTTCATGCCGATGCTGGCGATCCATCTGCTGCTGCAGAACCTGATGTACGACATCTCCCAACTGGCCCTGCCTTGGGACAAGATGGACAAGGAATACCTGGCCAAGCCACGCAAGTGGGATGCGAAAAACATCGGCCGCTTCATGATCTGGATCGGGCCGACCTCGTCGATCTTCGACATCACCACCTTTGCGCTGATGTGGTACGTGTTCTCGGCCAACAGTGTGGAAATGCAGACGCTGTTCCAGTCCGGCTGGTTTATCGAAGGGCTGCTCTCGCAAACCCTGGTGGTACATATGCTACGCACCCGCAAGATCCCGTTCTTCCAGAGCACGGCCGCCTGGCCGGTGTTGATGATGACCTGCATCGTGATCGCCCTGGGCATCTACGTGCCGTTCTCACCGCTGGGCACCCTGGTGGGCCTGCAACCGCTGCCGCTGGCGTACTTCCCATGGCTGGTGGGCACCTTGCTGGCTTACTGCTGCGTCGCCCAACTGATGAAGACGATCTACATCCGCCGCTTCAAACAGTGGTACTGACCCTCCCCGCCGTTCAAACGCAGGCGGCCGCCCGGTCGCCTGCGTGCAATACAAGGATTTGCTCATGCGCGTGTTGATCTGTGCAGGTCGTCATTACGCCGACACCAAAAAGTCCCGCCATGTGCTGGACGCTTACCACCGCCTGCGCCCGGTGCAGGTACTGATCCACGGCGGCAACCAGTTCCTGGGCAGTGAGATCGAGGAATGGGCCCGGGAAATCGGTATCGACGTAGTGCGTTATCCACCCAATTGGCAGCGCCATGGCAAACAGGCGGAACGCCAGCGCAATCACTTCATGCTGGCCGACAGCCGCCCCGATCTGATCATTGCCCTGCCGGGCGGTGACGATACCTCGGAGCTGGTTTGCCAGGCCAAAGCCAGCGGCATTTCGGTGCTGACCGTAGAAAGCTGAACTCAAGCGAGGTGCATCATGCACAAAAAACACACGCCGGCACGCCGCGACGGGTTTGCCAAATATCGCGCACGCCACTCTCGCCACACCCTGCTGTTACTGCCGCCAGCAAAGCGCCGCGCATTGCAGCGCAACCTGATCTTTATCGGCGTGATCCTGGGCCTTGTCCTGGTGGCCGCGTTGATTTCAAAAGCCCAAGCCGCAGGCGGCGCTTATGTGGTTGACGACGGCGCGATCAACACGCCGGGTGAATGCAATGTCGACGCCTGGTACAGCGCCCAGCGGCACGCGGGCAGTACCCATAACGGCACCTTGTCGCCCGCCTGCACGTTCAGCGCCATGCCCGCCGTGCAATGGGGCGCCGCGTTGTCACGGGCCGTGGATGCAGGCAAAGGCGAGACGCAGATCAGCCCGCAAGCCAAGGTGCAGGTGCTGTCACGGCAAGACTTGGGCTTGGAACTGGCGATTGCTGTCGGGGCGCATGTCGCGCTGGATCGCCATCACGGGCTTGACGGCGCAGACCTGAACATCCCCCTGACATGGCAACCCCTGGATGCCTTGCGCCTGAACCTGAACGCCGGCTGGAGCCACGCCTACAACGACGGTGATCAACAACATCGCCTGACCTGGGGCACGGGGTTCGAATATCAGTTGGCAGAGAAGCTCACGCTGATTGGCGAGCGTTATGGCCAGGAAGGCGGCGAACAGGCCTGGCAGGCTGGGCCGCGTTTGCACATTGGTGAATGTGTTGACGTGGACCTGCTGGTCGGGCGCAGCCTGATTGGCGATCGCGCCCAGTGGCTGACCACTGGGGCGACGCTGAGGTTCTAGGCTTTGGCCTGCTGCTCCAGATGCAGCTGCAATTGCGGATCGATTTGCAACTGACCGGCCAGGTCGTCGAGGTAATTGCGCTCGGCGTCCTGCTGATCGTTGACCAGCATCACGCTCGCCAGGTAAATCTCCGCAGCGAGTGCGGGGTCATTGGCATACTCGGCAAAATCGGCGGCATCCAGGGGCTTGGCGACTTCGGCGTCGAGCCACTGCTGCAGTTGTGGGTCGTCGGTATGACGGCCGATCTCGGCAGAAATCATCTGCTGCTCTTGCGCATCGATTTTGCCATCGGCCTTGGCCGCCGCGATCAACGCACGCAGTACGCCGTGGCTATGGGCTTCGGCTTCAGGCCCTTCAAGCTGGTCAACGGTCTGGATAGCTTGCTGCGGTGCCGAAGCCTGTTGGCGTTGCCAGGCTTGATACGCCTGGAAGGCCGCCATCCCCAGGGACGCCAGCGCCGCGTAGTTCATCCCACCGCCGCTGCGCGTCTGGGTGGTACCACCTGCCGGAGCGCCGCCCAACAAGCCGCCCAGGCCACCTAATAAACCACCCAAACCGCCACCCGCCGCAGACGCATTGCCGGTGCCGGCGCCCTTCAACAACCCTCCAAGCAACCCGCCCAGGCCGCCGCCCGAAGCCCCGCCGCCTTGCTGCCCTGCACGCAACAGTTGTTCCAGTAGATCGCTGGTATTCATGGTGTCGCCCTCCGGGGCGCAATAGTGGCATTGATCAAACATAGTCCTCCCGCGATGGAACACCATGACCGTCGGGCGGGCAAGCTTTATGATGGCGCCATCACGCCAAGAAGGGAGAACCGCGGTGAACCGCATCGAGCACATTGCGCTGATGGCCACCTATAACCAATGGATGAACCGCAAGGTCTACGACGCCGCCGCCGCCCTGACGCACGCGCAGTTGACCCTGGACCGCCAAGCGTTTTTCGGTTCGATCTTCGGCACCTTGAACCACCTGATGCTGGGTGACACCGTCTGGCTCAAGCGCTTCGCCGAACACCCGGCCAACTTTGCGGCCTTGGCGCCGCTGAACGGGGTTGCCACGCCCGGCGACCTCAAGCAACTGGCCTTCGCCAGTCTTGCCGAACTAGCGGCCCATCGCGCCTGGCTGGATCAACTCATCATCGATTGGGCCCACAGCCTGCAAGAGCCCCACCTCGACCAACGCCTGCGTTATCACAACATGCGCGGCGTGGCCGCCGAGAAACCCTTCTTCGGTTTGCTGGTGCACTTTTTCAACCACCAGACTCATCACCGCGGCCAGGTGACGACACTGCTGAGCCAGGCGGGTGTGGACGTGGGGGTCACCGACTTGCTGGCACTGATTGACTGAAGGCCGACACGGTCAATGTGGGAGCTGGCTTGCCTGCGATGGTGTAACAGGTTCATACCTGTGACTGACACATCGCTATCGCAGGCAAGCCAGCTCCCACAGTTGCCCTATATTGCCCACAGCATCAGTGCTGTCACTTCACCTTGCTGCTCAAGGTCTCCACGCTGCGCTTCAAATCATCCAGGCTGCGCTTGAGACCGTCGATCTCGCTTTTCTGCCGCTCTATCGTGCTCTTCTGCTCATCCACCGTACGCTTGAGACTCGATAGCTGACTGTCACTGCTACTGGCACTCGAACCGTCCTTGCGCTTGAACTCATCAAACGCACGCTCTTGGCCCTCCACTTTGCTTTTCAAGCTTTGCAGTTCGCTTTGACTCTGTTTTTGCCCAGCTTGCAGCGCCTCGACATCCCCCACGGAAACACCCGACGGCTTCAACACATAGGCACCGCCCACGTCCATCGAGCCGGCCGTCAACTTGTCTGAAGACGACGCACTAAATTCGCCCCACTGCACCGCACTCCCCGCCTGCGCCGAGCTGAACGCGCCAGTGCCCAACAACCCCGCTACACCTGCGGCCATGATCCAAGCCTGCTTACGGATACTGAGCATCAAACGACTCCCTGCGAAATGCCGAAATGGCATATCGCTATGACTGTCATTTATGGGGCTTGTTCCTGGGTTGCAAGCGTTCATCAGGACTTGGTACAAAGGCCCTGTAGATCACTGATCTGCCACGTTTTTTTCTGCGCATCTTTATGCGGGAAAACCGGCTGGGAGGTTGCGCTGAAGCGGCTGGATCTATATATTCCCAACCCTGTTACACCGCGCTACCGCCCGAATGGCGAAACTGGTAGACGCATGGGACTTAAAATCCCCCGCTCGTAAGGGCGTCCCGGTTCGATTCCGGGTTCGGGCACCATAGATATCAAGGGCTTGCCAGGGAAACCTGGGCAGGCCCTTATCTTTTCTGTTCCGCAATTCTCATCAGCGGCGTCCTGCCGGCCGAACACAATCCGTTCGGCGCATGAAGCGCCACCCCACTATTGCCGCAATGTGGGGCGGCTGCACGGTCTCCCTAGTTGATTTCAGTGACGAAGTTTTCTCGAGACCGCCGTACTTTTTTCAGGTTTACCAGCCAGTCAGACTCTGCTGCCCGATACCCCAACGGCAGGAGCACCACACTGCGCAGATGCCTGGCCCCCAGTCCCAGAATCTCATCGACAGCCGAGGGATCGAAGCCTTCCATGGGCGTTGCGTCGACTTGCTCGGACGCTGCGGCGATTAAAGCCGAGCCCAGTCCAATATAGGCTTGGCGCGCAGCCGCTTGATAATTGGCCTCCTGCCCACGCTCGGCGACTATGCCGAGGAGCATTTGACGGTAATCTTCCCACCCCTGGTTGACAGTAGCTCGTACAGTATTGGTCAGGTCGAACATCATGTTGACGCGCTCAGGCGTTATGTCATCCCAGGCGGCGAACACCAGTAAATGAGAGCAGTCGGTCACCTGGGACTGATTCCAGCTGACCGCCTTGATCTTTTCGCGAATGTGCGGATTAGTCACCACCAGCAATTCAAATGGCTGGAGGCCGCTCGAGGTCGCCGTCAGTCGTACCGCTTCCAGAATTCGCTCCAGCTTTTCAGCCGGCACGGTCTTGGACGGGTCATAACTTTTCGTCGCATAACGCCAATTCAGTAACTCGGTTATTTTGCTCATTCTTCATATTCCACGTAGGTCAACGGTCTTTATCCAGCCCAATCCGAATACCTTCAGGATTGCGCTCCGGCTTATACTGCGGATTAAAGTCAACTTGAAGGTCAAGCAAAAAATGAAGATCGGCGAGATTTCGCGACGCACAGGCCTTGCTGCTTCAGCAATACGCTACTACGAGGAGCAAGGCCTGCTGGACGCTCCCACGCGTGACGTGAACAACTATCGCTATTACAGCGAAACCACCATTAAACGCTTGGAAGTCGTGATCCATGCGCAAAGGTTGGGGTTTTCCCTCGACACCATTCGTGGCCTCTTCCTTCATGACGGTAGCTGCTCCAAATCCCTCACTCTGGAACAGATCAATGTACGCCTGGAGGAGATACAGCACATCGAAGCCACGCTAAAAGTGCAGCGTGAGGAGTTGTTGATGCTGCAAGAAGTCCTCGAAGAAAGCCTTCGTACGGGCATCGCACCTGGATTGGATTGCCCAAGCAGCGTGGAGCGATTACGACCTGATCGAGCCGTAGTCATGCGAAGCAAACACATGATGGCTACCAGCAAGTAAAGAAAGCGCAATACTGCGAGATCTGGATCTCAACCAAATACAAACCTGATGCTGCCTCTCGCACTGACAGATTGCTATAAAGCGATAAGCAAGAAAAAACCCCACAGCATCAACGATCCTGTGAGGTTTTATCACCGGCTTTACCGATCCGGCATCAAACCACGCTGATCATCTCTGCACTCAACTGCGCCGCATTGAACCCCACCAGGGTGACACTGCTGTCCCCCGCCAGAATCACGCTGTCACTGCCATGCTGGGTAGTCGCACCGAGCACAGCATCAGCGCTGGCGAACAGCGACTTGGCGAACACCAGCAGGTCTTTCCCATTCTGATGAATGTTGAAGTCACTGATCACGTCGTGACCGAACCCGCGCTGGTCGAAAACAAACAGGTCGCTGCCCACGCCACCGCTGAGTTGGTCATTGCCCAGCCCGCCGATCAAGACGTCATTGCCGCTGGCGCCATACAGCGAATCGTTACCGGTGCCACCCAGTAGCGTGTCGTTGCCGTCGCCGCCGTGCAGCAGGTCATTGCCGGCGCCACCCTCGAGCCGGTCATTGCCGTTCTGGCCGAATATCAGGTCGCGCGCGGCGGTGCCTTTGAGGGTGTCGGCCAGTTGGCTGCCTTCGATGGATCTGGCATACGCCTTATCGGCGCCGAACAGGCCTTCGAAGTCGAGTTTGCCACTGGTCACCGTATAGGCCGGCGTGAGGGCCTCGCCGATGCCACCGAAGAGCCCGCCGAGCACGGGCACATGCCCGAGGCTGTTGGCCAGGCCGGTTTCGAACTCTACATGCTCTACGCCGTGCAATTCCTTCAGGCCATATTGGCCGCTGCTGTCGTTCAGAAACAACGTGCCATCGCTGAGCTTCACCGCTTCGTAGGAAGACACAGTGCCTTTGAGGAAGACTTTGTCGTTGCCTTCACCGCCGGCGACAATATCGGTACCGGTACTCACGCGGAAACTGTCGTCACCCTTGAACCCGTCGAGGAAGTCATCGCTGCGCCCGTCCTGCAGCTTGTCCGAACTGTCGGTGCCCAGCAGGAAGGACGGTGTGCCGTAATGGTTGGAGGTGGCGGTCTGTTTGTCGCTGACCCAGGTAAAGCTGCGGCTGATGGCGTCGAGGTTGCTGATGATGATGGTGCTGTCGCGTTCGATGTAATCGTAGAAGGTCGATTGGGCGATACGCTGGATAGGGTTGATGAAAATGCCTTCCAGGTGCGCGGCCCAGCCTGACAGGTTGGCAATTGAGAACGGACCATTGGGCCAGGTTGGCAGCGCGTAGATCGTGTCGAACAGCACGATGTTGTCAGTCGTCGAAGTGTAACTGGCGTCACTGCCTTGAAGCGCATCGATAATGGCGCTGCCCACGTTGGTCTCTTGCCCCGTGAGGCGGTGGACCACATCGTTTTCAAAACCGAAGTTGAAGATTCCGTCGCTGTTGCTGGACTTGGGCGACTCCATGCCAAAGTAGTCCGAATCCTTGAAAAAACCGTCTGCCAAAGTGTCCTTGCCGATATACATGCTGTTGGTAACGGAGCCACCCTGGCTATAGCCGGTGACCAGAACATCCTTGCCGCTCAGGTTATGGCCGGTGGCGTAATCCTTGATTGAGTTGAGCAGGTAGTCGTAGCCGTTGATATAAGAGTTATCGATCATCGCCGGCCAACCCAGCAGATCAATTGGCGAGTTGGTGCCGGCAATGGAAAAACCCATTTTGACTAATTGGCCGCTGTCATCGTATTGACCAAACACCCTGGCTTGAGAACCAAAGACGCCGTCGCCGGTAAAACTTCCAGTGATGTCGGTGTGACTGCTATCAACCTGCAGTTCGCTCGCGCCGATCTCACGCCAGCCCTTGGGCAGCGCGAAGGTGTTGCCCTCGCCCAGCACAAGCCCCGGAATATTGTAGAGCGCGCCGACGGTCGCTACACCACTGGTATAAGTGGCGAGGGTCCAGGCATCTGAAATCAGGACGCGGGCATCTTGCCCCTTGTAATCGAATATAGCCATGTCAGTACTCCTTGAGCCCAGCGATCAACACCGAAAGTCAACGGTAATACCTGATGCGTCGGGCTAAACAATATGCATTGAAGTTGTTGTTGTGCATTCTGTTCAGGCTGCTTCGTTGCTTAATATCTAGGTTGACCATTAAGGAAGCTCGTCAACACTAGCCCAGAAGTGCCGCGTTAAAGTGACCGACTATCGGATGACAAGGGTATGTACTTAGAAAGATAGACGACAAAAGCGCCATAAGCGCTGTTTGACGAACAAGAGGTGAAGTTCTGTGTTGTTCGTGACTGGCGAGTCAAAGAAAATCAAACCCTTATAGCAAGTTGTGAACTGCAATAAGGGCTCGATAAGTTCAGGTTTCACTGGAGCTCAGGAAGAATAAACCTCAGCACCTTGGCATACAGGCTGCTTGAACCTGGGTAATTGCTGCCGGGCCAGTTGCGCCTGCACGCCCGCGACGGCTTCAAGCACTCGTTGCGCCCAGTGCTCATCCTGCGGGTCGACCACCACCACGCGAAAGCCGTGGTCGTTGCCCTCAAGGCGCACGCCCTCGGAATCGTCCACGTGCAAATCAATATCGAAGGCCGGCGGAAATTTCGAGGGGGTGTTCGACAGCCCATGCACCGTGAGGGCGTGGTTATGCCGCTCGCTATTGACCACGCCGTCGACACGGATGCCGTACAGCATCAGCCAACGCCTGATGTAGGAAGGCGCCCTGCCCGATGAGGTGTAGACCCAGATACTGCAACCCTGGCGCCGCAGCTGCCGCGTCAGCGAACGGGTACCGATACGCAGCGGTTCTCCCCACCAACGATGAGCGCAGGCCGGTAGCCAGCTGCTCTCGACGTCAGCGTGGTGGAGCTGGCAAGCCAATGTGTCGTCGATATCAAAGGAGATGCGTACGCTCGGGCGCTTGGCGGCACGCGTGAGAAGCGCCTGCTGGATGGCTTGCACGGCTCGGCTGGCGAGTGTTGGATACCGGCGCATTAATGGCCTCCCTGATAAATAGGCTGTGGTGCGTCGCTCAAGAAAAACGCCTTGGGATCCGGCGCCTGTTCCTCCAGGAAGGCGGCGTACTTTTTCTTGATCTTGGGCAATTCATACAACGCCTTGACCCCATGTTTGGCCGAGTTGCGGATTACCGAGGAAGGATTGAAGTAACCCTCGGCATTTTCCAGCGTCAGCACGAACGGTGGCAACCCGGCCCGCATCAGCAGATAACTGACGATCAGCGAACCACTGCGGTTGTTGCCTTCGATGAACAACTGCGGCTTGCTGAGGATGCGCACATACACACCGGCCGCACGCTTCCACACCGATTCACTGCGATACGCGCAGTACCAATTGAACAAGTCCTTGATACCGCCTTCAACGTTGTTGAAGAAGTGCTCTTCGGTGGCGGCCAGGTGCTGCGCGTATTCCACGCGGCGCGCCGGGTCGCTACCGCAGAGCACCGTGGCGTTGATCTCCAGCATCAGGTCCAGATGATGAAGGTCAAACAGGTCAACGCCCCGTGCGACATAGTCGTCAACCAGCGCATAGCCTTCAAGCACGTTGTGCAGCACTTCGTCGGTCAAGGGGTCGCGCGGCTCGGTAAATTGCGTGCTGAGCTGGGCAAAGCGGCTCTGCACTTTGCGGAGCGCGCGTTCAATCGCTGACAAATCAAGACGATGCGTTGCAGACATTGGCGTTCCTGGGCTGACGGTGGCGCACGTGTGGTTTCTATCGAACATGGAGTTACTCAGCTGAATTTGCCGCTGATGTAATCCTCGGTCATCTGTTCACGCGGGCTGCCAAAAATCTGCGCGGTCGGGCCCATTTCCACCAGGTAGCCGGTACGCGTGCCCTGGGAAATATCCACCGAGAAAAACGCCGTGGTGTCCGCCACGCGGATGGCCTGCTGCATGTTGTGGGTGACCAGGGCGATGGTGTAATCCTTCTTCAGTTCCACCATCAGCTCCTCTACCCGGCGAGTCGCAATCGGGTCGAGTGCCGAGCACGGCTCGTCGAGCAACAGCACTTCCGGCTCGGTGGCGATAGCGCGGGCAATACACAGCCGTTGCTGCTGGCCACCGGAAAGCGACAGGCCGCTGACCTTGAGCTTGTCCTTGACTTCATCCCACAGCGCCGCGCCTTGCAGGGCGTGCTTGACGCGGTCGCCCAGGTCGCCTTTGTAGCGGTTCAAGCGCAGGCCGAAGGCGACGTTGTCGAAGATGCTCATGGAAAACGGGTTCGGCTGCTGGAACACCATACCGATGTAACGGCGCACCACCACCGGGTCTACACCCTTGCCATATACGTCCTGACCCAGGAAATGCACGTGGCCCTCGAAGCGAAAGCCCTTCACCAGGTCGTTCATGCGGTTGAGGCTGCGCAGTACCGTACTTTTGCCGCAGCCGGACGGGCCGATGAAACCGGTGATCTTGTTTTTCTCGATCGGCACATGGCTGTCACGCACTGCCATGAAGTTGCCGTAGAAAATCCTGTCCAGCTTGCAGTCCATGACCACAGGCGATTGGGTAACAAACGGAGCGGCTATTTGCGCAGTTGAGACGTTCAAGATTCAGATGCTCCCGTTCTTAATACTTAGGCTTGCCGAAGATACGGCTCACAATATTCACGACCAGCACGATCATCACCAACACCAACGAGGCCGCCCAGGCGAGCTCCAGCTGGTTGTCGAAGGGCATGCCGGAAAAGTTGTAGATCAACACTGCAAGGGAGGCCGTGGGGTTCATCACCGCCAAGTCGCCGTCGTGGTAGATCCAGTAGTTGCTGAACAGCGCGGTGAACAACAACGGCGCGGTTTCGCCTGCGGCACGTGCCACTGCAAGCATTACGCCGGTGAGGATCGCTGGCAGGCCGGTCGGCAAGATGATCTTCCAGATCACTTGGGAGCGGGTGCAGCCCATGCCATAGGCGGCGTCCTTCATGATCTTGGGCACCATGCGCATCGACTCTTCAGCCGTCAGCACCACGATGGGCAGCATCAGTACCGCCAGGGCCACGCCGCCGGCCGGTGCCGAGTAGGTGCCGGTGGTCATCACCACCAAGGCATAGGCAAACACGCCGGCCAGGATCGAAGGCAAGCCGGTGAGCATCTTGGCGGCAAAGCGTGCAGCGTTGGCCAATTTGCTGTCCGGCCCCAGTTCGGCCAGGAAGATCGCGGCCATGATGCCGACCGGCACCGCAATCGCCGCAGCGATACCGACCATCACAAAGGTGCCGGCCATGGCGTTGCCGAAACCGCCGCCTGTTTCGAAGCCGGTGGGCGGCAGTTCGGTGAACACCTCCAGGCTCAGGCGTGCGCCGCCACGGGTGATCAGCATGTAGAGCACGGAAATCAGCGGCACACTGGCCAGCAGCGCGCCAAACCATACCAATGTGGTCAACACCAGACTGCGCAAGGCGCGGCCTTCGAACTTGCGCTGCAGGCTCGGCACAGCGGTGATAGGGGATGTGAGATTCGTCATCATCGGTTACCCCGTTGGGCGTAGAGCATGATCATGGAACCGATGACATTCACCAGCAGCGTGATGAACATCAAGACGAGAGCGGCGTACATCAATACCTCCACCTCGTTGGGCCCGGCTTCGGGGAAGTTCAGCGCCAACAAGGCTGCCAAGGTATTGGCCGGCGCGAACAGCGAGAGGGAAATGTTGTTGGCGTTGCCCACCAGCATCGCCAGCGCCATGGTTTCGCCCAGCGCACGGCCGAGGCCGAGTACCAGGGAGCCGAAAATACCGGTGGCGGCGGATGGCACCATCACCTTGAGAATCGCCTCCCAATGGGTGGTGCCCATGCCGTAGGCGGCCTGCTTGGTCTTCATCGGCACGCTGGTGAGCGCGTCCTGGGATACGGCGGCAATCGTCGGCAGAATCATGATCGCCAACACCAGCGCCGCCGGCAGCAACCCCGGCCCGCTCAGGGACGTGCCGAAAAACGGTATCCAACCCAGTTCGCTGTTCAACCAGGTGGTCAGTGGCCGAATGGCCGGGATCACCACGTAGATGCCCCACAAGCCGTACACTACGCTGGGGATGGCCGCGAGCAGTTCAACGATGGTGCGAAACACAGCGGCCAGCTTGGCCGGCAGAAAATCCTGAGTCAGGAAAATCGCCATGCTGACACCGAAAAAGCCTGCAATCATCAGCGCGATGAAAGCGCTGTAGAGCGTGCCCCAAATGGCCGGCAAGATCCCGTACTTGCCCTGGTTAACATCCCAGACACTGCCAAAAAGCACATCGAACCCGTGCTTTTCCATGCCCGGCAAGGCCTTGCGTCCCACCTCGAATACCAAGGCTGCGACCAACGCCAGAATCAGTACCACCCCGATTCGCGCGAGCCCACGGAAGGTGCGATCGACCAGGAAGTCTTTGGCCGAGGGAGGTTGGCAGGCAGAATCCCGGTTAACCGGTACGACGAAAGGTTTGTTCATTGGCTAATTCCGGAACAGGGGGGAAACGCCCCCGGCGCGGCAAACAGCCCACACCGAGAGCGGCCTCACGGGTGTTACTGAATGTTGGCGGAGGCTTTGCGCACCTGCTCCACCACCGATGGCGGCAGCGGGATGTAGCCCATGGAGTCGGCGATTTTCTGCCCCTCGGTCAGGCTGTACTCAACCATTTCGCGCATGGCCTTGGCCTTGGCAGGGTTGCCGTTGTCCTTGCGGAAGATCATCCAGGTGTAAGAGGTGATCGGGTAAGACTTGGCACCGTCCGGGTCCGGCAACCAGGCCACCAGGCTTTCCGGCATCTTCACTGCGGCCAGGGCCTCGGCGCCGCTTTCGGCGTTCGGCACCACGTACTGGCCTGCCTTGTTCTGCAACTGAGCGAAGTCAACCTTGGCCAGTTTGGCGAAGCCGTACTCGATGTAGCCAATCGCGCCTGGGGTCTGGCGTACGGTGGCGGTCACGCCATCGTTCTTGGGCGACTTGATGAATTTGTCGCTGGCCGGCCAGTTGACAGTGTTGCCCTCCCCCAGCGCCGTTTTGAATTCAGGGTTGATGGTGGCCAGGTGCTTGGTAAATACCGCTGTGGTGCCGCTGGAATCTGCGCGTACCACCACGGTGATCGGCGTGTCGGTGAGCTTCAGGTCCGGGTTGGCGGCAACGATCTGTGGGTCGTTCCACTTGGTGATCTTGCCCAGGAAGATATTGGAGTAAACGTCGCGTGGCAGCTTGAGGCCCTTGGGATTGCCCGGCAGGTTATAGGCCAGCACGATTTCACCGGCGGTCATTGGCAGCAACTGCACGCCTTCGGCAACCTTGGCGATGTCTTCGTCTTTCATGGCCGAGTCACTGGCGGCGAAGTCGACGGTTTTATTCAGGAAGTCCTGCACACCTGCGCCGCTGCCCTTGGACTGGTAATCCACGGTGACGCCAGCGGTCTTCTTGCTGAAATCCTTGAACCAGGTCAGGTAGATCGGTGCAGGGAAGCTGGCGCCAGAGCCGGTGAGGCGTACGTTTTCGGCGGCGAAGGCCATGGAGGAGGCACACAGGGATACCGTAACGGCGAGTGCTGCGGACTTCATCAAGCTTTTCATTAAAAGGAACTCGTTGTGGTGACGGGCTCCCGAACTGTGAAGCAGGGTTGTTACATTTTTATGAAAATTGAATGGCGAGGGGGTGTTTTGTCCCGCTTTGCCGCCACAGCGCTGTATTTTTAGGGCATGGGTTAGTAACAAAATACGACTACAGTGTTGTCATACCTCTAGCGGTACTGATCTTGCTCCCGTGACGGTCGAAGCTGATCCCATTGAAGCTGCGCCATCCAACTGTGGGAGCTGGCTTGCCTGCGATGACGGTCTGACAGCCAACGCCTATTTACCTGACACACACCCCACCGTTGGATCGCGTGTGTGTCAGGTAAATAGGCGTCGGGCGCAATGCCGCCATCGCAGGCAAGCCAGCTCCCACATTTGGACCTAGGGGTGTCAGGGAAATAGGCGTTCTACCGCTCCCCCCACGGCTAGCGGCCGCCTTCCATCAGGCTTACTTGCCTTCAGTCAACGCGTTGTAGCTGGTGAACAGGTTGCGGTAGTCCGGAATGTGATTGGAGAACAACGTCCCCAAGCCCTCGATGTCGTTGCGCCAGTCGCGGTGCAGCTCACAGGCCAGGCCAAACCAGGTCATCAGTTGCGCGCCGTTGGCCGACATGCGGGCCCAGGCGGACTGTTGGGTCAGTTCGTTGAAAGTGCCGGAGGCGTCGGTGACCACAAACACTTCAAAGCCCTCGGCCAGGGCCGACAGCGCCGGGAACGCCACGCACACTTCGGTCACGACGCCGGCAATGATCAATTGCTTCTTGCCGGTGGCCTTGATGGCCTTGACGAAGTCTTCGTTGTCCCAGGCATTGATCTGGCCTGGGCGCGCAATGTACGGCGCATCCGGGAACAGTGCCTTGAGCTCGGGCACCAGCGGGCCATTGGGGCCGGTTTCGAAACTGGTGGTGAGGATGGTCGGCAACTTGAAGTACTTGGCCAGGTCAGCCAGGGCCAGCACGTTGTTCTTGAATTTGTCCGGGTCAATGTCGCGGACCAATGACAGTAAGCCGGCCTGATGGTCGACCAACAGCACAGCGGCGTTGTCTTTGTCCAAGCGAACGTAAGGTGTAGACATCGTGGTACTCCTGATAAAGAAGGTGACGCCCCGAGTGGGCGCCCCGTAAAGAACCCAGCGTGTTTACTAGCGCTGTGAGTCTAGTACTTCGTGGTTGTTTGCCACTTCCTGAGCCTTGACATAGCTCTCGATGAGAAGCTGGTAGTGCGGCATGGCCTGGGTATAGACGTTGGCCCACTCCTGGGCATCCGGGCGGTTCCAGGAGCCTTGCAGCTCCGACAGCGTGCCCATGATGTCGATCGGCACTACGCCGGCCTGGGCCAGGCGCGCAACGGTCAGGTCGGTGGCCAACCTGGAGTGGTTACCCGAGGCATCGACCACCGCGAACACCTTGTAGCCTTCATGCACCGCCGCAATGGACGGGAATGCCAGGCACACGCTGGTCAGGGTGCCGGCGATCACCAACGTCTTTTTGCCGGTGGCTTTGACTGCGGCATGGAACTGCGGGTTGTCCCACGCGTTGATTTCGCCACGGCGGGCCACGTACTGGGCGTGCGGCGCGGCTTCGTGGATTTCCGGGATCAACGGGCCGTTGGGGCCTTGCGGCACCGAGGCGGTGGTGATGACCGGTATTTTAAGCAGGGTCGCGGCCTTGGCCAGCGCGATGGCATTGGCGCGCAATTGAGGAACATCAATGTCCTTGACGATCTGGAACAGACCACTCTGGTGGTCAATCAGCAACATGGCGGTGTCAGCGGGGTCAATCGTCGGCTTTTGCCCATTGAAGTTTGCAGCGTTACCTGATGCAGTCATTTGCATTTCCTCTTGCTTGGCGATACCTCCCTGGCGTGTGCGCCGGAACTGCGCCCGGCCGTGCCTGTACTTCCTGTACAGATACGCTTGGGCAACGACCTGGACGTGTGTCAGCAGGCCCACCCCAAAAAAACAGTGGGACCACCTTAAGCATCGCGTTCAGGGTTAGGTAGTGGCTGAAACGGGCCGCTCCATCTCAAAAATGGAACAATGCAGCCGCACGGTGGCAAGGGCACTTGGACGTGGCGGTCGTTACAATGCGATCATCGGCTCCACCCCGTGGGTTTCAGGCACTTGCGCCAATCATGACCGTTCACTTATTTCCAGGCAGGTGCCTTCATGGACATCAAGCAGCTTAAATTCCTGATCGCGCTGGAGCAGACCCGCCATTTCGGTCAGGCCGCCGCGCGCTGCAACATCACCCAGCCCACCCTGTCGATGCGCCTGCGCAACCTGGAGGAAGAACTGGGCCTGGAGCTGGTAACCCGCGGCCAACGCTTCGAAGGTTTCACCCAGGCCGGCGAACGCGTATTGGCCTGGGCCAGGACCCTGCTCGCCGCACACGACGGCCTGTTCGCCGAAGCCGCTGCGTGTCGCGGCCAGTTGGTCGGTAACCTGCGCCTGGGCCTGGTGCCCCTGAGCGGCTTCAACCCGATCAGCTTTATCCAGGGCTTGTCCCACAGCTTCCCGGAACTCAAGTTCAGCCTCACCTCCATGAGTTCGGACAAAATCATCGAAGCCTTGGGCACCAACCAACTGGACCTGGGCGTGTGCTACCTGGACCACGTCAGCCCCAATTACCTGGAGTTTTTCGAGCTGGGCGAAACCCGCGTCGGCCTGCTGTACGACACCCGCCACTTCCACTTCGAAGGCACACAGATGAGCTGGGAAGAAGCCGCCGAACTGCCCCTTGGGATGATCAGCAATGGCATGCACTACCGAAAATCCATCGACTTGAGTTTCCGCAGCCGCGGTATCGATCCCCAGCCGATTCTGGAAAGCGACTCCACCTATCAACTGTTCCAGGCCATCCACGAAGGCTTCTGTTGCGCAATCATGCCGTTGGACAGCGGCCTGGAAAACCCCATCGAAAACCTGGCATTTATCCACCTGCCAGACGCCAGTGTCCTTGCGCCCCTGGGCATGGTGATGCGCAAGACCGAACCGCGCTCGGTCATCGCAGAGAAGTGTTTTGCCGAGGCCAGGCGGTTGTTTGCACCCAATACCCAGGCTTAGCCGGCCTGCGTTTGCAGCGCGCACAAAAAGGCGCTCCGTAGAGCGCCTTTTTACCGCCGATTGTTTTACTGCAAGCTGACCTGACGCAGCTCGGGTTTGGTCTCACCACCAATCATGATGCGTTTTGGCTTGGCCTCTTCAGGCACTTCACGCAGCAGGTCGATGTTGAGCAACCCGTTAGTCAGGGATGCGCCACGTACTTCGATATGGTCGGCCAAGCGGAACGACAACCGGAACGCACGTTGGGCAATGCCCTGGTGCAGGTAAGCGACCTTATCGTCGGTTTCGCGTTTTCCGCCGGAAACCGTCAATACACCCCTCTCGACCTGGATATCCAGATCCTCCTCGGTCAGGCCAGCCACGGCGATCACGATGCGGTACGCGTCGTCACCGTGCTTTTCCACGTTGTGAGGTGGATAGGAATTCGGAGCCTCGCTGCGCAGCGCCGACTCGAACAGGTCATTGAAGCGATCAAAGCCCACCGATTGACGGAACAGTGGGGCCAACGACAGGGTAGTAGCCATTTTAAAATCTCCTGAGTTTCTCCAAGTGATTTAGTACGCGACCCGGATTCGGCATCGCGTGATCAAAAATTTATGGACGCGCAAAAGGAATTCAAGAGGGCCGAAAAAATTTTCTTGTGCAAGGGGCTATCACCCAAGCCCAAGTGTTATGGCGTGTGCTCTAATCAAAATGCCAGGCGTGCTTTACCCCGTGAGCGCCTGAGACAGCCCTTGAGGTACAAAAAAATGAAAATGACATTCCCGGCCCTGGCATTGGGCATTCTGATCTCCCAAGGGGCCCTGGCCGCTGGAGATGGTACGGCGGCGCTGGGAGGCGGTGTCGGCGGTGTATTGGGCAACGTGGTGGGCCAGCAGCTTGGTGGCTCGACAGGTGCGGCCATCGGCGCCGGCGTGGGGGGCGCAGCCGGGAGTGCAGTGGGTGCGCAGAAGGGCAACAAGACCGAAGCGGCGATTGGCGGCGGTTTGGGCTCGGCAGGCGGTTCGCTGATTGGCAATCGCCTGGGCGGCACCACCGGTTCAACCATCGGCGCCGGCGTGGGTGGCGCAGCCGGTGGCGCGCTGGGTAACAACCTGGCGGATGACGAGAGCGGTCATCGTTCCGGTGGTGGCAAGCACAAAGGCAACAAACATAAGCACAAGAACAAGCACCACTGATCGCGTGGCACGGCGCTGTTAGCCACCAAACACTAACCTGTGGCGAGGGAGCTTGCTCCCGTTGGGGCGCGAAGCCGCCCCGCTCTTTTGTTCAAAGAGGCTGGGACTGCTACGCAGTCCAACGGGAGCAAGCTCCCTCGCCACAGTTACCGTTTCGTCGCCTTTACATCGGCGTGCTGCTCACCACCCGCAACGCCAACCCTTCATAAGCGTCCAGGGTAATCGTGAACGCGCCCTCCTCGGTCAAATCGCCTTCCACCCGCTCATTGATGATATCCACCACCGGCCCCGGTGCGATGTTGGGCAGGTGCAGGGTTTCGGTGATCGGCGTGGCGCCAAAGTTCAGCGCAGTGATTTGCGTGCCCTTACCCGCCGGTAGTTCGTGCACCATGATCAGCAAGCCTGGATGCTCGACGTCCGGCACCAGGATCTGGCGGCTGGCGGCGATGTCGTAGGCGCGGCGTACGGCGAGGATTTTTTGCAGTTGGGAGGCAAAGGACTCCGGGTCCTGCAGTTGGCTGTTCAGGCTGCCATACAGGCTTTTGGAGCGCGGCATTTGCCCAGCTGACAGTTCGGCGTCGGGGTTCAGGTCTACCAGATCATAGGCGCCACGGTGAATCCAGCGTGTGTCGCCATCGGCCATCAGGTGCGCCACGTCTTCGGCCGCCAACGGCAGCGCGCCCACCAGGTCCCAGCCGGACAAGGCAAACACCCCAGGTTGCATGGCGTTGTACATCACCAGCAGCAAATGGATCTGGCGAATCTGCTGGATATCCGCCGGGGTGATCGCCTCCAGGTCACGAATACCCAGGGCTGCGGTGATGATGCTGGCGGTGGTGCAGGACACGCCGTTGGTGACGAACTTGAGGTTGTACGGCGCATGCTCACCGGTCAGGCGTTCGTACATCTGTTCGCGGATATGCTCGCGCAGGATGTTGCCGGGGAAGGTCTGGCCCTGGAACAGGAAGCTGTCATGGGCGTGTAGCGTCCAGAAGTGCACCAGCTCCAGGGTCAGTTCATCGTGGTTCTGTAGCGCGTGAATCAGCGAGCCGGGGTCGATGCCGAGGCTGTGCATCTGGCGCAGCATCAGACGCAGGAACTCGGTGTCGCCCATCAGCAATGCATGCTGGTAGGCCGGCCGGGTGATGAAGTCATAAGACAGGTCAGCGCCGCCGTGGGACATGGACGCGATGTCGTCCACGGTGAGGTTGAGTTCCTGAAAACTGAACCCGCCCGCCTTGCGAATGGCGCCGCCGAGTAACTGATTGCCGGTGATCGACAGCGGATGGCTTTCGGACCAGGCCGTGCCATCGAGCTTGCGCTCCACGCCGAGAAAGCCATTGGCATCCAGGCGCAGGATTTTCGCGCCCATCACATCAATGGCGTGCAGCGCATCACCGATGATCATCTGCTGCGCAGCAAACGAAGGGTCGAGCCAGTTGAGCGACGGCTGGCCTTCCTTGAAGTAATGCAGGTACACCCAGCGCCGCGGCTTGCCATCTACGCCGAGCACCACCGGGGTGGCGCTCCAGTCGGTTTCTTTGACGCCGGGCTCGAAGAAAATCACCCGCTGCAATTGGCCGACGATGTAGTGCTCGTCGCGCAGTGCGTCTACCTGGGAGGGGCTGAGGTTTTGTGCATCGCGTCCGGCAGCCACGTCGGGCAGCAACGGCCAGTCTTCCTCGCGTATTTCGACCATGTGGTACAGGCCGGGATAGTCCTCATAGGCCATTTCTGCCAGGCGAAAGTCCGCGCCCTTGCCGGTGTGCGACGGGATCACATCGTCGATGATCACCGCATTGTGCGCGGCAGCCATGCGCGTCAAGGCCTGCAATTGTGCCTCGGTGCCCAGTTGCGGGTCGATGTCGAAGCTGATGCGGTCGAAATTGCCGTCGATGGTCGGGGTGTGCTCGGTGCCAGACAAACCACCGGACTTCTTCAGCGGGCCGTTGTGAATGCCCTGGATGCCGATCTTCGACAGGGTATGCCACAGGGTTTCGTCCCCCAACGCTTCCAGCACGGTGCCGCCTTCGCGGGTGACAATCGAGGCGGGGTAGGCCGTGAACCACACCGACGACAAGGCTGAAGCGTCACGCGGCCGGGTCTGTGCATAAGGCTGCTGCCACAGGCGGCCTTGCCCCGAATAGAGCTTGGCCCGCTGCCGCGCTGCGTGGAGCATGGAATGTTGCACCAGCCAGTTCACATGATCGTTGTTCGCCGCGGTCATAAGCTCGGTACCTGTCGTGGTGAAAAGGGTCGGTGTAAGCATATGAGGGGCGTGGGCGGCATTCGTTGCATCGCAATAGAACGCTTACCCTGTAGGAGCGAGCTTGCTCGCGAAAAACGTCAACGATAACGCGTGCTTCCTGAATGAACGCGGCGCCTGTGAGTTTTTCGCGAGCAAGCTCGCTCCTACAGAAGACATTCACCTGCGCTGCTGCCTTGCGTGGCTTGCCGGTACTGCCTAGGGGTGAACCCGGTTGAAGATTTGAACTGCCGGGTAAACGCGCTGTGATCGGTGTACCCGCATTGCAGCGCAACCTCGGTAATCGGCAGCTCGGTATGCAACAACCGCCGGGCATGTTCCAGCCGGACTTTCTGGATCATTTGCCGAGGCGTGAGGTGAAACACGCGCTTGCAGTAGCGCTCCAGTTGCGCCACGGAAATCCCGGCGATTCGGGTCAATTCCCCCAGGGTGACACGTCGGTTGAAATGGCTGCGGATGTGTTCGTCCACCGCCGCCAGACGCTGATAGGCCGGGTGGGTTTCGCTGGCAGACTGCAAGTCCACCGAAATTCCGGCCAGGCCAATGATCGCGCCGAGTTGGTTGTACAGCGGCCACTTGTGGGTCAGGCACCAGCCGGGTTCGCGGGTGCCGTAGAGGTGCAATTCGAGTTGATCTTCCAACACCAGGCCCTGCCTCAGCACACGACGGTCCTGTTCGGTATAGCCGGGGCCCAATTGTGCGGGAAACACTTCGGCGCTGGTCTTGCCCAGCAGCGGTTGCAGGTGCTTGAGGCCGCAGCGTTGCACCAGGGTGCGGTTGGCGAGCACGTAGCGAGCGTCGATGTCCTTGATGAAAATCGCGGCGTTGGGCAGTACATCAAGCATCGGCAGCAACTGCTCTACTCCGCTTAATAGCTGCTCGATGCTGTGGGGTCGGCTGCCTTGGAAAAGGCTCGCGAACGCGCTTTGCAACATGACTTTCTCAGCCCCTTTATTCGTCGACAGCCAGCAGATTGAGGCATGGGGCGAGCGCTGTCGAGCGCGGCAAATTGTGCTGAATTCGTCATCCATCCCTGCGAAAAACATCAATCGTCAGCCTGCCTGATGGGTTCAGGATAGCGCCACTGCATGCCTATCCAATAACTCACAAGAAGGCGCCGCTATGTCAGGCCAAGGCAAGTTCAAGAAACAGCTGTCACTGATGGACCTCACCTTTATCGGGTTGGGAGCCATCTTCGGATCGGGTTGGTTGTTCGCCGCCAGTCACGTGTCTGCCATCGCAGGCCCGGCGGGGATTTTTTCCTGGCTGCTGGGCGGTTTCGCCGTGCTGTTGCTGGGCATTGTCTACTGCGAACTGGGCGCCGCCCTACCCCGCGCTGGCGGCGTGGTGCGCTACCCGGTGTATTCCCATGGCCCGCTGCTGGGCTACCTGATGGGCTTTATCACGCTGATCGCGTTTTCCAGCCTGGTGGCAATTGAAGTGGTCGCCTCGCGTCAATATGCGGCAGCCTGGTTTCCAGAGCTGACCAAGGCCGGCTCCAGCGACCCCACCACCCTGGGCTGGCTGGTGCAATTTGCCTTGCTGTGCCTGTTCTTTGTGCTCAATTACCGCAGCGTGAAGACCTTTGCCATCGCCAATAACTTGGTGAGCGTATTCAAGTTCATCGTGCCGTTGCTGGTGATCGGCGTGCTGTTCACCTTCTTCAAGCCGGAGAACTTCCAGGTGCATGGCTTTGCACCGTTCGGCTTGTCGGGCATCGAGATGGCCGTGTCGGCAGGCGGGGTGATCTTTGCCTACCTGGGCCTGACGCCGATCATTTCGGTGGCCAGCGAAGTGAAAAACCCACAGCGCACCATCCCCATCGCCTTGATCCTCTCGGTATTGTTGTCTACGGCCATCTATGTGCTGCTGCAAACCGCGTTCCTCGGCGGCGTGCCTACCGAAATGCTCGCCAATGGCTGGGCCGGCATCAGCAAGGAACTGGCCCTGCCCTATCGCGATATCGCCCTGGCGCTGGGCGTGGGCTGGCTGGCCTACCTGGTGGTGGCCGATGCAGTGATCTCCCCCAGCGGCTGCGGCAACATCTACATGAACGCCACCCCGCGCGTGGTGTATGGATGGGCGCAGACCGGCACCTTTTTCAAGATCTTCACGCGCATCGATGAGAAGTCCGGCATCCCGCGCCCGGCGCTGTGGCTGACCTTTGGCCTGTCGGTGTTCTGGACCTTGCCGTTCCCGTCCTGGGAAGCGCTGATTAACGTGGTGTCTGCCGCCCTGATCCTCAGTTATGCCGTGGCCCCGGTGACAGTCGCCGCCCTGCGCCGCAATGCACCCGACATGGCGCGCCCGTTTCGGGTCAAGGGCATGGCGGTGCTGGGCCCGCTGTCATTCATCATCGCTGCGTTGATCGTCTACTGGTCGGGCTGGAGCACGGTGTCGTGGCTATTGGGCCTGCAAATCCTGATGTTTGTGGTGTACCTGCTGTGCGCGCGCTGGGTGCCGACCGCGCACCTGAACCTCAAGCAACAAGTACGCTCCTCGGCCTGGCTGATCGGCTTCTACGCCGTGACCATCCTGCTCTCCAAACTCGGCAGCTTTGGCGGTATCGGGGTGATCAGCCACCCGTTTGACACCCTGGTGGTGGCGGCCTGCGCCCTGGGCATTTACTACTGGGGCGCCGCCACCGGTGTACCCGCCCACTGGGTACGCCTGGAGCAGGAAGAGGACGAAAGCGAAGCCGTCAGCGACGCGCACTACAGCGCCCCACTATCCCCGACTACCCACTGATGGAGCGCCTTATGAAACGGCTGCATGTGATTGACTCACACACCGGCGGTGAACCTACACGCTTGGTCATGAGCGGCTTTCCCGAACTGGTCGGTGCCTCGATCGCCGAGCAACTGGAGCACCTGCGCACCCACCACGATCAATGGCGCCGCGCCTGCCTGCTGGAGCCACGGGGCAACGATGTACTGGTAGGCGCGCTGTACTGTGCGCCAGTCACGCCGGGGGCGACCTGCGGGGTGATTTTCTTCAACAACGCCGGCTACCTCGGCATGTGCGGCCATGGCACCATCGGCCTGGTTGCCTCGCTGCACCACCTGGGGCTGATCCAACCGGGCGTGCACAGCCTTGACACGCCGGTCGGCCCGGTCGCGGCCACCTTGCACGAGGACGGCAGCGTGACCCTGCGCAATGTGCCCGCTTACCGCTACCGCAAGCAGGTGCCGGTTGAAGTGCCTGGGCATGGCGTGGTGCTGGGCGACATCGCCTGGGGCGGCAACTGGTTCTTCCTGGTGTCGGACCACGGCCATGAGTTGCAGATGGACAACGTGGAGGCCCTGACCGACTACACCTGGGCCATGCTCAACGCCCTCGAAGCCCAAGGCATCCGTGGCGCAGACGGTGCGCTGATCGACCATATCGAACTGTTCGCCGACGACGCCCACGCCGACAGCCGCAACTTCGTGATGTGCCCCGGCAAAGCCTATGACCGCTCCCCCTGCGGCACCGGCACCAGCGCCAAGCTCGCCTGCCTGGCCGCCGACGCAAAACTGGCCGCAGGAGAACCCTGGGTACAAGCCAGCATCACCGGCAGCCAGTTCCTGGGCCGCTATGAATGGGACGGCGAACGCGTACGCCCATTCATCACCGGCCGCGCCTACATGACCGCCGACAGCACTTTGCTGATCGACGAACAAGACCCGTTTGCCTGGGGCATCTGAGCCCATTATTCATTCAACTGAAACCGGAGTTAGCACCATGAGCGACAACATCTTCACCGGCTGCATGCCCGCCCTGATGACCCCTTGCACCGCCGAGCGCCAACCGGACTTCGACGCACTGGTGGCCAAGGGCCGCGAGCTGATCGACATCGGCATGAGTGCCGTGGTGTATTGCGGTTCCATGGGCGACTGGCCGCTGCTCACCGAGGCCCAGCGCCAGGAAGGCGTGGCGCGCCTGGTGGCTGCGGGTGTGCCGACCATCGTCGGTACGGGGGCGGTGAACAGCCGTGAAGCCGTATCCCACGCAGCCCATGCCGCCAACGTCGGCGCCCATGGTTTGATGGTGATTCCCCGCGTGCTGTCCCGAGGGGCTTCGGTCACTGCGCAAAAGGCCCACTTTGCAGCAATCCTCAACGCCGCCCCCAACCTGCCGGCGGTGATCTACAACAGCCCCTACTATGGTTTCGCCACCCGCGCCGACCTGTTCTTCGAACTGCGCCGCGAACACCCGAACCTGATCGGCTTCAAGGAGTTCGGCGGCGCAGCCGACCTGCGCTACGCCGCCGAAAACATCACCTCCCAGGATGATGATGTGACCCTGATGGTCGGCGTCGACACCCAGGTGGTACACGGCTTCGTCAACTGCAACGCCACCGGCGCTATCACCGGCATCGGCAATGCACTGCCGCGCGAGGTGCTGCAACTGGTGGCCCTGAGCAAAAAGGCCGCCAAGGGCGATGCCAAGGCGCGTCGCCAGGCCCGCGAACTGGAAGCTGCACTGGCGGTGTTGTCATCGTTCGACGAGGGCTGCGACCTGGTGCTGTATTACAAGCATTTGATGGTGCTCAACGGCAACCAGGGTTACGCCCTGCACTTCAACGAAACCGACGAGCTCAGCGCTGCCCAGCGCCGGTATGCCGAGCAGCAGTACGCGCTGTTCCGCCAGTGGTATGCCAACTGGTCGGCCGAACAGAACGTCGTTTGATTTTGTGTAGGAGCGAGCTTGCTGTGGCGAGGGAGCTTGCTCCCGCTGACTGCGCAGCAGTCTCCGGCTTTTATTGGGGGCGCTTCGCACCCCAGCGCAAGCAAGCTTGCTCGCCACAAAAGCTCGCACCTACAACACTCCTCTGTTTTCCAGGATGTCCCCATGACTCTGACAGGCAAGATGCTGATCGGTCAGCAATCGGTTTGCGGCCATCGCGATGCGATCCGGGCGATCAACCCCGCTACCAACACCCCACTGGAACCCGCCTACGCTTGCGGGGATGAGCAGCACGTCGACCAGGCCTGCGCACTGGCGTGGGCCGCGTTCGACGCTTACCGCGAAACCACCTTGGCAGATCGCGCCGCGTTGCTTGAAACCATCGCCAGCCACATCGAAGCCTTGGGCGATGAGTTGATCGAACGCGCCTGCGCCGAAACCGGGTTGCCTCGCGCACGCATTGAAGGTGAACGCGGCCGTACCTGCGGGCAACTGCGCGCTTTTGCCCGCACCGTGCGCCTGGGCGAATGGCTCGACGTGCGCGTCGATACCGCACAGCCCCAGCGCCAACCCCTGCCCCGTGCCGACCTGCGCCAGCGCCATATCGC
The DNA here is from genome assembly GCF_049897065.1 of Pseudomonas sp. DWP2-2. Classification (NCBI taxonomy): domain Bacteria; kingdom Pseudomonadati; phylum Pseudomonadota; class Gammaproteobacteria; order Pseudomonadales; family Pseudomonadaceae; genus Pseudomonas; species Pseudomonas sp. DWP2-2. Next base: position 149,788 of record NZ_JAFCVN010000009.1, on the reverse strand, counting down.
CCTGGGCCCGGTAGCCGTGTTCGGTGCCAGCAACTTCCCTCTGGCCTTCTCCGTGGCGGGCGGCGATACCGCATCGGCCCTTGCCGCCGGTTGCCCGGTGATCGTCAAGGCGCATAACGCGCACCCCGGCACCAGCGAGCTGGTGGGCCGCGCCATCGCCCGGGCGGTCAAAGATTGTGGCTTGCCGGAGGGTGTGTTTTCACTGCTCTATGGTGCGGGTAACGAGGTGGGTATCGCATTGGTGCGCGACCCGCGCATCCGGGCTGTGGGCTTCACGGGGTCGCGCAGTGGCGGTATTGCCCTGTGCCAAGCGGCGCAGGCACGCCCGGAGCCGATCCCGGTGTACGCAGAAATGAGCTCGATCAACCCGGTGTACCTGTTTCCTGCTGCGCTTGAAGCTCGGAGCGAAGCCTTGGCCGAAGGATTCGTCGCGTCGCTGACCCAAGGCGCCGGCCAGTTCTGTACCAACCCTGGCCTGATGATTGCCCTGCAAGGCGCCGCTCTGGACCGTTTTATTCAGTCTGCCAGTGAGCGGCTCTCGCGTTGCCCGTCCCAGACCATGCTCACACCGGGCATCTTCAGCACTTACGAAACCGGCCTGAAGACCCTGGCACAGCACGCTCACATCGCCGCCAAGGGCTTGCCAGCGACCGGGCCGAACCAGGGCCAGGGCCATCTGTTCGTGACCCAGGCCGAGGCGTTCCTGAACAATCAACACCTGCAAGCCGAAGTATTCGGCGCCGCCTCGCTGGTGGTGCAGTGCCGTGATGTCGAGCAAATGCGCCGGGTGTCCGAGCACCTGGAAGGTCAACTCACCGCAACCCTGCACATGGATGACCACGACCTGCCACAGGCGCGGGCATTGCTGCCGGTGCTGGAGCGCAAGGCTGGGCGCCTGCTGGTGAACGGCTGGCCGACCGGCGTAGAAGTGTGCGACGCCATGGTGCATGGCGGGCCCTTTCCGGCGACTTCGGATGCGCGGAGTACGTCGGTGGGCACGGCGGCGATTCTGCGGTTCCTGCGCCCGGTGTGTTACCAGGACTTCCCGGACACCTTGCTTCCCACCGCGCTGCAGCACGACAACCCGCTGCGGTTGCGGCGCCTGCTCGACGGCCAGCGAGAAGCATAATCATGGCCGATCCCAAGCAAGCAGACATCGTCGTAGTCGGCGCCGGCATTATCGGCGTCGCCTGCGCCTTGCAGCTGGCACGCCAAGGCCGCCAAGTCGTCGTGCTCGACCCGCAGGCACCCGGCATGGGTGCCTCCTACGGCAACGCCGGCCACCTGGCGACGGAACAGGTGTTTCCCATCGCCGACCTGTCGATCCTCAAGCGCTTGCCCGCCATGCTCCTGGACCCCATGGGCCCGCTGCGCCTGGACTGGACCTACCTGCCCCGCGCCCTGCCCTGGTTTATTCGCCTGCTGCTGAACCTGCGGCCAGTGCGTTATCAGCGCACCGTAGCCGGCCTTCGCGCGCTGAACGAAGGCAGCCTGGGCGCGTGGCAACGCTTGCTGCAATCGATTGGGCAAGCGCCATTGCTGCGTGAAGACGGTTCGCTGTTGGTGTATGAGCGCGCCGAATCCCGCGCTGCACTGGATGCAGTGCAGCAACGCATGCGGCAGCAAGGCGTCGCCGTGGACTTCTGGAGCGGCGATGCGGTGCGCAAGGCTGCGCCGCAACTGAGCGACGCCATACAAGGCGGTTTGTTCTTTCCCGCTACCGGACATTTTCTGGACCCGTACACGGTGGTTGGCGAACTGGTGAACGCGGCCAAGGCTGAGGGGGTGCAATTTCTTCAGCAGCGCGTTCTGGACGGACGGCTGGAGGCTAGCGGCGTTTCCCTGATGACCGACCAAGGCGTACTGACAGCGCAGCAAGTGCTGATTGCCTGCGGCGCCCACTCGGCCAAACTCACCGCAGCTCTCACCGGCAAACAAGTGCCGCTGGACACCGAACGCGGTTACCACCTGATGCTGCCCCAGGAACAACAGCGCCTGCCCTTCGCGGTCACTTCACTGGAGCGCAAATTCATCATGACGCCCATGACCGGTGGCCTGCGCCTGGCCGGCACGGTCGAATTCGCCGGCCTCGACCGCCCAGCCAATATGCAACGGGCCTGGCAGTTGCACCGGTTGAGCAAAGGGCTGTTCCAACACGACTTGAGCGACAGCGAAGCCACGCCCTGGATGGGGTTTCGCCCTTCCCTGCCCGACTCGCTGCCGATCATTGACCGGGTGTGCGAAGGCAAAGTGCTGCTTGCATTTGGTCACCAGCATTTGGGACTGACACAAGCGGCGGTGACGGCCGAGTGGGTTGGGCAACTTGCTGCGGGTGAGCGGGTGCCAGAACTACAGCCTTATCGGCTAGATCGTTTCTAAACCTTACCGTGGTAAGCGCGAAGTGCTGAATAACGCATCAGCCGTTTCTTGGATTTCATCGCGCATCCATAGCTTGTTCAACCAACCGACAGGGATAGCCTGGACGCCGTAATACGCCCCCGCCAGTTGCCCAACGATTGCGGCAGTAGTGTCTGCGTCATCCCCAAGGTTGGCGGCAGCGAGTATCGCTTCAGCAAAATTTGAGGTCTGATCGAAACACCAGAATGCGGCCTCCAGCGAAGCCACCGCATAACCTGAGCCAACGATTTGAGCAGAGGTTTTATCGCGATAATCGCCAGAGGCGATAGCCTTGATCTTAGGGGCCGACAGCGCGGTGTGGGAAAAACTCAGCACCTGCTTCTTTGGAACACCGCTCAGGGCATTGCTGATAGCCTCGGCCAGCAGCAGGCAGCACTCGATAGCCTCCTGCGCGGCATGCGTAGTTCGCGAGCTTTGCTCGGCAAACAGGTGGATGTCCGCCCTATCTGGAAAGTAAAACAACACGACAGGTGCGAGGCGCATCATCGAACCATTGCCGGCCGAATACGGATGCGTTGAGCCCGCAAAAGCGTTGCCACTTTGCTGAAATTGCTCCAACGCTTCGCGAACCGTCATGCCGATATCAAAGCACTCTCCGGTAGAACTCAAGTAACCCCACTTCCACCAATTCAGATAACGTCCCATCTGGTCCATCGCGTCAAAACCGCCTTTGCGCAACAGGCTTTCGGCCAGACACAGTGCCATGGACGTATCGTCAGTCCATTGGCCAGGCTTGAGGCTAAACGGTCCGCCGCCTAGCATATCCGTCACGGGAGAAAAGCTGCCGCGGGGCATGAATTCAACCGTCGTCCCTACAGCATCGCCACACGCCAGCCCAAGTAGGCTGCCGCGATAACGATCCAAAAGCGTGATATCCATTGCCACTCCTCGTGAAAATCTTGCTACACCCGCCAGGCTACTTGACCAACCGCTTCTCCTTGGAGGGGCGATAGCCGAAATACGCGCTGTAGCATTTGCTGAAATGGCTCGGCGAGACAAACCCGCACGCCACCAGCACATCCACTTGGGATAACTCGGTGTGCTGCAACAGGCGTCGCGCCTCAGTGACGCGCAGTTCCATGTAGTAGCGCTGCGGCGTGGTGCCCAGCTGTTCTTTGAACAGGCGCTCCAGCTGACGGCGGGAACGGCCGGCGTAGACGGCGAGTTGATCGAGTTCCAGGGGTTCTTCGAGGTTGGCGTCCATCAACTTCACCACCTCGCGCAACGGCGCGCTGACACACATATTTTCAGTGGGTTTGATACGGCGGTAGCGCGACTCTTCGAACGCCAGGATATCTTCGATGCCTTCGACCAAGGCTTTGCCATGCAGGCTCTTGATCCAGTCCAAGGCCATATGGAAAGCCCCCGAGGGGCTGGACGCGGTGAGGCGGTCGCGGTCGATCACATAGGGTTCGCTGGTGACCTGCGCCGCCTTGGACACTTCGGCCAGTGCCGGCCGATGTTCGGGATGGATGGCGCAGCGGTAACCCTGCAACAGCCCCGCACGCCCGAGGAACCACGAGCCGTTCCACAAACCGGCGAGGCGCACGCCCGCTTCACCCGCACTGCGCAGCCATTGGATAAATGGCTCGCTGGCCTTGAGTTCGGTGCGAAAACCACCGCAGATCACCAACAGGTCCAAGTCCTGCAAGCTCGCCAGCATCAGGTTCGCATCCGGGCGAATGATCAGGCCCAAGTCGCTGATGACTTCGCCCTCGCCCCACCCGAAAGTGCGCGTAGCGAACAGATCAGGGCGCAACAGGTTGGCGGTCACCAGCGTGTCGAGGGTCTGGGTGAAGGCCGGCAAGGAGAAGTGTTCGAGCAGCAAAAAACCGACACGGGTGACCGGCGTCGATTGCTGGGGATTATCACTGAGGTAGCGCAGGTTCTTGCCTTGCATGCCACCGCTGAACTGGCGTCTTTCCATCGAGGGTCGGCCCACGCTTATTGTTGTGCAGTGGGGGCTATCTTAGGGGCAAATGCAGTGCCTGTCTCAGGTGACGCTCGAGGCTGGCAGCGGCCATTGCACTGATCTTGATAAAAACTGTTCGCTTGAAAAGCCACGGCCCAGGCGCTGCGCGGTGATCTGATACGGTTTTTTCTTTTCGATCTGCGCCTGTATTGAAAACCGCTTGAGGCGGACAATAGCCCCATCCCGACACTCCTGTCGTCCCCTTCCCCTCGGAGGCCTTATGACCAAGATGGCTATTTTCCTGTTCGGCTTTTTGGTATTGACCATTGGCATCGGCATGTTGGCGACCATCTCGCCGGTCTAATCCCGCATCGTGGCGAGGGAGCTTGCTCCCGTGACGGCCTGCCAACCGACGGTGATCTACCTGACGCCCCGAGACCTAAATGTGGGAGCTGGCTTGCCTGCGATGACGGCCTGACGGTCAACTCAGTTGGACCGTGTACATATCCATTCCTGCGGTAGCGGCCACTTAGGGTTCCGCTTTTACAGCGGCTCACTTTTGATTCCGGCCAGCGTGGTTTGACGGGGCGCCTAAGATCAAAAGCAGATCAAGAGCGACTCGCTTCGCATCGTGGTTACCGTCGGCTGCTACGGGTGCTTTGCAAAGCTGTGTAGATACCTATGGTCATCGCAGGCAAGCCAGCTCCCACATTGGATCGCGGCGCGTCAGTTATATCTGTGTCGGCTGCCAGGCCGTCGCGGGAGCAAGCTCCCTCGCCACAGATTTAGCGTCGTGCCGAAGTTATGTAGATACCTATGCTGCGATGACGGCCTGACAATCAACGCGTTACCTACGCCACCTCAGCCCACAAACAGCATCGGATACAGCGACAGCACCAACAGCCCGGCCATGGACCAGTTGAACAACCGCAACCAGCGCGGCTTACGCAGCAAGTTGCGCAAGCCGCTGCCACACCCCACCCATACACACACGCTCGGCAAATTGACCACCGCAAACACCAGGGCGATCACCAGCACATTGGTGACATAACCCTCGGCCGGCGTGTAGGTAGTGATCGCCCCCAGCGCCATGATCCACGCCTTGGGGTTGACCCACTGGAAGGCCGCCGCACCGAGGAAGGTCATCGGCTTGCCATGCTCATCCGGGTTATCAGACATGCCGCCCGCATTGGCAATCTTCCACGCCAGATACAACAAATACGCGGCGCCGACATAACGCAATAGCGTGTAGGCCCACGGAAACAGCTTGAACACCTCGCCCAAGCCCAGCCCCACACAAATCACCAACAGCATGAAGCCAATGCTGATCCCCAGCGCATGAGGCATCGAACGTCGAAAGCCGAAATTCACGCCTGAGGCCAGTAACATGGTGTTGTTGGGCCCTGGGGTGATCGAAGAGACAAAAGCGAACAGCACGAAGGCTGATAACAGGCTGGTAGACATGAACATGGCGCGGCATCCAAGCGGTGGTGATGTGCCTGCGACAGTAGTGGGTTATGGCGCGCTGCGCCCCGTACAGCTAGGGATGGATCGAGGCATACACTTGCAAAGCCTTCATCGAGAAGTAGCGCTTACCGAGGCGCATCGGGAACCGGTGTGGGAACCTGCCATGCCGGTTTTTTGCCTTCCTGACTGTCGAAAATACGCCGAGCCTTGCGAAAGTCCTCCACGTTTTCCACCACCCAGGTCCAGATAGGCGACATGCGAATCAAAAGCTCCCTGCCCAGCGGCGTCAGCTCGTACTCGACGCGGGGAGGAATTTCACCGAACTCGCGCCGAACCAACAAACCATCGCGCTCCATGGCACGAAGCGTCTTGGTCAACATGCGCTGAGTCACACCCGTCATCTGTCGTTTTATCTCGGCATGACGCATTGCACCGTACACACCCAGGGCATGCAGGATGCCCAATGCCCAGCGGCTACCGGCATGAGCAAGGACTTCACGCCTGACGCCATCGTCCTCCTCTCTGAGCGACTGGCAGATAACTTCTGCCTGGCTGAGCGTTTCCTGATCGGTCATTTCTACCCCTGGTATCACACGTGTGCCTTCTTATGAGCGCTGCCGAATCGTGCCAGCATGGGCTCATCTTATCGCCAACAGGCCTGCGGAGAAATCATGCCTGAAATGACCCCACTTCCCCCTCAATCGATCCTCGTTCTAGGTGCCGGCGAACTCGGCCTGCCGGTTTTGCGCAACCTGGCGCGGGAGGCCAAACGCGCGCCCGGTTCCACCATCAGCGTATTACTCAGGGAATCGACCATCAACACTCAAGCGCCCGAGAAAAAGGCAGACATCGATGAGCTGCGCAGCCTGGGCATCCAGATGGTCGCCGCAGATCTGGTGAACGACTCAATCGATCAACTTGCCAAGGTCTTCGCACGCTTCGATACCGTGATCGGCTGCGCGGGCATGATCGCGGGCCGAGAAACCCCGATGAAGCTGGCAACCGCCGCACTCAAATCCGGCGTGAAGCGCTACTTCCCCTGGCAGTTTGGCGTGGATTTCGAAGTGATTGGCCGGGGCAGCCCCCAGGATCTGTTCGATGCCCAACTGGATGTGCGTGAGTTGCTGCGCGCCCAGGACAACACTGAATGGGTCATCATCTCGACAGGCATGTTCACCAGCTTCCTGTTCGAGCCGGTGTTCGAGGTCGTCGACTTCGACAACAACACAGTGAACGCCCTGGGCAGCCTCGAGAACAGCGTGACGCTCACGACACCGGACGACATCGGTACGCTGACAGCGCAAATCGTGTTCTTCGAACCGCGCATGCGCAATCAGATTGTCTATCTCGCCGGCGACACCGTCACGTATGGGCAGGTTGCGAGCATGCTGGAACGCGTTCTGGATCGCCCGTTCAAACGCAACGTGTGGACGGTTGACTATCTCATGCAGGCACTGGAAAAAGACCCCACGCACCACATCAAGAAGTACCGTGCTGTATTCGCACAAGGCAATGGTGTGGCCTGGCCTAAGGCGGCCACGTTCAACGAGCAACAATCGATTCCTGTCACCACTGCTGAGCAGTGGGCTCGGGAAAACCTTGCAGTCCATTGAAAACCGGATGCTGAAGCCAGCCGTAAAGGCTGGCACGGGTGAAGGGACAGTCAGCGGCTCTGAGCTTCACGCTGCTGGCCAGAAACATGTTGTTTTTTTACATGCCTACGCGACTTTAGCTCGTATTGATGGTGAATAAACCAGGCGATCAACAATAACCCAGTGACGCCAAAAACCAAGACCAACAGCTCTAGTGCAGTACCTTCATGTGAAAACATTTTTCGTTCCTCGTCCTGAAGCCGTATGACCTAAAAAACAGTCACACCGAAATTGTTTGTAATAATTCAAACATTTTCAGGGTAGTCGGCAAATCCGCACGTGACAACCCCTGATCGACCCAGGACCCTTGATCTAGACGTGTCACTCGTCGAAAACACGCATAAATCACAGGCAATAAAAAACCCCGTAGACGCTGATCTACGGGGTTTGTGTTCGCTTACTTGCTGCCAGAAGCGTCCTGCTCGACCACCATATCCAACACGTAGACCGTCGAAGGCGCATCCGCTGGCGGATTCTTCCATTCGTACTGTTTGACCCGCAGCACAGTGCGCACGCCGTCATGATGCACAAAGCCTTCGATAGGCTGGTACAGCGGATGCCAGGTGTCTTGGGTCGCCAGTTGCAGGCCCGCGTCGTCATAGCGACGCTCGCGCACTTGCAGGCACTGATAACCTGGGATCAAAGGATGGCTGCACTTGACCGTCTTGGCCGCCACTTCCAGAAACTTGACCTCACCCTCGCTACCGTAGCGGGTCTGCGGGGTGGCCTCGCCTTGCAGCTTGAGCACCGAGCCATCCGCTGTCGTCAGTTGCAGCATCGGCGCCACGTTATCGCCGGTGATCACAGCGCGCAGATCACCCTTGAACAGCCGCCCTACTTGGGCATCAAGGTCCATCAGGCTCTTGTCACAGGCCATCAGCGTAGAGGCCAGTGGCTGAACCTTCAGAACTCCGTCCTGATAGTGAAAGCCGCCGAACTGACGATTGCAGCCACCGCTGATGCTCAGGTTCTTGTCACCGAAGGCAACGCGCAACTTGCGCTCGATGCCTTTGTTCATCGCCACAAGAGGCTTGCCCGACGCATCCGTTGCCGAGACCAGGTTCCAGTCGTAAGCGGATAAGGTCGGCTGGGCTACAGCTGCTGAGGTAATAGGCATTGAAGGTGATTCTTCATGGCTTTTGGAAGGGGCGGCACAGCCTTGGATGAGTGCAGCACACACGGCTACAAGAAGAATTTTTTGTTTCATGGGTCACTCTGTCAGCTTTGATGAGTGCGGACGTTATCCTGCGCTGGCAGGATAAGCGCGCGGCTAAACCGGCATGAGGAGGTCGCTTGAGGCTTTACTGAGCGTAGACCCAATGCGCGCTTGGCGGACCTCTTCCTTGGCCGATAGCAATCGGACATCATTCGCTTCGATCAGTTTCACGGAATCAGGGCGGTGGCGGTATTGCTGCATTTTAGGCAATAAAAAACCCCGTAGACGTTAATCTACGGGGTTTTCAAGAGTGGAGGCCGAGGTCGGAATCGAACCGGCGTAGGCGGATTTGCAATCCGCTGCATAACCATTTTGCTACTCGGCCTCAAACGATCAATGCCCTGGTTGCTGACATTCACCGCATACAAACTTGAGTGGGCTACGTGAAGCCTGCCTCTACTCTAACTCATTGAATACATTGAAGTTTTTAATGCTTCGTTGCGTTCGATGGGCGCCATTATGTACTCATTTGCCTATGCCTGCAACCCCTTGATTTCAAAAAATATTCTGCCTTGGCATCAAGGGGTTGCGCCTCTGCCCTACTCCTTCACCGTGTGGATTTGGTAGTGCGGGTCGGCCTTGATCTGGGCCTCGGTGAAGGGCAATGGGCGCAGTTTTTTCTCGGAGAAGGCTTGGGTCTGGTCCTTTGAATAGGCGGACGCCGGGTTGCTGGACTCGGAGAATGCCAAGACGCCGACTGCGTTGGGGCCTTTGTCGTCGAAGCTGACGATTTGCAGGTAGCTGGTGCCGCTGACGACTTCGCGTTTGCCGTCGGCGCGGGGCACGGTTTGCATGGCGTTGTAGATACCGAGTTCTTGCGGGCCGCCGTGGATGGGGGTTTGGCCGGAGACGTGGATATCGCCCCAGCGGGTCTGCCCCAGTTTGCTGACCTCAGCGCTGGAGGCCAGCATGGCTGCGCGCAGGGCCTTGGCGACCGGGGCGCGGTCGATGGCGAGGCCGCTAGGGGTGGTCAGGGGATGGGCCGGGTCGAAGGCCACGCGCCAGGCGTCAGGGATTTGCTGCAGGTGCTGCACCAGGTTGATGAAGTGCACCAGGCCGACGCCGCTGTCGAGGTTGGCGCGCTGGTCCCAGTTTTTCAGGCTGGTGCACAGCGGCTGTAGCGTAGCGGCGTCAGTGCCCAGGTGTTTGGCGCAGAACGTCAGCAGGTCGGGCATGACTTGGCCCGCCAGGTACACCTCGTTGTCCATGACCATGTCTTGCAGATCAGTGACGGTGATCGGCTGCTGCTCGAGGGTTTGCAGGCGCTGGAGCGCGAAGCGCGCACGCGGGCCGAGGCCGATGTTGTCCTGGCTGATCACCGGCGAAAAGCCACTTAGCGGCGCCTTGGGGTTGGCCATCCAGGCGGAATCGTTGGAGTGTTGCACGTAGTCGGTGCGTTGCAACTGGGGCAACTGGTCGGCCGGGAAGATACCCGGCTGGGCCGCGCGCGGGTCGATGTCCCACGCGCAGGCGCTGTGGGCGCCGTCGAGTATGATCATTTGCAGGCCGGCCCGTGGGTCGCTGCATTTTGCCAGCTTGGCGGCGCTGACGTTGGGCACTACCGACAGGTTCATGTACAGGCTTTGGCCCTGGTCATCGGCGGCCAGGGTGTTGACCCAGGGGATGCCTTGCAGGGTATGCACTGAGGTTTGCAGCTCCTTGAGGCTACCGGCGCGATTCATGGCGTACCACTGTTGCAGCACCCGGTCGTTGCCCAGGTTGGCGTCGCGCAGGCTGAAGGCGTAGTGGTTGTCCCAGTCGAGCTTGCCCGGCCATTGCACCACGGGGCCGAACTGCGAACTGTAGACGGTGTGGGTCACGGCCTTGAGGCTGCCGTCAGCTTGCTTGACCTGTACCGTTACGGCGGTTTTATCCAGGGGGATGGACTTGCCGTCCAGCAGGTAACGGGTGGCGTCCTTGGGGTCGAGGGTCAGGCGGTACAGGGTGAAGTGTTTGGACGTGTCCACGGTGTGAGTCCACGCCACATGCTGGTTGAAACCGATGTTCACCACGGGCAGCCCTGGCAGTGCGGCGCCCATCACATCCAACTGGCCCGGGATGGTCAGGTGCATCTCGTAAAAACGCATGCCGCCCACCCACGGGAAATGCGGGTTGGCCAGCAGCATGCCACGGCCATTGAATGAGCGGTCACGGCCCACGGCAACGGCATTGCTGCCTCGATCCAGCGTGAAGCGTTGCTGGTTGGCGGCGGCCGTGGCAAAGGCTTTGGCACCGGACTGCACACTGGCGGTGGCCTGCGGCGGTGCTGCCCCGACCAAGGCTTCGGCGAATTGGCCGATGCCCCCTTCCACCAATAGCCTGCGGGTCAACTTCACCAGGTCTTGCACTACCAAGGGCCGTACCCACGCGGCCTGGCACTGTGCGGGTGCGCCCTTATCCTTGAGATAACGGTTGTAGCCGGCCACGTACCCTTCGATGCGCTGTTGCATTTCGGGCGTCTGGGCTTTCCAGAATGCCGCAACGACCTCGGGTGTATTCAGCCAGTTGAAGAATACATCGCTGGCAAGGTTGTTGCGCTCTTCCAGGGTCGCCTGGTCCGGCCCGAAAAACCTCGCCCGCTCGCCATTGACCGTGACTATTTCATTGGCCAGCAAGCACAGGTTGTCCTGGGCATAGGCGTAACCCATACCCACCCCCAGGCCCCGCTCATCAGAGGCGCGAATATGCGGCACGCCATAACTGGTACGCCGTATATCCGCCGACGTTTGCGTCACTTGCTCGCGTGCCGATACGGCCAGGCTCAAGGCGAGTAACAGCCCTGCCGTGCCCACTCTGGACAACCCCTTGGAAATAATCACGCCGACTCCACAGTCAAATTGAACAGCCTTACGAGGGATGGTTACCCCACCGTAAGAACGCACATCGCCCGGCAAAATTTAACCGCACAAGGTTGCCTATCGACGGCGCAGGGGATGTGACAAACCTGATACCGACAAATTTTCTACATCCATCGTTTCATGATTTGCGTCACTCGTTCGTCTTATTACCCAAGAGCACCATCTTTTTCCTGATCAGGCTCTGAAAAGGAGTTTTTGCATGTATAACCCGCAAGTGCCCACGGATGGACATTCAAAGGCCGCAGATACCCACTATGGCAACGACGCACGGGCGTTCGGTAACGCGCCCGAACAGCAGGGCAACCAGCGCATCCGCCATTTGCTCAAGTGTTTCGGTTTGCGCACCAGCCTGATCCGGCTGAAGGTCATCGACGCCCTCCTCGCTGCCGCCGACAACCAGCGCACCCTCGGGGTACGCGGCGTGCACAGCCATTTGCTGGAGCTGGGCATACCGTTGTCGTTTCTCAGCGTGCGCGAGGTGCTCAAGCGTCTATGCAGCGAGGGCGTGATCACCCTCAACGCTGACAAGAGCTACAGCCTCCATGAAGAGGCTGCCAAGGTACTCGAAGGTCGTGCCTGACTGACGCCCGTCAGAAGTTAGGCTTGACCTTGCGGCGCATGATGCCGTTGATCACGACGACGACCACGGCAATCGCGATGGCCAGGTACTGGAAGGTTTTTTCACTGATCACGCCTGCGTTCTGCAGATAAGACAGGCCGAACATCGCGCCCAGTACAGCCAGGGCAATCAGAAGCGAGTATTTCAAGCGTTGCTTTTGGGTCATGACGAGTTCCTGAACCTGAAGAATGTATCCACTGTGTATCGCCGTGCATGCCAAGCACATACCCAGTCACGGGGATGGCGCGGTTTCGGCAGGGTCTTATGTTACAGGCGATGAAAAGTTTTGGCTTGCCCTCCGCCTGACAGGCCTTGCGAATACCCCTTGGAGAACTGTGAAATGCTGCGACGACTCATCCTGCTGGTTCCACTGATGATCATGCTGAGCCTGGGCGGTTGTTTCTTCTTCCCGCGCGGCGGGGGCTGGCATGATCACCGCTATGAGGGTGGTGGCGGTTACCAGCGCCGCTGATCTGCATCCGGATAACGCTTCGTGCACAACGCGTGCAGCACGCTTGGGGGCTTCACGCGTTACTGCATCGACATTACCTACTCGTCAGGCGGGTTCGGAGCCTCGACGCCGGTTTCAACCACTCAGCCGCCATGCACCCACCGCCGATGCAACCAACGCGCAAACGCATCCAGCGCGAACCCCAGCACCCCGATCACCACCACCATCGCCATCAACTCCGAATACGCGAGCCGATCACGGGTGTCGAGGATGTAATACCCCAGCCCCGCACTGACCCCGAGCATTTCGCAGGGCACCAGCACGATCCACAGGATGCCGATGGCCAGGCGCACGCCGGTCAGCACATGCCCTACCACGCCAGGAATGACCACCCGGCGCAAGGTTTCCCAACGCGTGGCGCTCAAGCTCTTGCTCAACTGTAACCAGCGCGGGTCGAGCTGACGCACGCCCGCTGCGGTGTTGAGCATGATCGGCCAGACAGCGGCAAAGGCCAGCAGGAAATAGATTGGCTGGTCGCCCACGCCCATCAGCATCACCACGATCGGCATCCAGGACAGCGGCGAAATCATCCGCAGAAACTGGAACGCTGGCGTGGTCGCCGCCTCCAGGTTACGCGAACTGCCCACCAGCAGCCCGAGGGGTACGCCTACCAACAACGCGATAAACAGCCCGACGAAAATACGCTTCAGGCTCACGGCGATATGCAGGTACAACTCACCCCGCCCGAGCAATTCCCACAAGCTGCTGGCGGTGGCCGCCAGGGAAAAGCGCGCCGACAGGCCATCGGCCTCGCCGAACACTTTCACGCCCAACCACCACAGCACCAACAAACCCGCCAAGCCACTCAGCCCCAGCCACCAGCCGGGGATTCTGCTGTTGTTCAAACGCCGATCTCCTCGTGCCGCTCATAACCATCCGGCAAACCGAAGGTCTGCATGCCACCCACGGCTTCGATCGCGTTGCGCACGAAGCGGTCGTCCACCAAGTCCTTGGCCACGAAGGCTGGGTCCAGGTCCGTGAGAAACTTTTTGTCGCCTTCGATCAAGGTGTCCTTCAAGCGCCGCACCAGTTCTTCGGTGTAGCTGGGGAACGGGTACGGTTGGAAGTCGATGCGATGCTCGTCCCAGTTGGCGTGCTGGATCGCGCCGTCGGCCACGTAGGAGGCGCGGTCGCTGGCCACCGGCGCCAGGACTTTGCTCAACACCGGTTCGGCATGGGGCGTGTAACGGTTCGGGCCATCCTTGGACAGCAGCTTCACCGCCTCTTCACGGTTGTTGCGGGTCCACACCTGGGCCTTGACGATGGCGTTCACCACCTTCTGCGACCACTCCGGACGGTTAGCCAGGTCGTGCTCGTGCATGAACACCACGCAGCAAGCATGGTTTCGCCACACGTCACCCGTGAAGCGCTGCACGCGACCAACCTTGAGGTTTTCTGCGAGGGCATTGAACGGTTCGGCGACGATGTAGCCGTCGATGCGTTTGCTGGCCAGGGCCGGAGGCATGTCCGAGGGCGGCAACACGATCAGGTTGACCTCATTGGCAGCAATCGAACTGCCGGTGGCGCGGGTGACCGGTGTGAGGCCGTTATCGCGGAACAGTTGCTGCACCACCACGTTATGGATCGAGTACCAGAACGGAATCGCCACCGACTTGCCGCCCAGTTGCTTCACGTCGGTAATGCCTGGGGATACGGTCAAGCCCGAACCGCCCACATGGTTCCATGCCACGACTTTGGCCGGGACCTTACTGCCGTAGCGCGCCCATACGGTCATTGGCGACAGCAGGTGTATCACGTTGACCTGGCCGGAGATAAACGCCTCGATCACTTGGGCCCAACTGCGCAACAACACTGGGCGCTCGGCCTTGATGCCTTCGGCTTCGAACAGGCCATTGTTGTGGGCCACCAGCAGTGGCGTGGCGTCAGTGATAGGTAGATAGCCAATACGCACCGGCGCGTCGGGCTCGTTGGCGGCACGCGCCTGCAGGCTGCTCAGCAGAGGCAAGGCGCCGGCGGCACTGAGCACGGCGGAGAGTTTGAGAAAGTCACGGCGCGAGTGGGCCAGGTCATCCAGACACATAAGTAAACTCCTGTTGTTCAAGGGGGTTGGGTTGAGGGCGGCCCGCCTGCCGTAAGGTTTTCAAAATTTCGATACGCAGCGCGCCGATGGCCTCGACCTGTTCTTCCCGAGGGTGTGGCAAATCGATAGCCCACTCGCCCAACGTCCGCGCCGGGCGGTTACCCAGTAGCAGGATGCGGTCCGACAGCAACAGCGCTTCGTCGATGTCGTGGGTGATCAATACGGCCGCCGAGCCTTGCTCACGATTGACCTTGAGCAACAGGTGCTGCATATCGGCGCGAGTCACTTCATCGAGCGCGCCGAAGGGTTCGTCGAGCAGTAACACTTGTGGCTGACGCGCCAGGCAGCGGGCCAGTGCCGTGCGCTGTGCCATGCCACCGGACAATTGCGCCGGGAACTGCTGGCGCGCAGGCTCCAGCCCCACCGCTGCAATGGCGTGATCAACACGACGGCGGCGTTCTTCACCACTCAAGTGCGGTTGGCGAGCGAAATCCAGGCCGAAGGCAACGTTTTTTTCCAGGGTCAGCCAAGGCAACAGGCTCGGGTCTTGAAAAGCCACCACCACGCGCGGATGCGGGCCGCTCAACGGCTCGCCCAATACCTGCACGCGGCCAGCCTGAGGTGCCTGCAAGCCGGCCAGCACGCGCAGCAGGCTGGATTTGCCCACGCCGCTCGGGCCCAGGATCGACACCACTTCACCCGGTTGCAAGTGCAAGTCGAAGCCTTGCAACACCGGCCCGCTGCCATACCCCAGGCAAATGCCCTGGGCCGTCAATACCGCCTGGCTCATAGATTGGCCTGGCGGTGTAGCTCGGTACGCAGTTGCACCAGGCTGGGCGTTACGATCGGTACAAAGGCCGACTCGCGCCAGCGCCGGGCAAAGCCGCTGCCGTGGGCGGTCAGGTAGGCCTTGCCACCGCTGGCTTGCAGTTCAAGCTGCACAGCGCTGGCGGCGGTTTCGGCCAAGGCGATACGCAGTTTGAACAGCGGTATGGGCTCGGCGGTAAAGCGCCCGGCCAACAGCCCCTTTTCAAGCTCGTTGACCAGATGATCCAGCGTTGCGCGCAGGGCTTCCAGCTCGTCGCGCAACACGGTACGACTGGCGCCCAAATGGTGGGCTACTTCAGCCAGGGAACGCCGTGCCAAACCAATCGACATACCGCACTGCAAGCCTAGAAACGCCGGGCGTACCGCCGGTAAAAACTTGCGCGCATCCTCGTGCAACAACCACTCGCGACTCAGCTCCACGCCTTCCAGGCCCAGCGCTGCGGTGTTGCTCGATTGCAGCCCGAGCAGCTCCAGGTCACGGGAGCGCTGCAACCCGGCCACCGAATCCGGAATGGCCAGGATAAATGGCGCGCCGCCCCCGGCATGCTCGATGGCCGCCGCAGCGACAAAGCCATTCTTGCGCAAGTTGGTCACCCAGTGCAGGCGACCGTTGAGGATCCAACCGTGGTCGTTGGGCTCGGCGCTGATCTGCAACGTCTCGATACCCGACAGGAACTTCATCGCATTCGACAACCCGGTGGCGCCGGCCAACTTGCCGCTGAGCAGGTCTGGCATCAGCTGCTCGCGCAAGCGCTGATTGGGGCTCTGCAGCAGGTACTCGATAAACGAGCGCTGGCCCCAGCACACAAACGCCGCAGCCAGGGAATGGCTGGCCACATTGGCGATGGCCTCGACCGCACCCGCCACATCGCCGCCCAGGCCGCCCAGGTGGGTGGGCACGCCGATTCTCAGAATATTGGCTTCTGCCAGCCGTGGCAGCACTTCCTGTGGATCGCAACTGCCCACGTCCAGGGCCTGCGCTTGAACATCGAGCCAACGGCTCAAGATTGGGTCAAGCATTCATGTCTCTCCTTTTACAGCAGGTGGGCCAACGCCGAATCAGTTGGCCGGTTTTTCCCAACGGTATTGCGCCAGCTCCGGGTTCAGCGGGGTGCGGGCAAACACGTTGGCGAAGTTGCACAGGGTTGCCAGGCTGACACCCAGGATGACTTCCAGCGCGTGGCCGTCGGTGTAGCCAGCGGCGCGGAACGCCTCAAAGCCCGCGTCACTCACATCCCCACGGGTGGCGATCACTTCACGGGTAAACGCGGCAAGTGTCTCATAGCGCGCGTCAGGCAACTCACCCCGGCGGCGCAAGGCCTCGATCACCTCCTCGGGCAACTTGGCTTTGTTGCGGGCAACCGCCGTGTGGCCGGCGACGCAGAAATCACAACCGTGGGTAGTAGCAGCTATCAGTTGCACCACTTCACGGTCGGCCAGGCTCAGCTCGGCCTTGGCATTCAAGCCGGAGACGGTGATGTAGGTTTCCAGCGCAGCCGGTGCGTTGGCCAGTACGCCCAGTAGGTTAGGGATAAAACCCGAGCCTTTCAGCGCGTTTTCCAGAAAGGGCTTGGCGGCTTCCGGTGCGGTTTCAGGCGTGAGCAACGGTACACGGGACATGAAGTGGACTCCTGTTGGGTTTGAATGCCCCAGTCTGTTGGTTCTAAAAAAAGCGCTCAATAGGCTAAAGTAGCGATTACTTGCTCTTGAGTCTTTCCATTAGATGAATTCGTCCGATGTACTTGTCGATTGGTTATTAGATAGCCTCGAACTCAACACCAGCCTGTTTCACGTCGGCCGTTATTGTGGTGACTGGCACGCGAGCACCCATGGCCTGGCGCAGGCGAGCTTCCACTTGATTGTGCAAGGCGAATGCTGGCTGCATATCGACGGTGATCCAACGCCCCAACACCTGAACAATGGTGACGCGGTGTTCCTGCTGCGTGACTTTGCCTTCAGGCTTTCCGGCCAAGCCACGGCGGCCGGCGCCCAGCAGTGCCCACGCCGCTCGATGCTGCCTCTCGATAGCACGGCCACGGACGGCGTAGGACTAGTCTGCGGTTTCTTTCACTTCCAATCCGGATTGTCGACGCTGATCGTCGACACCCTGCCCAGTTGGATCATCCTGCGCGCCGGCGACCCGTCGCTGATGGCTGCACGCAACCTGTTCGAATTGATCCTGCAAGAATGCGCACGCACCCCAGCGCCCTCTTCCGCGCTGCTTGAGCGCCTGTGCCACCTGCTGTTTCTGTATGTGCTGCGCCAGCAAGTGCTCGACAACACCGAGCTTGGCGGCCTTGCGGCGCTGGGCCGGGCACCGGCGTTCGCACATTTGCTGGAGCAATTGATCGCCCGCCCCGCCGAGCCCTGGAGCCTGGAAAGCATGGCGGCCTGTACCGGGTTGTCGCGCTCGGCGTTTTTCAAGCGCTTCAGCGAACTGTGTGGGCAGTCGCCCGGGCAAGTGCTGCTGATGATCCGCATGCGCCACGCCTGTGGGTTGCTCAAGGCGGACCAGACGGTGGCCGAGGTTTCGCTGGCGGCCGGGTATCAATCGGTGGCGGCGTTTACCCGAGCCTTCCATAAAGTCACCGGGCAACAGCCTGGCGCCTATCGCAGGGCGCAAGCCTAGCCTTGCAAGCCGGTGCCGGGCCGAGCGCACAACTGCACCAGCCAATCGACGAACACCCTCACCCGCTGCGACAACTGCCGATGAGGCGGGTACAACGCAGTCAGCGCCATCTTCGGCACTGCCACATCAGGGAGCACCTGCACCAGCGTGCCCTCGGCCAGTTGGCGCAGGGAGTGATAACGAGGTGCCTGGATCAGCCCGTAGCCGGCTTCGCACGCAGCGAAGTAACCGGCAGAGCTGTTCACGGCAACCACTTTCGGCAGGTTGATCGGATGCAACTCGCTGCCCAGCAGAAATTCCAGGCCAAAACGTTTACCGCTGGCGCTGGACACGTACTCGACCATTTGGTGACCCGCCAACTGCTCCAGGCAAGTGGGCGTGCCCATGCGTTCAAGGTACGCGGGGCTGGCCAGGGTCAGTTGTTCCATCATCGCCAAGGGGCGTGCCACCAGCGATTCATCCAGGGCCGGACCACCGCGCAACACGCAATCGACGCCTTCGCGAATCAGATCCACTGGCCGGTCATTGAGGCCGATCTCCAACTCGATCTGTGGGTACAGCGCGGTGAACGTTGGCAAGGCCGGAATGACAATCAAGCTCCCAATGCCTGAGGGCATATCGATGCTCAATGTGCCCCGGGGGTTCTGGCGCCGCGTGGAGAACACCGCCTCGGTTTCCTCAAGATCAGTCAGCAATTGCACGCAACGTTGGTAGTACGCCGCGCCATCCAGGGTCGGGCTGACGTGGCGCGTGGTGCGCTGCAGCAGTTGCACGCCGAGATGGGCCTCCAGTTGCTTGATCAGGATCGTCACGGAGGCGCGTGGCAATTGCAGGCTGTCGGCGGCCTTGGCAAACCCGCCCAATTCAACAATCCGAGTGAACACGCGCATGGCGTTAAAACGATCCAATAAAATGCTCCCGTGGGGAATTGTTTAGATATTACGAACAGTGATAGCACTTTTAGCGGGTTTATCTGCATTTTTTCAAGGGTAACAATGGGCCCCTCATCACAAGGAGCTTCCCTATGCACACTCGACAACTCGGTAAAAACGGCCCGCATGTGTCTGCCATCGGCCTTGGCTGCATGGGCATGACCGATTTCTACACGCCCGGCACCGATACCACCGAAGCCACCGCAACCTTGCACCGCGCCCTGGAGCTGGGCGTCAACTTTCTCGATACCGCGGACATGTACGGCCCGCACACCAATGAGCAACTGATCGGCAAGGCTATTGCCGGCAAGCGCGACCAGGTCTTCCTGGCCAGTAAATTCGGGATTGTGCGCGACCCTGCCAACCCCGTAGTGCGCGGGGTGAATGGCCGGCCCGAGTATATCCGCAACGCCATCGACGGCACCTTGCAACGCCTGGGGGTGGATACGCTGGACCTGTACTACCAGCACCGTATCGACCCCGACGTGGCCATCGAAGAAACGGTCGGCGCCATGGCCGACCTGGTGAAACAGGGCAAAGTGCGCTATCTGGGCCTGAGCGAGGCGTCCGCCGCTACTCTGGAACGGGCGCATAAGGTCCATCCCATTAGCGCCCTGCAAAGTGAATATTCGCTGTGGAGCCGCGACCAGCAAGACAATGGTTGCCTCGCCGCTTGCCAGCGCCTGGGCATCGCGTTTGTGCCGTACAGCCCGTTGGGCCGAGGTTTTCTCACCGGCGCCTTGAAGAGCCCGGATGATTTCGGCGCCGATGATTACCGACGCTTCAGCCCGCGCTTTCAGGGGGAGAACTTTGCGAAAAACCTGCTGCTGGTAGAACAGGTCAAGAGCCTGGCGGCAGACAAAGGTGTCACGGCCGGGCAACTGGCGCTGGCCTGGGTATTGGCCCAAGGCGATTACATCATCCCGATTCCGGGCACCAAGCGGCGCACCTATCTGCAAGAGAATGTGGAGGCGCTGTCGATTTCTCTCAGCGCTGACGAACTGGCTGCGCTGGATGCAATCTTCCCTGCCAATGCAACCGCAGGCCTGCGTTACCCCAAGGAAGTGCTGGCCATGCTGGATATCTAGCGTTTGCTGGAAACCCTTGTGGGGGCCGTTCTCAGCGGGATTGATCAACGGTCTGCCGACTCTCGTGCAAAGCATGGGAGTCAGACTATTCTCACAACTCCTAGTGTAAAAACCGCCACACAGGAGGTGTGTCATGCACGCGACTGAGCATTCGGTCCGCTTGGAGCAGATCAGTCAGGAACGCTTCATCCAGGCGCCGATCGAGGCGGTTTATGACTATGTGACCCAGCCCGACCGCTGGCACGAGTGGCACCCCACCTCCCTCAGCGCCGACACCGGCACCACCGGCTCATTACCGGTCGGCACGCGTTTTACCGAAATCATCGACCTGCTGGGCATACGCGTCCCCATGAGTTACCGCGTACAAATCGCCCGCCGCCCCAGCGAGTTCAAGACCGTGTTCACCTCCCTGGCGGTTGACGGTTGCATCCATTACTGCTTGCGCGCTCATCAGGGAGGCACCCTGTTCAAACGGGTGCTGACTTACGAGACTGAACTGCAACTGGCGTCTTTGCATGAGCGCATGGTCGCGTTGTCGGCGATTGCGTTGGACCGGCTCAAGCAGCGGCTGGACAATCCGGGGTTCGTATAATTTAGAAACATTACCACGACGTCACATTGCAAACATGCCGGCAAAAGCAGGGAGAATGCCCGGCTTATTGCCGCGCCTTCAGTGAGACCCACGATGAAAACCCCATTGCGACTGGCCCTGCTCAGTGCCCTGTTTACCACCACCCTGGCCCAGGCCGCCGAACTGATCCCCATCGATGTACACCGCGACGCCAACTGCGGCTGCTGCAAGAAGTGGATCAGCCACTTGGAGAGCAACGGTTTCAAGGTCAACGACCACGTTGAAGCCGACATGAGCGCGGTGAAACAACGCTTGGGCGTGGCGCCACGCCTTGGCTCCTGCCACACCGCGGTGATCGACGGCAAGTTCGTCGAAGGCCACGTACCCGCCGAGCAGGTCCTGGCTCTGCGCAAGCGCAACGACCTGCTGGGCCTTGCCGCACCGGGCATGCCATTGGGCTCGCCAGGCATGGAAGTAGACGGACGCAGCGAGGCGTATCAAATCATTGGCTTGACCCGCGACGGCGAAGACGTGGTGGTAGCGGACTACCCGGCTCACTGACCGGTGTTGATGGGGTACCTGGGGCTGTTCGGCGCGGCATTTGGCGCCGCGACGTTATTGCCCCTGCAGTCGGAAGCTGTGCTGGTCGGCCTGCTGCTCAGCGGGCATTACAACCTTTGGCTGCTGCTGGGCATCGCCACCCTGGGTAATGTGCTGGGCTCGCTGGTCAATTGGCTGCTGGGGCGCTCGGTCGAGCGCTTCAAAGAGCGACGCTGGTTCCCGGTGAGCGCCAATCAGCTGGACAAGGCTCGCAGCCATTACGCACGCTGGGGGCACTGGACGTTGTTGCTCAGTTGGGTGCCAGTCATTGGTGATCCGCTGACGTTGGTGGCTGGGGTGATGCGTGAGCCGTTGTGGCGTTTTCTACTGCTGGTAACCCTGGCGAAAAGCCTGCGCTATGGCGTAATCGCAGCGCTGACGTTGCAGTGGGCGTTAATCCCCCGTTAATCGCGGGCAAAGAGCATCCGGGCATCTGTCTCGGAGCCAAAACCCATGCCTTTTATCCGTACATTATGCGTAGCCGGTTTGTTTTCGGTCAGCGCGGCGCCCGTGTTAGCTGACACCTACGGCCCTGAGTTGCAGGGCTTTGCATACCCCTACCCTTTGAATCATTTTGCCTTCCAATCCCAGGGCAAATCCCTGCAAATGGGCTACATGGACGTCCCCGCCACCGGCACTCCAAACGGCCGCAGCGTGGTGCTGATGCACGGCAAGAATTTTTGCGGCGCTACCTGGGAGGGTTCGATCAAGGCGCTCAGTGACGCCGGTTACCGCGTCATCGCCCCGGACCAGATTGGTTTTTGCACCTCCAGCAAGCCCGACCACTACCAGTACAGCTTCCAGCAACTGGCGACCAACACCCATCAACTGTTGGAAAAGCTCGGCATTCAAAAGGCCACGGTGATCGGCCATTCCACCGGCGGCATGCTCGCCACACGCTATGCGCTGATGTACCCCCAGCAAACCGAACAGTTGGGGCTTGTGAACCCCATTGGCCTGGAAGACTGGAAAGCCCTCGGCGTGCCCTACCAGAGCGTCGACCAGTGGTACCAGCGCGAGCTGAAACTGAGCGCCGACGGTGTACGCAACTACGAGCGAAACACCTATTACGTTGGGCGCTGGAAACCCGAGTACGAGCGCTGGGTAGACATGCTCGCCGGCCTGAACCAAGGCCCGGGGCATCTTCAGGTTGCCTGGAACTCGGCGCTGATTTACGACATGATCTTCACCCAACCGGTGTACTACGAGTTCAAAGACTTGCAGGTGCCCACCCTGCTGCTGATCGGCACCAGCGACACTACCGCCATCGGCAAAGATGTGGCGCCGGCGGCGGTCAAGGCCAAAATTGGTCATTACGAGGTACTGGGCAAGCAGGTGGCCAAGCTGATTCCCCGCGCCACGTTGGTGGAGTTCCCCGGCCTGGGCCATGCGCCCCAGGTGGAAGAGCCGGAACAGTTTCATAAAGCCCTGTTGCACGGGTTGAACGCCCTTTAATTGCCACTTTTCGAGGCCCGCGTGCATGTCGATACAGATCGCAGTGATGGATGATTGGCAAAACGTGGCCAGCGACGTGGCAGATTGGTCGGCGCTGGACAGCGTGGGCAAGGTGCATTTTCTCCACGACTACCCCGCCGATACCGCCACCATGACTGAGCGCTTGAAAGGGTTCGAGGTGATTTGCCTGATGCGCGAACGCTCAACCTTTGACAAAGCCCTGCTGCAAGGGCTGCCCCAGCTCAAATTGCTGGTGACCGGCGGCATGCGCAATGCCGCCATCGACCTTCCCGCAGCCAAGGCCCTGGGCATCCAGGTGTGCGGCACCGACAGCTATAAACACGCCGCACCGGAACTGACCTGGGCCTTGATCATGGCCTCTACACGTAACCTGCTCGCCGAAGCCAACTCACTGCGTGCGGGCGGATGGCAGGTCGGCCTGGGCGGCGACCTGCACGGCAAGACATTGGGCGTCCTGGGGCTGGGCAGCATTGGCCAGAAAGTCGCAAGGTTCGCCCAGGTCTTTGGTATGCGGGTGATTGCCTGGAGTGAGAACCTCACGCCCGAGCGAGCGGCGGAATCAGGGGTGAGTTGGGTCAGCAAGCGCGAGCTGTTTGAGCAGGCGGATATTCTGACCATCCATCTGGTGCTCAGCGAGCGCAGCCGTGGTCTGGTGGATGCGCAAGCGTTGGGCTGGATGAAGCCCACAGCGCACCTGGTAAATACCGCACGCGGGCCGATTGTGGACGAGCAGGCACTGCTGCAAGCATTGCGCAGCGGACGCCTGGCCGGGGCGGCGCTGGATGTGTTTGCCGAGGAACCGCTGCCGGCTGACCACCCGTTTCGCCGCTTGCCCAATGTGCTCGCAACGCCACACGTGGGGTATGTGAGCGAGCAGAATTACCGGCAGTTCTATCAGCAGATGATCGAAGATATCCAAGCCTGGGCCAAGGGTGTGCCCATTCGCGGGCTCGCCTGACGCACCATTAAAGTGCGCCCCCCCCCCTGTGGCGAGGGAGCTTGCTCCCGCTGGAGTGCGCAGCGCTCCCAAAATTTTGGGGCCGCTACGCGTCCCAGCGGGAGCAAGCTCCCTCGCCACAGGCGCATATCGTTAAAAGTTTTTTGTCCTACAAAATCTGCATGAAAACCCAGCAGGCGCTGGGATCTGTCCTAGACTCATGACCGATGGGTCCGTTCCAAAACAAAAACCCCGCAAAAAATCTAAACTTTCGAAACCTGCCGCTGGTCAAGTTTTAGGTAAGGGCGAGCACGCGCGCTTCAGGCCGAATGCCCGCTCATCCAATCTTTTTAAGCCGACGTTGCAACTGGCATACGCCTTGCCAGTTTGTATAGCGCTTGTGTGCATGGCCGCAGGATGCGGTCACTCGGAGCCGATGGCAGCGGGCCATTAGCCAACCAACAGATGGGAGTGCATTATGATCAGTGCCGCAGTAGATACTCAGGGAGAGCGTTTTAGTCAGCCGGCAGGAGCGCCAAAGTCTTTGGCCGACCTGCCCAACACTGTGCGGCCGGTCGTGAGTCAGAATCCGAATCGAAAGAAAGTCTTGTTTGTCACTTCCGAGTTCGCGGACCTGGTGAAAACCGGCGGCCTGGGCGACGTCTCCGCGGCCCTGCCCCGCGCCATGGCGCACCTGCATGACGTGAGGGTGCTGATTCCGGGTTACCCGCAAGTGATGGAAAGCGATAACCCGATTCATATCGTCGGTGAACTGGGTGGCCATGCCGCGTTGCCCCCGTGCAAGATCGGGCGCATGGACCTCAAGGACGGCCTGGTCATCTATGTGCTGATCTGCCCCGAACTGTATGAGCGCGAAGGCACGCCCTACGGCGCCAACAACGGCCGCGACTGGCCGGACAACCATATTCGCTTCGCCCGCCTGGGCTTGGCTGCCGCGGACATTGCCGCCAACCTTGCACAAATCCACTGGTGCCCAGACCTGGTGCACGCCCACGACTGGCCTGCGGGCCTGGCCCCCGCGTATATGCACTGGCGTGGGTCACGTACGCCAACCCTGTTCACCATTCATAACCTGGCCTACCAGGGCGTGGTCAGCCTGGCCTCGACGCCCGAACTGGGCATTCCGCCCCACGCCCTGCAACAGGAAGGCATGGAGTTCTACGGCAAGATGTCGTTTCTCAAGGCGGGCATGGCGTATTCCAGCCATATCACCACCGTGAGCGCCACCTACGCCCAGGAGATCACCACCCCGGAATTCGGTTGTGGCCTGGATGGCTTCCTCGCCAGCAAGACCCAGCAAGGCCTGCTCAGCGGCATTCCCAACGGCATCGACGAAAGCTGGGAAACCTCCACCGACACGCACCTGACCCACAACTTCAATATCGGCGATTGGGAAGGCAAAGCCATCAACGCCGCCCACGTGCGCGAGCTGTTTGAGCTGCAGCCATCCAGTGGTCCGCTGTTTGCTGTGGTCTCGCGCCTGGTCTACCAGAAAGGCCTGGACCTGACCGAAGCCGTCGCCGGTTTCATCGTCGAAAACGGCGGCCAGATTGCGATCATCGGCCGTGGCGAGCCGGAAGAAGAGCAGGCCATGCGCGAATTGGCACTGCGCTTCCCGGGTCAGGTGGGGGTGCGCATCGGCTTCAACGAGACCGATGCCCGCCGCATGTTCGCCGGCAGCGATTTTCTGCTGATGCCGTCGCGCTATGAACCCTGCGGCCTGAGCCAGATGTATGCGCAACGCTTCGGCTCGTTGCCGGTGGCGCGTAACACCGGCGGGCTGGCGGACACCATTGAGGATGGCGTCACCGGGTTCCTGTTCAATGAATCCACGGTGCAAAGCTACGAAGAGGCGCTGCGCCGCGCCTTCAAGGTGTTCGCCTTCCCCGGTCTGCTCAATGCCATGCGCAGCCGTGCCATGACCCAGCCGTTCAACTGGTGCCAGGCCGTGGAACCCTACGCCGAACTCTACGAACAACTGGTGGCCAAGGCCCTGGGGAAATCGAACAAGTAGCGACTGGAACAACTAAGGGAGGTCTTCATAGATGCCGTCAAGGACTCTGGAAACCTGGCCCCACGGCGCAATCATGCTGGACGCGCACCGCACGCGCTTTGCGTTATGGGCGCCAGACGCATTTTATGTCAGCGTTGAATTGGAACAGGGTAAAACCATCGTCATGCTGCCCCAGGCCGGTGGTTGGTTTGAAGTCGAAATCGCGTGCCCTGCCGGCACGCTTTACCGTTTTAACATCGATGGCGAAAACACGGTGCCCGACCCCGCCTCCAGGGCCCAGGCGCTGGACGTGCATGGGTGGAGCCGAGTAGTCGACCCCCTCGCCTATGAATGGCGCCACAGCCAATGGCAGGGTCGCCCGTGGCACACGGCGGTGATCTACGAGCTCCACGTCGGCGCCATGGGCGGCTACGCTGCTGTCGAGAAACACCTGCCCCGCCTGGCCGAACTAGGCGTCACCGCGATTGAATTGATGCCTTTGGCGCAATTTCCCGGCGAACGCAATTGGGGCTATGACGGCGTGCTGCCCTATGCGCCCCACGCCACCTACGGCACTCCCGAGCAACTCAAGCAGCTGATCGACAGTGCCCACGGCCACGGTTTGGCCGTGATCCTCGATGTGGTCTACAACCACTTCGGCCCCGACGGCAATTACCTGGGCCAGTATGCCCAGGGGTTCTTCCAGGAGGACGTGCACACACCCTGGGGCGCCGGCATTGATTTCGAGCGCCGTGAAGTGCGGGATTTCTTCCTCGATAACGCCTTGATGTGGCTGCTCGAATACCGCTTCGACGGCCTGCGCCTGGATGCCGTGCACGCTATCGACAACCCTGGGTTTCTGCAGGAACTGGCACAAAGGGTACGCCAGCAGGTAGACGGCGGGCGCCACGTGTGGCTGATGCTGGAAAACGAACTGAACCAGGCCAGCCTGTTGCAGCACGATTTCGACGCCCAATGGAATGACGACTTTCATAACGTGCTGCACGTGCTGCTCACCGGTGAAACCGACGCCTACTACAGCGACTTTGCCGAGCAGCCTACCGCCAAGCTGGCGCGCTGCCTGGCCGAGGGGTTCATCTACCAGGGCGAGACGACACGCCATGGCCAAGCTCGCGGCGAACCCAGTGCGGATCTGCCCCCCAGCGCCTTCGTCGCGTTCCTGCAGAATCACGACCAGGTCGGCAACCGCGCCCTCGGCGAACGCCTGCACCAGCTGTGTTCGCCCCAGGCACTGAGCGCCGCGACCACCCTACTGTTGCTGTGCCCCATGATCCCGATGTTGTTCATGGGCGACGAGGTGAATGCCGCCGAGCCGTTCCTGTTTTTCACCGACCATCATGGCGAACTGGCCGAGGCGGTGCGTGAGGGGCGGCGCAATGAATTTGCCGACTTCGCGGCGTTTCACGACCCCGAGCAACGCCAGCGCATCCCCGACCCCAACGCGCTGCAAACCTTTTTACAGTCGGTGCCCTCTTTCGTCGAGAACGACCACACCCAGCTCTACCGCCACCTGCTGAGCCTGCGTCACGTGCACGTGGTGCCGCACTTGCCCGGCACCGTCGCCCTGGGCGCGCAGGTGCTGGCTGACCATGCCGTCACCGCGCGCTGGCGCCTGGGCAACGGCCGTGTGCTGCAGATCGACCTGAACCTGAGTGAACAGCCCCTGGATCATCCGGCACCCCACCCGATTATTTTCCAAACGCCTGCCCCGCAAGGTGCGCACTTACCGCCCTTGAGCGCACGCGTTTGCTTATCCCCTGTTGGAGACATTCTTTGAGCGAAGCGAACCTGGAAATTCTCGCCAGCCGCGCGGGCCTGGCCGTCGATTGGATCGATGCCAACTGTCGCCCGCAACATGTAAAGCCTGATGCCCTGCGCGCCGTCCTCAAAGGGCTGGGGCACCCGGCCGACAGCGATGCCGAAATCGACGCGAGCCTGCTGCAACTTGAGCAGGCGCAGCAGGACCGGCACCTGCCGCCCTTGATGACCACCGACAGCGGTGCGGGCCTGGACCTGGCACGCTACTTCGCCCCGGACACCCCGTGTCGCGTCAGCCTGGAAGGCGGCGAAACCCTGGAGCTGCGCCTGGATGGCGAGGCCGTATTGCCCGGCGTGATTGCCCTTGGCTACCACCAGGTGCATATCGACGGGCAAACCTTCACCCTGGCCGTCGCGCCCAGCCACTGCTACAGCGTGGCCGACGCGGTGGACAGCCAACCCGCTCGCGCCTGGGGCCTGAGCGCCCAACTCTATGCCTTGCGCCGCCTGGGCGATGGCGGTTTTGGCGACACCCTGGCCCTGGAGCACCTGGTGCGTTCCGCCGCCGAGCGCGGCGCCGACGCCGTGGCAATCAGCCCGATGCACGCGATGTTCAGCGCCGACACTGAGCGTTTCAGCCCCTATTCACCCTCCAGCCGCCTGTTTCTCAACAGCCTGTATGCTTCGCCGGCGTGCATCCTCGGTGAACGTGAGGTGCGCAACGCCATCGAAGCTGCCGGGTTGGCTGAGGAGTTGCATGCCCTGGAACAGCTCACGCTGATCGACTGGCCGGCCGCCGCCAAAGCCAAGCAACGCCTGCTGCGCACACTGTATGAAGACTTCCGCCACGGCGCGCATCCCCAGCATGCCGACTTTCAAAGCTTCCGCCAGGCCGGCGGCGAAGCCCTGGAAAACCACTGCCGCTTCGAAGCCATACAGGCCCAGCGTGCGGCCGCGGGTGAGGACCTGGACTGGCGCCAATGGCCCGAAGCCTGGCGTACGCCACAGAGCCCGGCCCTGGCGCAGTTCGCTGAGGACAACCGCGACGAAATCGGCTATTTCGCCTTCACCCAATGGCTGATTGCCCGCAGCCTTGAGCGCGCACAACAGGCCGCCCGTGGCAGCGGCATGGGCATCGGCCTGATCGCCGACCTGGCGGTGGGCGCCGACGGCGGCGGCAGCCAGGCCTGGAGTCGGCAGGATGAACTGCTGGCCGACCTCACTGTGGGCGCGCCACCGGACATTCTCAACCGCGCAGGGCAAGGCTGGGGCATCTCTGCCTTTTCCCCTGAGGGCCTCAAGCGCAATGGCTATCGCGCCTTTATCGAAATGCTGCGGGCCAACTTCGCCCATGCCGGCGGCTTGCGCATCGACCATGTGATGGGCCTGCAACGCCTGTGGGTGATCCCTCTGGGCGCGTCCCCCCGTGAAGGTGCCTACTTGTATTACCCGGTGGACGACCTGCTGCGTTTGCTCGCCCTGGAATCGCACCGCCACCAGGCCATCGTCCTCGGTGAAGACCTGGGCACCGTGCCCGAAGGCCTGCGCGAAAAGCTCAGCGCCCGTTCGATCCTGGGCATGCGTGTGCTGCTGTTCGAACAGAACCATGACGGCCAGTTCAAGCCCATCCTCGATTGGCCCGACAACGCCTTGGCCACCACCAGTACCCACGACTTGCCGACCCTCAATGGCTGGTGGCACAGCCGCGATATCGAATGGAATATCCAGCTGGGCCTGATCGATGCGCCCACCGTAGACCAATGGAGCGAACACCGCCTGCGCGAACGCCAGGCACTGCGCCAAGCCTTGAGTCAGGACCCGCAGAACTTCATCGACGAGATCCGCAACGACACCGACCATATGGTCGACGCCAGCGTGCGCTACCTGGGCCATACCCGTGCGCCACTGGTGTTGTTGCCCTTGGAAGATGCATTGGGCATCGAGGAGCAAGCCAACCTGCCGGGCACCCTCGACACCCACCCCAATTGGCGCCGACGCTTGCCCGGCGAAGCCGCCAGCCTGCTCGACAATGACAGCGCCGCGCGTCGCCTCGAACTGCTGGCCGTGGCGCGCAACCAAGCCTATGAGCGTGACCGATGAACGCACTGCCCCTGCGCGCCACCCAGCGCCTGCAATTTCATAAAGATTTTACCCTTGATGACGCGGTGCCACTGGTGCCGTACTTTGCCCAACTGGGCATCAGCCACCTGTATGCTTCACCACTGTTAAGCGCCCGCGCCGGCTCCATGCACGGCTACGATGTGGTCGACCCGACCCGCGTCAACCCGGAACTGGGGGGCGAAGCGGCGTTGCGTCGCCTAGTCGCCGCGCTGCGTGAGCACGACATGGGTTTGATCCTCGATATCGTCTCCAACCATATGGCCGTGGGCGGCGCGGATAACCCTTGGTGGCTGGACCTGCTGGAATGGGGCCGCCTGAGCCCCTATAGCGAGTTCTTCGACATCCAGTGGCACTCCCCCGACCCGCTGCTCAAGGGCCAGTTGCTGATGCCCTTCCTCGGCAGCGATTACGGCGAAGCCTTGCAGAACGGCACGCTGGCGCTC
The DNA here is from genome assembly GCF_049897065.1 of Pseudomonas sp. DWP2-2. Classification (NCBI taxonomy): domain Bacteria; kingdom Pseudomonadati; phylum Pseudomonadota; class Gammaproteobacteria; order Pseudomonadales; family Pseudomonadaceae; genus Pseudomonas; species Pseudomonas sp. DWP2-2. Next base: position 119,676 of record NZ_JAFCVN010000009.1, on the reverse strand, counting down.
AAGTTCGATGCCGCCCAGGGGAGTTTCTACGTCGAGCATTACGAACACCGTTTTCCGATTTGCCCCAGGGACTACGGCTTGATTCTGGGTAGCGACGAGTTACTCAAATCGCTGGCCGAGCGTTTCGCCGCCCTCGCCTATCAGCACGACGCCTACGCCGGAGCCACCGAGCTCAAACAAGCCCTGGCCGAACGCGCCAGCGAGCTGCGACCCGCTATTGAACAACGCCTGATCGCATTCGACAGTCGCCAGCCCGACGGTTTCGAGCGCCTGCATCACCTGCTCGAACAACAGACCTATCGCCTGGCCAGTTGGCGCACAGCCGCAGACGACATCAACTGGCGGCGTTTTTTCGACGTCAATGAGCTCGGCGGCCTGCGGGTCGAACGCGCGGCGGTGTTCGAAGCCACCCATGGCAAGATTTTCGAGCTGATCAGCGCGGGGCTGGTCGACGGGCTGCGCATCGACCATATCGATGGCCTGGCCGACCCGCGTGGCTATTGCCGCAAATTGCGCCGCCGCGTAGACGCGCTGTCACCCCAACGCCACTTGCCCATCTTTGTTGAAAAGATCCTTGGCGAAGGCGAAACCCTGCGTGAAGACTGGCAGGTGGATGGCACCACCGGCTACGAGTTCATGAACCAGTTGTCATTGCTGCAGCACCATCCCGAAGGTTTTGCAGCGCTGGCTGAGATGTGGACGCGTCACAGCGAGCGGCCCTCAACCTTCGGCGAGGAAGCGCGGCTGGCGCGCCAGCAGATCCTCAATGGTTCGTTGGGCGGCGACTTCGAAAACGTGGCCCAGGCGCTGCTGCAAGTGGCCCGCGATGACGTGATGACCCGTGACCTGACCCTGGGCGCCATCCGCCGGGCCTTGCAGGAACTGATCGTGCATTTCCCGGTGTACCGCACCTATATCAGCGCCAAGGGCCGCAGTGCGGCCGACGACAAGGTGTTCCAGCATGCCATGGAGGGTGCACGCAGTACCCTCAACGAAGGCGACTGGCCGGTGCTCGACCACCTGGAGCAATGGTTGGGTGGCCAGCCCTGGCGCAATCGCCCGGTAGGCCGCGCGCGCAAGATGCTCAAGCATGCCTGCGTGCGCTTCCAGCAACTGACCTCGCCCGCCGCCGCCAAGGCCGTGGAAGACACCGCGTTCTACCGTTCGGCGGTGCTGTTGTCGCGCAACGATGTGGGCTTCAGTACCGAGCAATTCAGTGCGCCGTTGGCAGATTTCCATGCGGCCAATCAACAGCGCCTGAAGACCTTTCCCGGCAACCTGCTGGCCACCGCCACCCACGACCACAAACGCGGCGAAGACACCCGTGCGCGCCTGGCGGTGCTCAGCGAGTGCGCACCCTGGTATGCCGAACAGGTCGAGCATTGGCGCCGCCTGGCCGAGCCCCTGCGCGAGAGCGCAGACAGCCCTTCGGCGGGCGATGAGTTGATTCTCTATCAGGTGCTGCTGGGCAGTTGGCCGCTGGAGCCCAACCCCGATCTGGCGGCGTACCAGCAACGCCTGTGGCAGTGGCAGCAAAAAGCCCTGCGCGAGGCCAAGTTGCAGAGCAGTTGGAGCGCGCCCAACGAAGCTTACGAACAGGCGGTGGAAGCGTTCCTCAAGCGCCTGCTGCTCAGTGAGGCCGGTGCGCCGCTGCGCAGTGCGTTGGACAGTGCTGCGCAGGCCATCGCCCCCGCCGGCGCCCTGAATGGGCTGGCGCAAACCTTGCTTCATCTGACCGTGCCGGGTGTGCCGGATATTTACCAGGGCGATGAGTTCTGGGACTTCAGCCTGGTCGACCCGGACAACCGGCGCCCGGTGGACTTCGCTGCGCGGCAACGTGCATTGCAGGCACCACCGGACATCGGCGAACTGTTGTTCAACTGGCGCGACGGGCGTATCAAACAGGCAGTGATCGTCCAAGTACTGGGCCTGCGTAAAGCCTGCCCCGAGCTGCTGCGCCATGGCAGCTATACGCCTTTGGAAGTGGTGGGCCAGCACGCTGAGCGCGTGGTTGCGTTCTACCGTGAACATCAAGGCAAGCAGTTACTGGTGGTGGTGCCGCGCTGGTCTTATCCGTTGCTTGAAAACGGGATGTTTCCCCAGATCAATGCGCAGGTTTGGGGCGATACGCGGGTGAAATTACCGTTCGCCGCCCCTGCACAAAACTGGAAGGGACTTTTTCAAACGGCCGTAGTCACACCCAACAAGGAGCTGTTGATCAGCGCTGCCCTGGGGGATCTCCCGGTCAATGTCTTTATCAATCCTGATAATCAAGAAAGCTGAAAATTTTCTGTGAGGAGTTTGTGATGAGTAAAGAAGACAAACGCATTCGCGAACTGGCGCATCAGATCTGGGAGTCTGAAGGCAAGCCCGATGGCGCCCACGATCGCCACTGGGAGATGGCGCGCAAGCTGGCGGAAGCCGAGGCGCTGACGCCGAGCAAGCCTAAACCGGCCGCCAAGCCGAAAACCGCGCCCAAGGCTGCGGCAAAGCCCAAACCTGCTGCGCCTGCCGCCGCCAAACCCGCGGCGAAGAAACCCGCCGCCCCGAAGAAGCCCAAACCGCCCGCCCCATGATTTCTCGGGCCTGCAGCACGCATTGCGCGCTGCAGGCCCTTTTCCGTCCAAGCCATGCGCTGAAGCACCGTCAGTACGGCGGCGTTCGGCCCGAAAAAAGACCTTTTGCAGGAGCAACTCGATGAGCAAACCCGACAACACCACAGCGACGCCGGTTCATGAGCCGTCGCGGATCCGTGAAGGTTTGCCCTTCCCCCTCGGCGCCACCTGGGATGGCCTGGGTGTTAATTTTGCGCTGTTTTCCGCCAACGCCACCAAGGTGGAGCTGTGCCTGTTTGACGATACCGGCGAGGTCGAACTGGAGCGCATCGAACTGCCCGAATACACCGACGAGATCTTCCACGGCTACCTGCCCGATGCTCACCCCGGGCTGATTTACGGCTACCGCGTATACGGTGCCTATGACCCGGCCAACGGTCATCGTTTCAACCACAACAAGCTGCTGATCGACCCCTACGCCAAGCAACTGGTGGGCGAACTCAAATGGTCCGAAGCGCTGTTTGGCTACACCATCGGCCACCCGGACGACGACCTCAGTTTCGATGAACGCGACAGTGCGCCCTTCGTGCCCAAGTGCAAGGTCATCGACCCGGCGCACACCTGGGGCAACGACCAACCGGTACGAGTGCCGTGGGACCGCACGATCATCTACGAAACCCACCTGCGCGGCATCAGCATGCGCCATCCTTCGGTTGGCGAGTCGGTGCGGGGCACCTGCGCCGGCCTGATGGAAGATGACGTGCTCAAGCATATCCGCCAGTTGGGCATTTCCTCGGTCGAGCTGCTGCCCGTGCACGCCTTCGTCAACGACCAGCATCTGCTGGAAAAAGGCATGACCAACTACTGGGGCTACAACAGCATCGCGTTCTTCGCCCCCGACCCGCGCTACCTGGCCAGCGGCAAGATCGCCGAATTCAAGGAGATGGTCGCGCACCTGCATGAGCAGAAGCTGGAAGTGATTCTGGACGTGGTCTACAACCACACCGCCGAAGGCAACGAGCGCGGCCCGACCCTGTCGATGCGCGGCATCGACAACGCCTCCTACTATCGCCTTATGCCCGACGACAAGCGCTTCTACATCAACGATTCCGGCACCGGCAACACCCTGGATCTGAGCCACCCGTGCGTGCTGCAAATGGTCACCGACTCCCTGCGTTACTGGGCCACCGAGATGCACGTGGACGGCTTCCGCTTCGACCTGGCGACCATCCTCGGGCGCTACCGCGACGGGTTCGATGAGCGCCACAGTTTCCTCGTGGCGTGCCGCCAGGACCCGGTGCTGCGCCAGTTGAAACTCATCGCCGAACCCTGGGACTGCGGCCCCGGTGGCTACCAGGTGGGCAACTTCCCACCAGGCTGGGTGGAATGGAACGACCGCTTCCGCGACACCGTGCGTGCGTTCTGGAAAGGCGACGACGGCCAACTCGCAGACTTCGCCGGGCGCATGACCGCCTCGGGCGAGATGTTCAATCACCGCGGGCGCAGACCGTACAGCTCGGTGAACTTCATCACCGCCCACGACGGCTTCACCCTGCACGACCTGGTGTCGTACAACGACAAACACAACGAAGCCAACGACGAGAACAACCAGGACGGCAGCAATAACAACCTGTCCTGGAACCACGGCGTCGAAGGCCCTACCGACGACCCGGAGATCAACGCGCTGCGCCTGCGCCAGATGCGCAACTTCTTCGCCACTTTGCTGCTGGCCCAGGGCACTCCAATGATCGTCGCCGGGGACGAGTTCGCTCGCACTCAGCACGGCAACAACAACGCCTATTGCCAGGACAGCGAGATCGGCTGGGTCAACTGGGATCTGGACGATGACGGCAAGGCGCTGCTCAAGTTCGTCAAGCGCCTGATCAAGCTGCGTCTGGCGTACCCGATCCTGCGGCGTGGGCGCTTCCTGGTGGGCGACTACAACGAAGACATCGGCGTGAAGGACGTCACCTGGCTCGCGCCGGATGGCAACGAAATGACTACCGAGCAATGGGAAGACAGCCAGGGCCGCTGCCTGGGCATGTTGATGGATGGCCGCGCCCAGGAAACCGGGATTCGCCGTGCCGGGGCCGACGCCACGTTGCTGCTGGTGGTCAACGCCCATCACGACCTGGTCAATTTCCGCCTGCCGCCGGTGCCGGAGGGCGAGTTCTGGACATGCCTGCTCGACACCAACGACCCGGCTGTGCGTGGCCAGGAACGCTTTGATTTCGAGCATGAGTACGCGGTCACCGCTCGCTCGCTGCTGCTGTTTGAACTGCAGCACGAAGGCGAGGTGTGAAATGGCGTTGCACGGTTTCCTCCAGGGCTACCGGGGCTATGCCGACACGCAAGCCTTGGGTAACGCCCTGAGGGCCCTTCAAGAAGAAGGCCTTGATCAACTGCCGTTGCCGGGCAGCGGCCAGACCCTGTCCCGCTTGAGCCAACTGGCCCAGGTGGCCGGGCATGACTTGCGCCTGTGCAAGTTGTTCGAAGGCCATACCGATGCCCTGGCGATCATTGCCGAACTCGACAGCCCCTTGCCGCCGCTGGGCAGCACCTGGGGCATGTGGGCGGCCGAGCCGCCGAATGCCAAGGTGCACGTGCGTCGCGACGGCCAGCGGCTGCTCGTCGAGGGGCGCAAAGCCTGGTGTTCCGGTGCGGCGGTGGTCAGCCATGGTTTGCTGACGGCCTGGGACGAAGAGGACCGCCAGCAATTGGTGGCCGTGGCGATGGATCAACCGGGCATCACGGTGACGGATGAGGGTTGGAAGGCGGTGGGCATGGCGGCGACCGGTAGCGTCGACATCCTGTTCAGCGCCGCCAGGGGAATTGCCGTGGGCGGCCCGGGCGACTATCTGTCCCGTCCGGGCTTCTGGCACGGTGGGATCGGCATTGCCGCGTGCTGGTACGGCGCGGCGCAACGCCTGGGTGAAGTACTGCGCGCCCAGTGCGCCACACGTGCAGAGCCCCATGCGCTGGCCCACCTCGGCGCGGTCGACAGCGCGCTGAAAAGCGCCGCCTGCGTGTTGCGCGCCAGCGCCGCGCAGATCGACCGCGAGCCTCGCGCTGATGCGCGGCAACTGGCGCAACAGACGCGTGCGTGTATCGAGGACACAGTCGAGCAGGTGATCCAGCATGTGGGCCGCGCGGTCGGCGCCGGGCCGTATTGCAAGGATCCGCACTTTGCCCAGTTGATGGCCGATTTACCGGTGTATGTGCGGCAAAGTCATGCCGAACGCGACTTGGCCGCCCTCGGTGAACAGGTCGCCGGCGAGCCCACAGGGAGATGGGCGCTATGAGGCCCAATGCGATTGTTGGCCAGGGCACGCCGTTGAGTCACTGGCAAAACAGCGCACGATTGGCCGAATTGCAGCACATCAGTGTGGCGCAGTTGGTGCCGCCAGGGCATCGAGCGGTGATAGTCGCCCCGCATCCGGATGACGAGGTGCTGGGCAGTGGTGGCCTGCTGCAAGGGCTGGCTGCGCTGGATCGCCCTATCCAGTTGATCTCCGTCACCGATGGCAGCGCCAGCCACCCGGGCTCCCGGCGCTGGCCGGTGGAGCGTCTGAGTGTGGTGCGTCCGCAGGAATCGGCCCAGGCCTTGCACCGCCTTGGCTTGCCGCTGCACAGTTTGAAATGGCTGCGCGGCGGGTTTGCCGATAGCCATGTGGCCGAGCGCGAAGCCCAGCTCTGCGAATTTATCCAGCGCCACCTCAAGCCTAACGATGTGGTGTTCGCCACGTGGTGCGAGGATGGGCATTGCGACCATGAGGCCGTGGGCCGCGCCAGCGCCAAGGCAGCCAAGGCCGTCGGTGCAGTGCTGTGTGAACTACCGGTGTGGACTTGGCACTGGGCCACCGCCGAAGACCACAAGGTGCCCTGGCATCGGGCGCGCAAGATTCCGCTGACCGCTGAGCAAGTGGCACGCAAACGCCATGCGATCCACGCCTTCGCCAGCCAGTTGGAGGGCGACCCGCAAATCGGTTTGCCTGCGGTGCTGGCGCCCTATGTGGTGGAGCGCTTGCTGCAACCTTTTGAGATGGTGTTCGTATGAGTGTGGCAACCCCCTACTTCGACCAGTTGTTTGCCGGCAATGACGACCCTTGGGCTTTTCGTCAGCGCTGGTACGAACAACGCAAGCGCGCCCTGACCTTGGCCGTGCTGACGCGGCCGCGCTATGCGTCGATATTCGAGCCGGGTTGTGCCAACGGCGAACTGAGTGCCGAGTTGGCCCTGCGTTGTGAACGCCTGCTGTGTTGCGACACTGCAACTGCGGCGGTACGGCTGGCACAAGCGCGGCTGGAGTGTTTTCCTCATGCCCGGGTGGAGCAGCGTCGCCTGCCGGAACAATGGCCCGGCGGGCAATTCGAGCTGATCGTATTGAGTGAGCTTTGTTATTACCTCGATGCAGGTGATTTTAATCGTCTGATCGATTGCGCACTCGCCGCCTTGACCGCTGACGGGCAAATCCTGGCCTGCCATTGGCGAGTGCCCATTGACGGTTGCCCGCAAACCGCCGAACAGGTGCACGCCGTGCTGCAACAGCGTCTGGGTGTAGCACCGTTGGTGCAGTACCAGGACCCGGATTTCCTGCTCGACCTGTGGAGCCTGGATGGCACCTCGGTCGCTCGCCATGAGGGTTTACGATGATCGGTATTCTGATCCCGGCACATAACGAAGAAGCCCTGTTGGATGATTGCCTGCGGGCTGCGCGGATCGCCGCCAACCACCCGGGCTTGCTGGGTGAAGCGGTACAGATTCTGGTAGTACTCGACAGTTGCAGCGATGCCAGCGCGGCGATTGCCCAGGCCCACCAGGTGCATTGCCTGCACGTGCAGGCGCGCAACGTCGGGCACGCCCGCGGCGTGGGTGCAGGGTACTTGCTGGAGCAAGGCGCGCGGTGGATTTCCTGCACCGACGCCGACAGCCGTGTCGCCCCTGACTGGTTGGTGGCCCAACTGGCCCAAGGCTGCGACGCGGTGTGCGGCACAGTCACCGTGGACGCCTGGAGCGAAGGCTTCGACCCGGCTGCGCAGATTCGCTATCAGCAGGCCTACCAGGCCCGCGATGGGCATCGGCATATTCATGGGGCCAACCTGGGCGTGAGTGCCCGCGCCTACGTAGAGGCCGGTGGGTTTGAACCGCTGGAATGCCACGAGGATGTAAAACTGGTACGTGAATTGGAGCGTTGCGGTGCCTCCATTGCCTGGAGCCATGCGCCGCAAGTGGTGACTAGTGCGCGACTGGATTGCCGGGCTGAGGGTGGGTTCGGTGATTACTTGAAGAGCTTGATGCGGGCTGGGTAAAACAGCTGACTGATCCAATATCCCCGTCGATTGGGGCGCCGTCATCGCAGGCAAGCCAGCTCCCACAGGGGGCTATGTTGCCCACAAAATCAGCGCCTGGCACAGATCTCTGTGGGAGCTGGCTTGCCTGCGATGACGTCAGCCCAGCAAACATCGCATCAAAGTTGTGCAGATACCCGTGCCTGTCTATGCTCCTAACGCCTTGCATGGCATTCCTTGATTGGCATGCCGCGCACTCACCCAGCGGAGCCTGCGGTGAAGACAAGAGCGTCGTCCCGTCAACGGGGTACGACCCGGTATCAACCGACAAGGATGTGACACCCCATGAAGCCTGCCTCCTTAAGCGAAGGCCGTCGCGGCCCCGTGCAAATCTGGAACAGTGCGCCGCAGTTGGCGCAAACCCCCATCATCTCCCTGAACACCCTGGTACCACCCGGTGCTCGCGTCGTGGTAATCGCACCTCATCCTGGCGATGAAGTGCTGGCGTGCGGCGGTTTGCTGCAACTGCTCAGCACCCGCGAGCATCCGCTGCAATTGATCTCCATCACCGACGGCAGCGCCAGCCATCCCGGCTCTCAGGTATGGCCGGCCAGCCGCTTGAGCGTGGTGCGCCCCCAGGAAAGCGCCGAGGCCCTGCGCCGATTGGGCATGCCTTTGCACAGCCTGAAATGGATTCGTGGCGGGTTTTGTGATGATGCACTGGCGGCCCGTGAACAGCCCATGAGCCAATTCATCGCGCGCTACCTGCAACCTGGCGACGTGGTGTTTACCACCTGGCGCAACGACGGCAATGACGACCATGACGCCGTCGGTCGCGCGAGTGCCAAGGCGTGCAGCCTGGTAGGTGCGCAACTGTATGAACTGCCGATTTGGGCCTGGCATTGGCCGGCCCGGGAAAGCGCGGTAATGCCCTGGCAACGTGCACGCAAGGTCCGCCTGGACACTTGGACCGTCGCGCGCAAGTTGCACGCCGCCCATGCCTACGCCAGCCAGTTGGTGGGTGACCCACAAATTGGCTTACCGCCGATGCTCGCGCAGATATTGCTGGAGCGCATGCGCGAGCCCTACGAAATTCTGTTCACCTGAACACCACCCTGTAGGAGCGAGCTTGCTCGCGAAAAACCTCAACGATAACGCGTGCGTCCTGGATAAACGCGGCGCCCATGAGTCTTTCGCGAGCAAGCTCGCTCCTACAGAGTTTGGACTTTTCCCTACAGACTCAATCTGTCAGACTGATGCGAATAATTATCAACAGATTTACTATTCGCCACGGAAGGCACTTGGGGAGCCCTACTTTCATGTCTGTGCAACAACGCGGCGGCAACGTTTTTACACCCAGTCTGATGGCAATCACTATCGCGCTAGCAACCTCCAATGCGGCCATTGCCGCCGACGCCGAAGCACCGGCCACCATCGAGCTGGGCGCTACCCAGGTCTCGGGCCAACAGCTTGGCGCAACCACCGAAGGCAGCGAGTCGTACACCACCGGCTCGATGAAGACCGCGACCAAACTGCCGCTGACCCTGCGCGAAACCCCGCAGGCCGTCACCGTGATCACGCGCCAGCGCATGGATGACCAGGCCATGACCAGCATCAACGACGTGGTCAACGCCACGCCGGGGCTGTTCCTCAATTATTCCAACGGCCCTGGGCGACAAGCCTTCACCGCACGCGGTTTCGATATCGACAACCTCATGTATGACGGTATCCCCAGCGGCTACAACGGTGCGTCGGTAGGCGCCCAGCCGAACCTGGCAATGTTCGACCGCGTCGAAGTGGTGCGCGGCGCTACCGGCCTGGTAACCGGCGCAGGCAACCCTTCGGCCGCCATCAACCTGATCCGCAAGCGGCCACTGGATGAGCAGAAAGTTACCCTCACCGGCGCGGTCGGCAGCTGGGACGACTACCGTGGCGAGCTTGACGCCTCCAGCCCACTCAATGACAGTGGCACCTGGCGCGGCCGCGTCGTCACCTCTTACCGCGATGCCAACAGTTTTATCGACAAGGCCGAGCAGGATCATGGCCTTTTCTATGCCGTGACCGAAGCCGACCTGAGCGAAGACACCACCCTGACCCTCGGTTACTCGAACCAGAAGGACAAGACCAACTACTTCTGGGGCGCTTCGATGGTCGGCCTGGATGGGCGCCACCTGGGCCTGTCGCGCTCCTATAACCCAGGCACCGATTGGGAGAACAAGGACCAGGAAATCAACACCGTGTTCGCTGAGCTGCGCCAGCGCCTGGCCAACGACTGGAGCCTGCAGGTCAACGCCAACTATGCCGAACAGAACGCCTTGTTCTCCGGCTCCTACCAATCGCGCTGGACCAACGACACCCTCGCCCGCACGGTGTACCAGGCCAGCTACGATGAAAACCAGGCCGGGCTCGACGCCTTTGCCAGCGGCCCGTTCGAGGCGTTCGGCCGTACCCATGAACTGGTGGTGGGCGCCAGCAAGCGCATCTACGACATGACCACCCACAACTACAGCCCCTACGACCTCAACTGGCCGATCAATGCGGGCAAGCCGAACTTCACCCGCACCAACAACGTTCGCGAAGTCACCACCCAGGACGGTTTCTACCTGACCAGCCGCCTGAGCCTGGCCGACCCGCTGAAGCTGATCCTCGGCGCTCGCCTGGACTGGTACGACTACGACAACCGTGATGCCGCCGGCGACTACAAGGTCACCCGCAACCTCACCCGCTACGCCGGCCTGATCTACGACCTGGACGACCAGCATTCGGTATACGTGAGCTACAGCGACATCTTCACGCCGCAAAAAGAAAAGAGCACAGCCGGCACCCCACTCAAGCCCATCGTCGGTAAAAATTATGAGGTTGGCGTCAAAGGCGAATATTTTGGTGGCGCGCTGAATGCCAGCGTGGCGCTGTTCCGCGTCGACCAGGAAAACCGCGCCGTGGCCGTGGTGGTGCCCAACTGCCCGCAGGCGTCCTGTGCAGAAGCCTCGGGCGAAATCCGCAGCCAGGGTATCGACTTCGAACTGCAAGGCGCCTTGACCGAAAACTGGCAGGTCGGCGGCGGCTATACCTATGCGCGCACCCACACCATCAAGGACGACGCCAACCCGCAGAAGGTCAACAAGCAGTTCGATACCGACATCCCGGAGCACCTGTTCAAAGTGACCACACGCTACAACTTCCAGGGCCCGCTGGAAAAACTCCGGGTCGGCGGCAATATCTCCTGGCAGAGCCGCATGTACAACGACATCAAGCTAGCGGATGGCAGCAACTACCGGCTCCAGCAAGGCGGCTACGCCGTCACCGACTTGATGGCGGGCTACCGGGTCAATCAGCACCTGGACGTGCAGCTCAATGCCAACAACATCTTCGATCGCCACTACTACCAGTCCATCTCCAACTCAGTGACTTATGGTGGCGACTCCTATGGCAGCCCCCGCAATATGATGCTGACCGCCAAGTACAGCTTCTGAGCCTGATGCCCACCTCGGCTGCCCGCTCGGGCAGCCGTTCTTCAAGTCCCACGCCCACATGCCGATAACGCGTGGGTAACCGGCGACAATCCTGAATATCTGCTTCACTCCACAGCGATGCGCCTGTGTGGCACACCGCGTGCTTGCTTGACCTCGACGCCCCCCTCTCATGGAGTAAGAGTGAATGCCCGTCCGTTTTCAAGAGCACTATCGCAAGGCCGACCGCATCATGCTGGCATTGATCTGGCTGATGTTCCTGTTCTCCCTCGGCCTGGCGTTCTGGCACGATACCCTCATGCAGGCCGTGATCGTCGGTGGGGGCACCGGCGTGGTGCTCACGGCGCTGTATCGCGTCATCGGCGGCACCCGCGTGATGCGCTGTGCACTGGGCGCCGGCTTGATGGTGATGGCGGCGTTGCACATCAACCAGGCGCACGGAGTGATCGAATCCCACTTCGGCATTTTCGCGCTGTTGGCGGTGCTGACCTTCTACCGTGACTGGCTGCCGATTTTGGTGGCGGCACTGACCATCGCGGTGCATCACGTGGTGTTCCATGCCTTGCAGCACCAGGGTTTTCCTGTATTTGTGATGGAGCATCACGGCGGCTGGACGATGGTGTTCGTCCACGCCTTCTATGTGGTGATGGAGACCGTCGCCCTGCTCTACCTGGCCTTCCATAGCCAGGCCGAAGCGGTGGAGAGCCAGGAAATGCTGGAGAAGATGCTCGCCGTTACCTCGCAGTTCACGGTGGAAACCGCCCAAGGTGAAGGCAAGGCCCACGTATCCCTCGCCAAGCGGTTCGACCACTTCCTGCAGCAACTCACCCACCTGATCGACGGCGTCGCCCGCGACTCCCATGGCCTGGGCCAGCTCGGCCAGGAACTGGCCAGCGCGAGCGGCACCCTGGAAAAAGGCGCACGGCATCAACTGGCCCAGATCGGCGAAATGACCGGTTCGATGCAGCGCATGGAAGACGCCATGGGCCACATTACGGTGCAGGTCGAACAGGCAGTGGCACATGCAGGCCAGGCCAGCCAGCAGATTGTGCGCGGCCAGGAAAGCGTCGGCCGCGCCCAACATGAAATCAGCCAATTGGCCTCGCGCATCAACGGCACGGAGTCGACCGTGGAATCCCTGGCGGTGCAGGCAGAGCAAATCGGCTCGGTGCTGGAAGTGATCAGCAGCATCGCCAACCAGACCAACCTGCTGGCCCTCAACGCCGCCATCGAGGCTGCCCGCGCCGGCGAGCAAGGCCGTGGCTTTGCCGTGGTTGCCGATGAAGTGCGCAGCCTGGCCCAGCGCACCGCCCTCTCCACCCAGGAAATCAAGAGCATCATCGAGGGCCTGCAACACGGCAGCCGACAAGCCGTCGAAGCCATGCACGCCAGCCGCGAAGGCGTAGAGCGCTGCGTGGCAGACAGCCAAGTGGCCGTGGACATGCTACGGGCTGTGGGCGAGGACATCGCGCACGTCGACCAACTCAACGGCCACATCGTCACCACCACCCGCGAGCAGACCTCGGCAAACCTGGAGATCGTCGAGCGCTTGCAGTCGGTACAAAGCATCGCCCAGAACACCGCCGACGACGTCGAGACACTCGCCCGCAGCAGCGAACGCCTGCCACCGATCGCGGTACGGCTGGATGCGTTGGGGCGCAGATTTCATCCTTGAGCCCAACCCGGAACATGGCGAGTCAGAGAGAACAGGTGGGCAGAGCGCTGGAGTGCATCAAGGTTCCAGATGCGGAGCCATCAAGGCGGCAAACCAATCGATGAACGCGCCAAGGCGACGAGAGCGTTGGCGGCGAGTCGGGTACAGGACTGAAACGCACATGGGGGCCGGCCGATAGGCCGCCATCACCTCCACCAATTCGCCGCTGTCCAATAAATGCTGAACATCGAACAACGGCACCTGAATCAAGCCAAGCCCTGCACAGCATCCTGCGATATAGCTTTCGGCATTATTGACCACCACACGGCTCGGCATCATGACAGCCTGCGCGGTGCCATCGACGCAATATTCCCAGGCCGTTTCCTGCCCGCCTGCGCTCGTGCTGTAGCCGATACAGACATGCCGGTTTTGCAGATCGCAAGGCTGTGTGGGCACCCCGAATTCCGCCAAGTATGCGGGGCTCGCGCAATTGACCAGCAACACCTTGCCCAACGGTTTCACCACCAGGCTGCTGTTCTGCGGGGTGCCAAAACGAATGACACAGTCAACACCTTCCTGTACCAAATCAATGGCGCGATCGGTGGAGCCCAGGCCGAGTTGGAGCCCAGGGTAGCGGCGGAGAAACTCGGCCAACGCAGGCATCACCAGGCGCCGCGCTATGCGGCTGGGCACGTCCACTTCCAGACGGCCCATGACCTGTTCCTGATGGCTGTTAAACAGTTGGTCGATATCATCGATGTCCAGCAAGACCTGGCGCGCCTTCAGCAGTAACTGGGTGCCATCGGCGGTCAGGGAGACCTTGCGGGTTGTCCGGTGCAGCAGTCGAGTGCCGGCATTGGCCTCCAGCTGTTGAATGGCGGCCGACACGCTTGCGCGTGGCAGCCTCATCAGCCGTGCCGCTTGTATGAAACTGCCAAGCTCTGCGACCTGAACGAAGACGCGGTACTGTTCGATTCTATCCATGGGCTCTCAATGCTCGGGGGGCACGGATCGATCGGCGCTCACCACGTCTGCGCCTGTGCGTTGACCGTTTACTTGGTGGTGTAGCCGCCATTGATCAAAATTGTCTGGCCAGTCACCCACCAGCCGTCACTGACCAGGTTACGGATGAACGGGACCACATCCTCAATATCTGTCAGGCCCGTGCGCGAGAACGGCGACAGCGCGGCAGCCGTCTTGTGGTAACTGACCGCATCCTCACCTTCGGCCGGGTAGAAGAACGGCGTGTCCATCGGCCCCGGCCCTACTGCTGTGACCGAAATACCCCGAACGCCCAGCTCCTTCGCCGCCGCTCGCGTAAATTGCTCTACCGGCGCCTTGCTGCCGGCATATGCAGCGTAGAAGGGCGTGAAAGCGCCCAGCAGTGAAGTGACAATAGTGCAGATCTTGCCATTGTCATTGAGGTGCTTGCCGGCTTCCTTGATAAAAAAGAACGCAGTCTTGGAATTGACGGCCATCATCTCGTCGTACTCCGCCTCCGTGATTTCAGCCATTGGCTTTTTCAGCACCTTGCCCACGGTATTGATCGCGATGTCCGGCCTGCCGACTGCCGCGACGGCATCGTTGAAGAGTTTTTCCATCGCTCCCGCCGTGGTCAGGTCTGCTTGCAAGGCCACAGCCTTCGCGCCTAGCGCCTCAATTGCGGTGACGGTTGCGTTCGCGTCAGCCTGGCTGGAATCGCTGTTGTAGTGCACGACCACAGCCTTGGCGCCATGCTTGGCCAGATCGCGGGCGATCAACCCGCCGAGGTTCTTCGCACCACCCGCGATCAGTGCAACCTTGCCGTTGATTGAATGATTAGGCATGACAACATTCCTTTAATTGGGAGAAGTACGCCGCCATTCTAGAGTGGCCCTCGACAAAGATAAGCACACCTTGGCTGGATGCAGTGTTCAGAGATACTGGCTAATCACAAACGCCCTATCGGTGAATTAAAAGGATGTGAGGTACGCTACACTCCGGCCTTGCACGCCGGCCAAGGAAGCCCCCATGAGTACTCGTGGCAGAGACCGACAGATCGACAATATCGAATTCAACGTAAGCGACATTGCCCGCAGCAAAGCCTTCTACGGCGCTGCATTCGGCTGGACTTTCGTCGATTACGGCCCCACCTACAGCGAGTTCAGCGATGGCCGGCTCACGGGTGGTTTCACCACCGGCGAGCCTGTGCGGCCGGGCGGCCCCTTGGTTATCGTGTACGCAGATGACTTGGACAGTGTGCAGCAGAGGCTTCAACAGCTGGGAGCGGTGATAACCCGCCAGACATTTTCGTTTCCCGGTGGCAGCCGGTTCCACTTTACCGATCCGGATGGGTATGAGTTAGCGGTGTGGAGTGCTGCGTGATGTTGAGCGTAAACTCAACAGGGTCTGTGTCACTCAAGCGGAGTACCCAATATGGAATACGACGAAAAACTGATTGAGGAAGCCGTACTTGCCCTGCTGACCACCTTCAGCTTTGATAACGGCAACTCATGGAAAGGCCACGACTTTCAAATAATGAACCGACTCCACGAGCAAGGTTTTATCAGTAATCCGGTGAACAAAAACAAATCCATTTGGTTGACGCAGGAAGGCTTGGAACGGGGCAGGCAAATTGCCGATCGGTTGTTTGGCGCGGCACCTGAAGCGCTCGCGGGGCCATAAGCCCAGCCACGGAGTGTTAAACCGCGCTTCATGCGTTTATCCTCAAGACTCCCCGACCTGCCAACCCGGAGCCGCCATGGACCTCGCCACCCTAGCCCTCTTCCTGCCCGCCTGCTTCGCCCTGAACATGGCCCCCGGCCCCAATAACCTGCTATCCGTGAGCAACGCTACCCGCTATGGCTACCGCACCTCCTGCCTCGCCGGTCTCGGCCGTCTGCTGGCCTTCGCCGGCATGATCGCCCTCGCGTCCGCTGGCTTGGCGGTGGTACTGCAAACCTCGGAGTTGTTGTTCTACGGGATCAAGATTCTCGGCGCGGCGTATCTGTTTTACCTGGCATATCAGCTATGGCGCGCAGACCCGCAGCAGCAGGTGGACACCGCGCCGAGCAAGGTAGGCCTGTGGGCCTTGGCGCGGCAGGAATTTCTGGTGGCCGCGGGCAACCCCAAAGCGATCCTGATTTTCACCGCCTTCCTCCCGCAATTCGTGGTGCCCGGCCAACCCATCACCGCGCAATTTGCCCTGCTGGGTGTGATGTTCCTGGCCTTGGAATGGGTGGCTATCAGCGCCTACGCCTATATGGGCCTGCATATGCGCCGCTGGTTTGCCGAGCCGAAGGGCAAGCGCCTGTTCAATCGCTGCTGCGCGGGTTTGTTGTCAGCGGCCGCGGCGGTGTTGTTGACTGCGCGTAAGGCATGAGTGAGGTGTGAATGCGCCTGTGAAGATAGCCGTCATCGGTATCCACCTACCTTCAGTACGAGGCTGCACCTGTGGCGAGGGAGCTTGCTCCCGTGACGACCTGGCAGCCGACGCTGACATAACTGATGCCCCGCGATCCAAAGTGGGAGCTGGCTTGCCTGCGATGACGGCCTGGCAGCCGACAACGATCCCACTGATGCCCAAGTTGCGTAAATACCTAGGCTATCTCAACGGCAAACCATACCTCACCTCCAGCAGCGCCACACCGCCCCTCTCAAGATGGCGCTCTGTCCCGGCCTCCTCGACGCACCCCGACCGGCGATAAAATCGAATCGCCCTTTCATTACCGGCCAAGACCCACAGCGTTAAACGCTCATAGCCTTGCGCCAACAGGTCCTGCAAGCCGGCATTCCACAAGGCCCGCCCGACGCCGGTGTGCCAATACTCGGCGAGTACGTAGATGGCCATGACCTCACCTGCAATGGCCTGCACGGCGTCTTCGTCACGGCTGGCGCCGACGGCTATCCAGCCAACCACCTGCTGGCCCACCTCGGCGACCCATACCGTTGACTCACCCGAGGCAATCGAGCGTACCCAATGGGCTTCGCGCCTAGCCAGCGTTGCTTGCAATCCGCTCAAGAACTGGGCAGGCATCAGGTCACGATAGGCGTCTTGCCAACTGCTGATATGCACCTGGGCAATGGCTTTTGCGTCGGTGGGTAATGCTCTGCGAATCATGGAGATGCTCCTGAAATACGGTTATTCCAGTATGCATGCCCGTCGATGACAGAAAGCCCTGCGCTGAACAGGGCCCAATATCAATGCCAACCCCAATGTAGGAGCGAGCTTGCTCGCGAAGAACTTCAACGATAACGCGGGCTTCCTGAGTGAACGCGGCGCCTGTGGTTTTTTCGCGAGCAAGCTCGCTCCTACAGTTGCAGGGCGATTCCGGCGTCGATGAAGAACGCCGGGCCCCGCGTGAAGGCTCCAGCCAATGTCACCCCTTGGTCAGATCCACCAAAGGCGTCTGCCGCACCTCAGTCTCCCGCCCACCCTGAATCTCGCTGACCTGCTTCAAGGCCTTTTCAACAGCCGCCTTATCCGCCAACAAGCTGTAGCTGATACGGAACTGCTTATGTTCCTTCGCCCCGATCGTAGGCACCAGGTTCAATGGCCGCTGATAACGACGGTTGTACGAAAAACTCGTCCCCGGCTCCAACCCCGTGACATAGCCCTGCCCTTGGGTATCAGTGTTCTTCCACAGGGAAAACACCGGCAGTGTCTGCGTATTGAAGCCAACCGAAACCCCCAGGCTGCCGGCCTTGTTATGCAGCACGGTCAAGGTATCGCCCTTGGCATCGGCATACGGCACCACGTTGTAAACCGTTTCGTCATAGTCCTTGGTCGGCGCACGGTAGGTTTGCCAGTCGGCCAGTTCGCCCTTGGCCTTGTCGTTGAACGGCGACACCTGCTTCACTGGCGCAACGAAACGCGCGCCCTGCTCCAGGAACGGCGTGCTGAAGTTACTGTGATACAGCGCCTGGTATTCCTTCGGATAATCGCCATTGTTGGTCAGCGTGTCGTTGAGGGCGAACACCACACTGCCAGGCTCGGTGACCAGTTCGGTCGCAACAGAGAAATCGACCTTCTTGAACGCCTGCTCTTTCAACTCGCCACGCAGGGTGATCGCGTACGGCGGTTTTTCATCGATATGCAGGGTGACTTTATTCGCAGGAATATTCGCGGCCCGACCGTGCAGGGTCAGCAGTTCGCCGTTGTCGATGCCAGGATGCCCCACCCATTCGTAGCCGCAACGAGTAACCAGCTCATTGAAACCTTCCAGCCAACCCAGACCACCACGGCCATTGAGCTCGATGAAGGACGGATTCACCACTTCCTTGACCGGCGAATCCCAACCCATACGCACATCACCAACCGACGCCTGCAACACGTTCATGCCACGGGTCGGCACTACCGAGAGCTTCAACGTGCCGTTGTCGATATCCACGATGCTCACACCCTCCTGCCGACCGCCGTGCAAGGTGCGCAGGGTGACGCTGAAGGGCTTGTCGGTTTGGATGCCGAGTTGCTGGCTGCTGACCTGCCAGTTCTGGGCGGCTTTGTCCGTGTCGAGCAACACGTAATCCCAGGCCAGGGCTTGAGAGGCGGCAGAGAATGCGCTGAGGGCAACGAGGAGTTTTAGCGGGGTCATGGCGGTGGCCTTTATTGGAGTTGTTTGTGATTTATAAACTCGATGAAACGTTTCAGCAAGCTTAAAAGACGCGACAGTGTGGGGAAAGGCCATGAAGAAGGTGGAACAGATAAGGAGGTCAAGGCGATGCGCTTGCGGGCAGGCTGGAACGAAAACGCGAGTGGGCGGTGTATGAGCTTTGGTCCATCCGTGCCGGTTACAACCTTGCGTTGACTCATTGGCTGCAAACGGCCAATTGCAGACCATAGATAACCTGCTAGGCTTCGGGATGTGGCCAAAAGCCATATCGCTTTTCCTATTTCTGGCGCGACACATGAGACAGAGCAGGGAGTGATGCACAGGCAAGGAGCACAATCAGACACAGCAGCGGAAAGCATTACACCACTTTTGCCGTCTATTTATAGTTAGAAACTCACATCTGAGCACGAAAGGAGCGCTGCGAACAAAATTCAAAAACAAGCCAAAGACGAACCAATCAACTGAAATCCAGCCAAAGGATCTCAAAATGAAATCGACGACCGTCTCAGCTACACCCAAAATCAGACTCACTGGAGACACAGGCACAGCGATTGAAGTGGATATTTCAAATCTAAATGCTACCCCTGATCAAAAGATAGCGCTTGAAAAGCTTCTGTCCTCTGGAGATTTAAACTCACTTGACCAATCTGAGCGAGATCTAATAAAGGATCTAAAGGCCTACGTTGGACTTGGAACAATAACGCCTCAATTCTTGGTTAGATTCGATACAACATGGGTAAAAATCGACGAAATTTAACGTAAGCGTGGTGAAATTGAACTATAAGATATTGTTATCAGGCATGGGGAGCATTCAAGCCTTTTTAAGAGCTGAATCAATTTCAGCCAAGGAAGCATTGAATGTTTCCCTTTTCTCCCTTGATATTCTTGCAGCATACAAACTCGAAGAGATAGTCGCCCCGAAGGAGATACTGTCATGCCTAGCCGATTATAGTGAAGTATTTTTAACAAATACACCGAGCGCAGATTTTATTAAGTCCGTCATAAAAAATTACCCACAAAAGCCCCCATCAATACATAGAGATATAAGTGAATCCAATTGCACTGAAGAGCTATTCAAGTATGGAATAATTTTCAACGAAAACACCACGGATTCATTTGCAATCAAGCCGTGTGAAGAGTTGGTGCTCTCACTTTCTTCACGAGATTTATTCAAATCAATATTTTGGGTTCATGCTGCCTTATCCGCGAAACGCGAACTGAGTGAGACGGAAGCTCTCTCGATAAAGCAAGCAGTTAATTACATAAACATAACGGCCGAGTCAATGGCTGATGCAAAATTGAAGTGGTGGCTAAAAATGGCCAATCTAGTGCCGCATAGGGAGCGCATATGAACATTGAAAAAAATGTAGAGGCGGTGCTAAAGCTAATTAACTGGGTAGTAGCCAATCGAGATAATTTTTCCCACAAGTTAGGCAAAACAACTGATGAGCAGCTTATTCTGCTTAAGCCAATTGGTGAGCTCGCTCTTTGCTGCGACCTAATGATCCGAGGAAATTTGCATTCCGTAGCAGCGAGAGAGTTGCTAGAGTGGGCTTGGCTAGAGCTCGACTCTGGCGACTTCCTCAAGTTGGCGCTAATCAGTCGCCCAGGACTAATGATGATTAGCTCTCTTTACGCAACATTTTATCGAAACAACATAAAAAACGAATCCCTAGGGCGATTGATAAAAAACTTCTCAGAGTCAGAGTTCTCAAAATCCATTCAATACCCTTACTGGCGCCGCCTGGATCTAAATAGGGCATTGTGCGACCTGGAAGTGTTTGAAAGCTTAAAATACTCGCCTGATCTTACGTGGTCATATCATCGCCCAGAGCCATGGATCATCGAAAATGATTCAGCCTATGCGCTAACTCACGAAGTTTTCTACATAACAAACTTTGGCGCATCACCTGACTCTCTAACACCAGCAACCACCAGCTACATAAGAACCTGGCTGCCTGCCTGGAAGAGAATTTTTCTTGGTGACAACAACCTTGATATATTTACCGAACTGTTAATGGTTTCCCTATGCATAGGAAAGCCTTACAACGAGCTAGTTAGCTTCAAAATAATTGCTGAATCAATAAGCCCATCAGGGTTCTTGCCTGGCCCGGAAAATGGAGGCAAGAGCCTACTTTCCGGTATCAGGGATGAAGGTAGGTCAATTTTTCTTCAAAACTATCACACTACATTAGTTGGCATAATGGCGTTTAGTCTACTTGAGTCAGCATGCCCCACCAGAGAACTTCTAACCACCGGCTCAACGTGGTCGGATAACATGGGCGTTAGTAACCAAGAAGGTTAGCGGGTTCGAACGATCAATCACCCCAATCTAATGGTCCCTTTTGGCCGAAATCCGCCGGTCAGCCCCCTCCTCCCCAAAAATCCCTCCCCTCACCCCCCACACCTCTCCACCAAAAAATCCACAAACGCCCTAACCCGCGCCGGCATCGCCCCTCCCCCCACAAACACCGCATGAATCGGCTCCACATCCCCCGGGTTAAATTCCTCCAGCAACACCACCAACTCCCCCTGCCTCACCTCCTCCACTACACTAAACGCTCCAATCCTCGCCACCCCCGCCCCCAGCTTCGCCAACTGCGCCAATGCCTCACCACTATTCCCCTCAATCGTCCCCGCCACCTTCAGCGAAAACTCCCGCCCCTCCACCCGAAACGGCCAATCCGGTGCCGCTCTGCGGAAGTTGAAGCGCAGGCAGTTGTGTTGCAGTAAATCCTGCGGCGTCACGGGGGTGCCATGCCGTGCCAGGTAGTCCGGTGAAGCAACGATAACCTGCCCGGTAGAGCCGATAAGGCGAGCAGTCAGGGGGCTGTCGGCGAGGGGGCCGAAGCGGATGGCAACGTCGGCTTGGCCGCCGAGGATGTCCACGACTTCATCGCCGAGCATCAGGTCAACGACGATGGCGGGATAGCGGGCGCTGAAGGCGGCGATCAGGGGGACTATGGTCATGCGGCCGTGGGCCAGTGCGGCGCTGACGCGTAGGCGTCCGCGTGGGGCGCCCTGGTCGGTGATGGCATCTTCGACTTCGGCCATGTCGGCGAGGATACGCCGGGCGCCGCGCAGGTAGGCTTCGCCTTCGGCGGTGAAGGTGATGGCGCGGGTGGTGCGCAGCAGCAGGCGGGTGCCTACGCGCTGTTCGGTGCGGGTGATGATGCGGCTGATGGCCGATGGGGTCAGTCCCAAAGCCCTGGCCGCGCCCGACAGGCTGCCGTGCTCGGCGACCATAGTGAAGACTTCCATCTCTCCCGAGCGCCCGCCGATGTCCATTTGTGCCTCCTGCGCAAAGCTGTAGTTCCCAACCAAGGGCTACTGCTGAAAAAGGCAGGATTGTAGCATTTGGCTCACAGATGAGGAGTCACCCATGCGTATCAATCCCCCCCTTGTAGCATTGTCCGTCGGTGCCTTTGGCATCGGGGTCACAGAGTTTGCACCTATGGGCATGTTGCCCGGTATCGCCGCTGATCTTGACGTTTCCATTCCCGCTGCGGGGCTGTTGGTAAGCGCCTACGCCATGGGCGTGCTGATTGGCGCGCCGATCATGACCCTGGCGACGGCCAGGGTGCCCCGCCGCTATTTGCTGATCGGGCTGATGGCGATTTTTACCCTGGGTAATTTGCTGTCGGCGCTGGCCAGCAACTACCAGACGCTGATGATCGCCAGGCTGGTGACGTCGCTCAATCACGGAGCGTTCTTTGGGATTGGCTCGATTGTGGCCGCAAGCCTGGTGGCGCCCGAGAAGCGCGCGGGCGCTGTGGCGGCGATGTTCATGGGGCTGACCCTCGCAACCATTGGCGGCGTGCCTCTGGCGACCTGGTTTGGCGAAAACTTTGGTTGGCGTACCGCGTTCTGGGGCATCAGTGGGCTTGGCGCGGTGGTCATGGCGGCGCTGTGGTGGGCCTTGCCCAATGCGCCGGCGCCCAAAGGCGGCGGGCTGATGGCGGAAATCCGTGTGCTGGGTCGCGGGCCTGTGCTGGCGGCGTTGGCGCTGACAGTAGTGGGCTCGAGTGCGATGTTTACGGTATTTACCTACATCGCGCCGATTCTGCGGGACGTTACCCACGCTTCGACCAACTTCGTCACCGGGATGCTGGTGCTGTTCGGAATCGGGCTCACCCTGGGCAATGTGTGGGGTGGCAAGTCAGCGGACCGCTCGGTAGACCGCACGTTGATCATCTCGCTGGTGGTGTTGATTGCCGTGCTGTTGGCCTTTTCGGTGCTCATGCAATGGCCGTTGCCCGCTGCACTGTCGATCCTACTGTGGGGCGCTGCCAGCTTTGCTCTGGTGCCGCCGCTGCAGATGCGGGTGATGGAGGCCGCCAAAGATGCGCCTAACCTGGCTTCGGCGATGAACATCGGTGCGTTCAATTTTGGCAATGCGATTGGTGCGGCATTGGGTGGCGCGGTGATCAATGCCGGGCTGGGCTACCCGGCCATATCCCTGGCAGGCGCACTGATGGCGGGCCTGGGCTTGCTGATGGTATTGGGGCTGAGCTGGCGTTCGCGGCGGGCCGACGCACGCGCTGGCCGGGAGGCGGTGCAAGCCTGAGTGGCGTTGCAGGTTGTTCGTCTAGACTTCATGCACCTTTCAACCCGAGGAGCCTTGCGATGAACAACAAAAATACGATCTGCCTCTGGTACAACGGCGATGCCCTGGCGGCAGCGACCTTCTACGCCAACACCTTCCCCAACAGCGAAGTAAAGGCCGTGCACCGTGCGCCTGGCGACTACCCGGCTGGCAAGCAGGGCGATGAGTTGACCGTGGAGTTCACCGTGCTGGGTATCCCCTGCGTGGGCCTCAATGGCGGCCCGGCGTTCAAACACAGTGAGGCGTTTTCCTTTCAGGTGTCCACGGATAACCAGGAGGAAACCGACCGCTTTTGGCATGCCATCATCGACAACGGTGGGCAGGCGAGCGCTTGCGGTTGGTGCAAGGACAAGTGGGGGCTGTCGTGGCAGATCTCGCCGCGGGTGCTGGTCGATGCAGTTACCAGTAAAGATCCTGCCGTCGCCAAGCGTGCATTTGAAGCGATGATGACCATGACCAAAATCGACATCGCTGCCATCGAAGCCGCCATTGCCGGAAACTGAACGGTGGGAGCGCTCGAGCCTTAGCGAGGCCGCGATGGCGGTGGGTCAGGCAGCACAAATGCCAACAGCACCACCGCCATCGCAGCGATGCGGCGACCCGACAAGCCAGCTCCCACTTCTGGATCGCGCGCCCTCCCCCATGCGGCAAAAAAAGTCATACAACGGACGCCCGGTTGCGACACCGTCAATACCGGCCTATGTTCCAAGCCATGCTGTTTTTTTGCTGTCCCCCGCCCTGCGCCCATCCCGTAACCAGGAGACGACATGCCCACCCCTTCACGCCCCGCTGTACTCGAACTGATCGGCAATACCCCGCTGGTCAAGGTCAGCCGCTTCGATACCGGCCCCTGCACGCTGTTTCTCAAGCTTGAATCGCAAAACCCCGGCGGTTCCATCAAGGACCGCATCGGCCTGGCGATGATCGACGCCGCTGAACGCGACGGTCGCTTGCGCCCGGGCGGTACCATCATTGAAGCCACCGCCGGCAATACCGGCCTGGGCCTGGCGCTGGTGGGCCGGGCCAAGGGCTACCGGGTGGTGTTGGTGGTGCCCGACAAGATGTCCACGGAAAAGGTGCTGCACCTGAAGGCCATGGGCGCCGAGGTGCATATCACCCGCTCCGATGTGGGCAAGGGCCATCCCGAGTATTACCAGGACGTGGCGGCACGTTTGGCCAAAGATATTCCGGGCTCGTTCTTCGCCGACCAGTTCAATAACCCGGCCAACCCCTTGGCCCACGAGACCAGTACCGCGCCGGAGATTTGGGCGCAGACCCAGCACGATGTGGACGCGATTGTGGTGGGCGTCGGCTCGGCCGGCACCCTCACCGGCCTCACGCGTTTCTTCAAGCGCGTGCAACCCGAACTGGCCATGGTGCTGGCCGACCCGGTCGGTTCGGTAATGGCCGAATACAGCCGCAGCCGCACCCTGGAAACTCCCGGTTCCTGGGCCGTTGAAGGGATAGGCGAAGACTTCATCCCCTCGATCGCCGACCTGTCCAGCGTGCGCCACGCCTACTCCATCAGCGATGCCGACAGCTTCGACCACGCCCGCCAATTGCTCAAGGCCGAAGGCATCCTCGGCGGCTCATCCACCGGCACACTGCTCGCCGCGGCCTTGCGCTACTGCCGCGAGCAAACCGAGCCCAAGCGCGTGGTCACCTTCGTCTGCGACACCGGTACGCGCTACCTGTCGAAGGTTTACAACGACCAGTGGATGAACGACGCCGGCCTGTTGCAGTACAAACACTACGGCGACCTGCGCGATCTGATCGCGCGCCGCTTCGAAGACGGCCGCGTGATCAGCGTAAGCCCCGACGACACCCTGCTCACCGCCTTCCAGCGCATGCGCCTGGCGGACGTGTCGCAACTGCCGGTGCTTGTCGATGGCCAGACCCTGGTGGGCGTGATCGACGAGTCCGACATCCTGCTGGGCCTGCACCACGACGCCGCAGATTTTTCCATGACCGTCGCCAGCGCCATGACCAACACCCTGCACACCCTGGCCCCCAACGCCAGCCTGGCCGAACTGCAGGCTGAACTGGATCGCGGCCTGGTCGCCATCATTGCCGACGCCGCAGGCTTTCATGGCCTGATCACCCGCGTCGACCTGCTTAACCACCTACGGAGATCCCTAGCATGAGCCAGCCCGATAAAAGCGCGTTTGCCACCCGTGTGATCCACGCCGGGCAGTCACCCGACCCGACCACGGGCGCGCTGATGCCGCCGATCTACGCCAACTCCACCTACCTGCAAGACAGCCCTGGCGTGCACAAGGGGTTTGACTATGGCCGCTCCCATAACCCCACGCGTTTCGCCCTGGAACGCTGCGTGGCCGACCTTGAAGGCGGCAGCCAGGCGTTTGCGTTTGCCTCGGGGCTGGCGGCGATCTCCACCGTGCTGGAACTGCTGGATGCCGGCGCGCATATCGTCTCGGGCAACGACCTGTACGGCGGCACTTTCCGGCTGTTCGACAAAGTGCGCCAGCGCAGTGCCGGGCACCGTTTCAGCTATGTCGACCTCAGCGACTTGTCGGCGTTTGAAGCGTCATTGCAGGACGACACGCGCATGGTCTGGGTCGAAACCCCAAGCAACCCGCTGCTGAGCCTGACCGACCTGCGCGCCGTGGCCCGCATCTGCCGTGCCCGCGGGATTATCTGCGTGGCCGACAATACCTTTGCCAGCCCCTGGATCCAGCGCCCGCTGGAGTTGGGCTTCGACATCGTGGTGCACTCCACCACCAAATACCTCAATGGGCATTCTGATGTGATCGGTGGTATCGCTGTTGTCGGTGATAACACTGAATTGGCCGAACGTCTGGGCTTCCTGCAAAACTCCATCGGCGCCATCGCCGGGCCGTTCGATGCCTTCCTGACCCTGCGCGGGGTAAAAACCCTGGCGCTGCGCATGGAGCGTCATTGCAGCAATGCCCTGGACCTGGCCACCTGGCTGGAGCAACAGCCGCAAGTGTCACGGGTTCACTACCCGGGCCTCAAATCCCACCCACAGCACGACCTGGCGAAACAGCAGATGCGCGGCTTTGGCGGGATGATTTCAGTGGACTTGAACAGCGACTTGGCCGGCGCGACGCGCTTTCTGGAAAACGTGAAGATCTTCGCCCTGGCCGAGAGCCTGGGGGGCGTGGAAAGCCTGATCGAGCACCCGGCGATTATGACCCATGCCAGCATCCCGGCGGCGACGCGAGCGCAATTGGGGATTGGCGATGGGCTGGTGCGCTTGTCGGTGGGGGTTGAAGATGTGGAGGATTTGCGCGCCGATCTGGCGCAAGCCTTGGCCCACATCTAACTCAATTTGATCGTTCTTACGCTCCGCGTGGGAACGCAACCGGTGACGCTCTGCGTCACGCTTGGGGACGCAGAGCGTCCCTGACTGCATTCCCACGCGGAGCGTCGGAACGATCAGTGTGTATCAGCCTTGGGTGATGCTGGCCCGCGCCGCATGCAGCTTCTTGTAGCTGTCGATCAAGCGCAAATGCCGGTCCAGGCCTTCCAGCTTCATGCTGGTCGGCGTCAGCCCATAAAAGCGCACACTGCCGTCAACCGAACCGATCACCGCGTCCATGCGCTCATTACCGAACATGCGCCGGAAGTTGGCCTCGTAGTCAGCCAGCTCCAGATCATCATCCAGTTCCATCTCCAGCACCGCGTTCATCGCCTGGTAAAACAGGCCCCGCTCAACGGTGTTGTCGTTGTACTGCAGGAACATCTCCACGCACTCCTTAGCCTCTTCATACTGCTTCAGCGCCAGGAATATCAGCAGTTTCAGCTCCAGAATGGTCAACTGGCCCCACGCGGTGTTGTCGTCGAACTCAATGCCAATCAACGTAGTGATATCGGTGTAGTCGTCCAGCTCACTTTCTATCAGGCGCTCGACCAACGCCTGCAGTTCCTCCTCGCTGAGGCGGTGCAGGTTGAGGATGTCTTCGCGGAAAAACAGCGCCTTGTTGGTGTTGTCCCAGATCAGGTCGTCCACCGGATAGATTTCCGAGTAGTCCGGCACCAGGATGCGGCAGGCAGTAGCGCCCAGGTGCTCATACACCGCCATGTACGACTCTTTGCCCATGCCTTCGAGGATGCCGAACAGCGTGGCTGCTTCCTGGACGTTGGAGTCTTCGCCCTGGCCGGAGAAGTCCCACTCGACGAATTCATAATCCGACTGGGCACTAAAGAAGCGCCACGACACTACGCCGCTGGAATCGATAAAGTGCTCGACGAAGTTGTTCGGCTCGGTGACCGCCTGGCCTTCGAAGGTCGGCTGCGGCAGGTCGTTCAAGCCTTCGAAGCTACGGCCTTGCAGCAGCTCGGTGAGGCTGCGTTCCAGCGCCACTTCCAGGCTGGGGTGCGCGCCGAACGAAGCGAACACGCCGCCGGTGCGCGGGTTCATCAAGGTCACGCACATCACCGGGAATTCACCGCCCAGGGACGCGTCCTTGACCAGCACCGGAAAGCCCTGGGCTTCCAGGCCTTCGATACCCGCCAGGATGCCCGGGTACTTGGCCAGCACTTCGGCGGGTACGTCCGGCAGCGCAAATTCGCCTTCGATGATTTCGCGCTTCACCGCTCGCTCGAAAATCTCCGACAGGCACTGCACCTGGGCTTCGGCCAAGGTGTTGCCAGCGCTCATGCCGTTGCTCAGGTAGAGGTTTTCGATCAGGTTGGACGGGAAATACACCACCTCGCCATCGGACTGACGCACGAACGGCAGGGAGACAATGCCACGGGCTTCGTTGCCGGAGTTGGTGTCGAAGAGGTGTGAACCGCGCAGCTCGCCCTCGCGGTTGTAGACTTTCAGGCAGTAGGCATCGAGGATTTCACTCGGCAGCTCATCGTTGGGGCCCGGCTGGAACCAACGCTCGTCCGGGTAATGCACGAACGGCGCGTTGGCCAGATCCTCACCCCAGAACTGGTCGTTGTAAAAGAAGTTGCAGTTCAGACGCTCGATGAACTCACCCAGCGCCGACGCCAGCGCGCCCTCTTTGGTCGCGCCTTTGCCGTTGGTAAAGCACATCGGCGAATGGGCGTCGCGGATATGCAGCGACCACACGTTGGGCACGATATTGCGCCACGAGGCAATCTCGATCTTCATGCCCAGGCCCGCGAGAATCGCCGACATGTTGGCGATGGTCTGCTCCAGCGGCAGGTCCTTGCCGGCAATGTAGGTGCCTGCTGCGGACGCGGAGTTGGGCATCAACAGCGCCTGGGCATCGGCGTCGAGGTTGTCGACTTCCTCAATCACGAATTCCGGCCCGGCCTGCACCACCTTCTTCACGGTGCAGCGGTCGATGGAGCGCAGGATGCCTTGGCGGTCCTTGTCGGAGATATCTGTGGGCAATTCGACCTGGATCTTGAAAATCTGGTTGTAGCGGTTTTCCGGGTCGACGATGTTGTTCTGCGACAGGCGAATATTCTCGGTGGGAATATTGCGCGTCTGGCAGTACAACTTCACAAAGTACGCCGCACACAACGCCGACGAAGCCAGGAAGTAGTCGAATGGCCCCGGTGCCGAACCATCGCCCTTGTAGCGGATGGGCTGGTCGGCAATGACCGTGAAGTCATCGAACTTGGCTTCAAGCCGAAGGTTGTCGAGAAAGTTGACCTTAATTTCCATGCGGGCACACCAGAATAACGAGCTAAACAAATTGGCCGCCATTATGAAGCGTTTCGCCGGGAAGTCTCAGGGTTTTGCGTATGGGCTGCTGATCGGTGCTAACGTCCACCCTGTGGGAGCGCGTTGCTCCAGTTAGATAATGTTCACCTCTGCCAGGACAGGCCATGGAACCGATAGCGACGAACGCCGCACTGTTGATCATCGATATGCAAAAAGGCATGGCCGATCCCACACTAGGCCGCCGCAACAACCCAGACGCTGAGCAGCACATACAGCAATTGCTCAATGCCTGGCGCCAGGCGCAACGCCCGATCATTCATGTGCGGCATATCTCCCGCTCTGGCGCTTCGGTGTTCCGGCCAGGCCAGCCCGGCTGTGAGTTCCAGGATGCGCTGCACCCTCTGGCCCATGAGCATGTGGTGGAAAAAAACGTACCGGATGCATTCAGCGCCACGGGCCTGGAGCGCTGGCTGCACCTGCGCTCGATCCAGCAGTTGGTGATCGTCGGGGTCATCACCAACAATTCAGTGGAATCCACCGCACGCTCGGGCGGCAACCTGGGGTTCGACGTGATCGTGGCGGCGGATGCGTGTTTTACCTTCGATCAAACCGACTTGTCGGGGCGGCTGTGGGCCGCAGAGGATGTGCATGCGTTGTCGCTCAGTAACTTGGCGATGGACTATGCAAGGGTGTTCAATACCGCGGAAATATTAGATCCATGTAACCCGCGATGCGCTTTTTGATGCAATGCTGCACCTGTGGCGAGGGAGCTTGCTCCCGTGACAGCCCTAAAGCCGCCGCTTACCTAAATGTCGCCCCGATTCGCCTGCCCCCATCGTTCATGGAAAACGGCTAAAATACCCGGGCATCCTCCAGCATTTGCGGCAACGCCTGCGGCCATACCGTATCGCTCGTCGCGAGCAGCGCCTCTGCCGACCACCAATGATGATCCGCCATCACCTGGGTCTCCTCTACTGTCCATTCGGCCCTGGAAAGCGCGTCGCTGGATGTATGCACAACGAAGTACCGCTCTACTGCCAACACGATTTCACCGCTGGGTAACATCAACGGGAAACTACGCTCTGCCACGGATTCCCCAACGCTGCTGACGGTGATACCAGTCTCTTCGCGCAACTCACGAATCGCGGCGCTGTGAAAGCTCTCCCCCGCCTCCACGCCACCGCCCGGTGTGGCCCAGTAATCCTGGCCGGCCAGGGCGCCGTCTTTATGCACGAAGCGAAACAGCAACACTTGCTGTGCAGGGTTGATGACCAGTAATCGTGCGGCTTTGCGTTCACGCATCTGATTGATTCCTTTCTATGAGGGCCGAAACCATCCAGCTCAGAAACGCCCGTAGGCGTGTCGTAAATGCCTCGCCCTCGGCGCTCGGGTTGCGTGCTTCAAATAGGAAGTAGGCGATTTGCACGCGCATGGTCGGGTAATGCTGGACGAACAGCCCGACGTAGTCTTCCAGGGTTTGCGGCCAGTTTTGTGCATCTACCGCTCGCAGGGTGTGGGTAGCGCGGATCAAGGCCCGCGATGCTTCCCGCTGCAGGCCAAGCCGTGTGTGTTCAGTGCTGGCCTGTTCGATGCGCAACAGGTACGCCGTAAGCACCTGTTCAAAATCACCATTGACCGCCAGGGCGATGGCGCGGGACGGGCGAAACGGTTCGACGTGCAGTGACAGGTCTTCGCCCCAGAGACAGCGGCAATGATGTTTGAGCCAGAAGCCCCAACTGTTTAGGTTTTCAGGCGCCAACACCTGGGCGCGGTGACCGATATCAAAGTCGATCTTGGTGACATGGGGATGCCGTTGCTCCAAAGCGAGTCGGGCCGACTCCAATTGTTCAAGCACAGGCGCATCCGGTGGTTCGATCAGTATCAGGGAAAGGTCAAGATCAGAAGTGCCGATCTCTCCTTCGCCCCGTGCGATGCTGCCATACAGGTAGATCCCGTGCAGCCCCAGCTCAGGCCGGGACAAGGTAGCGCAAACGTCCGCCAGCAGGGGCTGGAACTCCGGTTGTATAGGCCCATCAGCGACGGTGAGGATATAGCCGTCGGCATCGATGCCTGCAGGTTTTTGGGTAGTCACGGGCGATGTACCTCAATCACCAACCCTTCCTCTTCCCTCGGCACACTGAAATGGCGAGTGATCAGGTCAAACTCGGCATCAGTGGCGGCAAAATCATGGTCACCTCGGGCATTGCGCGCATGCAGGCGCGCACGACAGGTGGCATCGTCCAGATCCAGGTAATGCAGGCAGTGCGGCACCTTGGCTGCCTGGGCCAGGCCGAGTAACCATTGACGATTGGCGAGGGTATTGGCCGGAAAATCCAGCACCACATTGACGCCGCACGCCAACAGATCGATCACCAGCGGCTCAAGTACTCCACGAACCTGCTGGGCACAGCGCAGGTAGTCGGCAATGCTCTGGATCTGACCAGGGTAGAGACTGGCCAGCCACTGGTCTTCGCTGAGCACAATGGCTGCGTGCTCGGTGGCGAGGGTCTTGGCGAGTGTGGACTTGCCGGAGGCGATCTTGCCGCATAACAGGTGCAGGGTTGGCATAAAACGATTCCTTGGAGGAGCCCAACAGGATGAGTCATGCAGGCATTATCGTAAACACATCCAGTTGAATCCTCGTTCCCGAGCGAGGTCACCTATCAGGAGACGACAACGCAATTGGAGGTGGTGATGAACCTTGCAATGACACTCTTCAGTCTGTTTGCCGGTTGGATGGCGATTGTGATTTCGATGCTATGGGGTGTGCTGCGAGTGCTGCGCTGGCACCATGCTTAGCACCCCGGACGGTCGCTACTTTGTGGTCAAGGGGCAGTTGTGGCGCTGTACCAATCCGGCGCTGGATGAAGCGACGCGCCAATACTGGGTCAATGAATTGATGGATGCACGCCGGGCGGTCAAGTCAGCCAAGGGCAGCGCCGACCCCGAAGCCTTGAACGCCGCCCGGCAACGGGTGCAGCGTGCCAAGGTGGCATTGGGCGAGCGTGGCCCTGTGTGGTGGGGCGATGGCAGCCCGGATTACAACCGCCGCCAGGTCAAAAATACGCCCTATTGGGCATGGTTCGAGAAACACCTCGACACGCCATCCCAGTGAACTTTCTTACAAGTGCCATGCTCCTTTCCTATGCGAAGTCAGCGCGCCCTGAGCCCAGGGTGCAGAACGATAAGGAGCCGCCACCAACATGACTACCCTCTCCACTTACCCCGTCGTCAGGCCTGGGCCGTTGCATGGCACATTGCTTGCCGGCACCGTGCCGTTGTTTCTCGGGGCCTTGCTCAGTGATATCGCCTACGGCCAGACCTACCAGATCCAATGGGCCAATTTTGCCTCCTGGCTGATCGCCGGGGCGCTGGTGTTCTGTGGTTTTGCCCTGCTGTTTGCACTGGTCAACCTGCTGCGCGCCGAACACAAGGGCGGGCGCCCGGTGGCGTACTTCCTGCTGTTGCTGGGCACATGGGTGCTGGGGCTGGTGAACGCCTTTCAACATGCCAAGGATGCCTACGCCATGATGCCTGCTGGCCTGGTGCTGTCGGCGATCATCACCGTGCTGGCGATTGTCGCCACCTGGATCGGCTTGACCAACCTGCGCTCAGGAGCTGCCCGATGAAACCACTCAACACACTGACCCTGCTCAGCGCCGCCCTGTTGCTGAGTGCCTGTGGCGGCGAAGGTGACAAGACCCAGGCGCGCGGCCCTGACCCCAAGCTGCCCGAACAACAAAGCAGCCTGTTGCCCAGCATGAAGATTGCCGAGCCCACGCCGTGGGGCGATCAAAAGCCCAAGGTACCCGAAGGCTACAGCGTCACCGCCATCGCCACCGACCTTGCGATCCCGCGCCAGACCCTGGTGCTGCCCAACGGCGATATCCTGGTGGCCGAAGGCCGTGGCGGCAGTGCGGCCAAGCTCAAGCCCAAGGACGTGATCGCCAGTGTGATCAAGGCCCAGGGCAACACCAAGGTCAAGGGCGGCAACCGCATTACGCTGCTGCGTGACGCCGACGGTGACGGCACCTATGAACTCAAGACGGTATTCGCCGACAACCTCAACGCTCCCTACGGGCTGGCATTCGCCGACGGCAAACTGTACGTGGCCAACCAGGACGCACTGGTGCGCTTTGACTACGCCGACGGCCAGACCAAGGCCAGCGCCCCGCCCGTCAAAGTCACCGACCTGCCGGCGCAGATCAACCATCACTGGACCAAGTCATTGGCCGTCAGTGACGACGGGCGTCAGCTGTACGTGGGCATCGGTTCCAACAGCAACATCACCGAACGCGGCATGGAAGTGGAGATCGACCGCGCAATGGTCTGGCAGATCGATGCCGCCACCGGCGCGCATAAGCCCTACGCTACGGGCCTGCGCAATCCGACGGCGCTGACCATCCAACCGGGCTCAGGGCAACTGTGGACCGTGGTCAACGAGCGCGATGAACTCGGCCCCGACCTGGTGCCAGACTACCTGACGTCGGTGCGTGAAGGTGCCTTCTACGGCTGGCCCTACAGCTACTGGGGCCAGAACGTCGACCCTCGCGCACAACCGCAAAACCCGGCCAAGGTGGCTGCGGCGATCAAACCCGATTACAGCCTGGGCTCCCATGTGGCCGCGCTGGGCGTGGATTTCTCCATCCCTGCCATGGGTGAAAAATTCGCTGACGGCGCGTTTGTCGGCGAGCACGGCAGTTGGAACCGTGACAACCCAGTGGGCTACAAGGTGATCTTCGTGCCGTTCAGCAACGGCAAGCCGGCGGGCGAGCCCATCGACTTTGCCACCGGCTTTCGCGGCGACGATGGCAAGACCCGTGGGCGTCCAGTGGGGGTGACGGTAGACCCCAAAGGCGCGCTGATCATTGCCGACGACCTGGCCAATACGATTTGGCGCGTCACGCGTAACCAATAACCGCAGATGACAGGGGCAGCGACGCCCCTGTCAGCCGTCACTTTGCAATTGTGCGTCAAGCCAGGCCAACAACGCCGTGACCTCCTCCCGACTGCCCGCCCCTTGCTGCCTGTAGACCGAAATAGCCTCGGGCAAAAACACGCTTTCTGCGCAGGGCCGCACCAGCGCCTCACTCTCAATCAGCCGGCTTGCGGTACGACGCCAACCCATGGCGATACCGTGCCCTTCCACGGCGGCTTGCAACATCAGCGGGTAACTGTCGAAGGTGGCACTGCGTGCATCCCTGGCCAGCGTGTGGCCGAACATCTGCAGCCACTCATTCCACTCCATCAAATGCGGAGGCTCGGAGCTGTGGTGCAGAAAGGTGCAGGGCTTTAATTCAGCCAGTGATAACGGTTGTTCCGGGCAGAGGTAGCTGGGGCTGCACACCGGGAACACCTCGTCGGAGGCGGTGAACATCAGCGTATGGCTGCCACTGGCGCGCCGGGTACTTTGCAGGGCCACATCGAAATGCCCGTCGAACTGGGTGATCGGCCGCGTGCAGGTCACCACCTGGATCTCGATCTGCGGGTATTGCTGGTGGAAGGTCGCGAGACGCGGCATCAACCAATAGAACGCCTCGCATAGCTGGCATAGCAGTACCACGCGATTTCGCTGGGGCGATGTTCTCAGGCTGACCGCGCCCTCACTGATGCTGTGCAAGGCCAGGCTGACCACCCGCCCCAGCTCACGCCCTTCTTGCGTCAGGAACACCCCACGGTTGCGCCGACAAAACAGCTTGACCCCCAGGTTGTCCTCCAGCCCGCGGATCTGCCGACTGACCGCTGCCTGGGTGATGTGCAATTCATCGGCCGCCTTGGAGAAACTCTCCAGGCGCGCCGCCGCTTCAAACGGCAGGAGGCTGGCCAGAGGCGGTAAGGTTTTGCCAAGTGCATTCATAATCTGTGGTTATGCATCCAAGGCTGAAAACTCGTTTGTAGCACAGCCGCAGCGCTGGGCACCATGAATCCCTCACTTCATGGATCAGCCTCATGACCAGCGCCCGCACCTCACTCTTTACCGGTGTGATATTTGCCGTTGTCGCCACCCTTGGCTGGGCGCTGAACTTCATTGCGCCCTACGTCACCGGCGTCTACAGCCTCTACGACTTGATGGCCGTACGGTTTCTGATGGCCGGTGGGCTGGGTCTCGTCTGGATCATGGTGTGCAGGGCGCAATTGAGTATACTCAGCACCGGCCAGTGCGTACTGGCGGCAGCACTGGGCGCACTGGGTTGCCTCGGTTATGGCGCGTGCATTGCTGCCGGCGTGATGTTCGGCGGCCCGGTGCTGACGCCAGCGTTTGTCGGCATGGTCCCGGTGCTACTGGCGTTGATAGGCAACGCCAGTCACAAGACCCTGCAATGGCGCCAGTTGGTGATGCCGTTGTCCTGCCTCACCATGGGGCTGTTGCTGGCCACGGTCAGCAGCCTCCAACTGCCCGCCTCCGGCACCGGTTCCTGGCTGGCGGCTTTGTGCTTCTCCCTGGGCGCAGTGGCCTTGTGGCTGGGGTTCAGCGTCATCAATCAACAGCAACTGGCGCGCCTGCCAGCCAGCGCAACCGGTCTGTGGACTGCCCTGATGCTGGTAGGCGCAGGCGGCGCGGCGCTGTGCCTGCTGCCATGGCTATACGCGCTGGGCTTGTTCCGGTTGCCGACCCTTGGCGCGGCTTGGAGCCAGGCATGGCCGCTGTATGCCTGGGGCCTGGGCATCGCGGTGATGTCCACGGTGGTCGGCGCCTGGGCCTGGAATGCGGCAACGCGGCGCCTGCCCATGGTACTGAGCGGTCAATTGATTGCCCTGGAATCACTCTTCGCCAGCCTGCTCGGTCTAGGCTTTCACCAGCGCTGGCCGACGCCAATGGAGGCCGTGGGCCTGGCTGCCGTGCTCGTCGGCGTGGTCATGGCGGTTCGCATCCTCCTGGCGCAGGCAAAACCCGCCACAGCCCATCAGACCTTAGGGGAGACTCAACCATGACCCATTCAAACGACGCACTGGCACTGCCTCACACCTTTGACTTCCACAATCAAACCGTGCGCTGGGGCCAGCTGGGTACCCAGGGGCCTGCGCTGGTAATGGTGCATGGCACACCGTTCTCTTCCCATGTGTGGCGGCGTATCGCGCCCTTGTTTGCCCAGCAGTACCGCGTGTTCTATTACGACCTGCTTGGCTATGGCCAGTCTGAACAGGCGCCGGGCCAGGACGTGTCCCTGGGCGTGCAAAACCTGTTGCTCGCCGCACTGCTACACCATTGGGGCCTGGAACGTCCTCATGTGCTGGCCCATGATTTTGGCGGCGCTACGGCGCTGCGTGCGCATCTACTCGATGGCTGCGACTATGCCAGCCTGACCTTGATCGACCCCGTCGCCATGGCGCCGTGGGGTTCGCCGCTGGTGCAGCATGTGCGCCGCCATGAACAGGCCTTCAGCGACGCGCCGGCCTATATCCATGAGGCGATTGTGCGTGCCTATCTACAGGGCGCCGCCTTCACGCCGCTACCTGCCGAGGTGCTGCTCGCCTACGTCACGCCCTGGACAGGCGAGATTGGCCAGCCCGCCTTCTATCGCCAGATTGCGCAAATGGACCAGCGCTATACCGACCAGATTGAAGACCGGCTCACCGGGCTGCGTTGCCCGGTGCAATTGCTCTGGGGAGAGGAGGACCAATGGATCAACGTGGCACAGGGCGACGCGCTCGCAGATAGATTAGGTGCACGCTACCTGCGCGTCCCGCGTGCGGGGCATCTGGTGCAAGAGGACGCGCCCGAGGTCATCGTCGCTGCCTTGATGACCTTTCTAGGTGGCGTTACAGGTCAGTGATTTCCTTGTGGCGCGGCACCAGCGTCTTCATCACGCTCCAGGCCACCAGGTAAGCCAGGGCGCAGATGGCAAACATGATCATGTAGCCGGTATGGATGTCGTTGATGGACTTGTAATAGTCGAACACCCAGCCACCGATCTTGGTCATGAGCACGCCACCCAGGCCACCGGCCATGCCGCCAATGCCGACCACCGAAGCCACGGTTTTCTGCGGGAACATATCGGACACGGTGGTGAAAATGTTACATGACCACGCCTGGTGTGCCGAAGCGCCCACACCGATCAGCAGCACCGGCACCCAGAAGCTGAGGTAACCCAACGGCTGCGCCAGCAACACCACCAGCGGGAACAGCGCAATCACCAGCATGGCTTTCATGCGCCCGTCATAGGGGGCATCGCCGCGCGCCATGAAGTAGCTGGGGAACCAGCCGCCGCCAATACTGCCGACCATGGTCATGCTGTACAGCACCGCCAGCGGCATCACGATATCGGCGCCTTTCATGCCGTATTGGGCAGACAGGTAGGTGGGCAACCAGAACAGGAAAAACCACCACACGCCATCGGTCATGAACTTGCCGAAGGCAAACGCCCAGGTCTGGCGGTAGGTCAATAGTTTGAACCAGGAGACTTTCTTCCCTACGGTGCCCGTCGGTGCCGGGGTAAACGGTTGTACGGTCTGGTCGCTACGGATGTAGGCCAGTTCCTCAGGTGACAGGCGTTTTTGCTGTTCCGGTTTTTCATACACGGCGGCCCACACGGCAACCCAGACAAAACCCAGCATACCGATGACCATAAACGCCGCCTCCCAGCCCCACATGCCAGCAATCAAGGGGACACAGATGGGCGCCAGAATCGCGCCGACGTTGGCGCCGGAATTGAAGATGCCGGTGGCCAGGGAGCGTTCTTTCTTGGGGAAATATTCGGCAGTGGCCTTGATCGCGATCGGGAAGTTACCCGCTTCGCCAATCGCCAACACAGCCCTTGAGAGCATGAAACCGGCAATGGACACCGGGATCACCGCCAGGCCAATGGCACCACTGACCGCCGCGATGCCCTCGCCCATCGGCACCGAAAACGCATGCATGATCGCGCCAGTGGACCAGATGCCAATGGCTACCACATAGGCGGCCTTGGTGCCGATCCTGTCGACGAAGCGCCCGGCAAACAGCATGGAAATGGCGTAGACAAACTGGAACACCGCCGCGATGTTGG
This sequence comes from Pseudomonas sp. DWP2-2, assembly GCF_049897065.1. Classification (NCBI taxonomy): domain Bacteria; kingdom Pseudomonadati; phylum Pseudomonadota; class Gammaproteobacteria; order Pseudomonadales; family Pseudomonadaceae; genus Pseudomonas; species Pseudomonas sp. DWP2-2. The sequence goes on along the minus strand of NZ_JAFCVN010000009.1, from coordinate 81,896 downwards.
CGTAATCGGTGTTGCTCCAGCCAAACTGCGTTGACAGTTGCGGTGCCAAGAGGCTGAGCACCTGGCGGTCGAGGTAATTGACCGTGGTCGCGAAAAACAACATCGCGCAGATCGTCCAGCGATAGCTGCCGACCGCCTGGCCGACACGAAGGGCACTGATGGGCTCGTTCAGATTCATGGCATCACTTTTTATTTTTGTTAGGTAGGACATATGTAACGTCATATGTCGTCGTACAACTGCGGGTTTTATAGCGAGACGCCCGCGCAGTGTCAATCGCAAAGATTGCCGCTTATCCAGGAATTACGTGAATTCGAAAAATGTCAGTGCTGTGCAGTTGTAGGACGACAAACCCTGAGCACTAGGCTGGGCGCTTGACCGGGGACATCATCCAGCAGGCCAAAGCGTTGCATGCCGAGCTTCTCCAATACGCGGATCGACGCAGCATGATCGGGCCGCACTAACCCGAAGACTTCCGGTAGCGATAGCGTGTCGAACGCGAGCGCCAGGGCGTCACGACCCAGCTCAGTGGCATACCCCTGCCCCCAGGCCTCCACGGCCAGACGATAGCCAAGGTTGATGCGCCGCTGCGTCAGGTAATTAAGGGGCGCGATGCCGCCAAACCCGATGATGTGGTCGGGGGTCTCTTTGCGGGCAATCGCCCACCAGCCGTAGCTCTGGGAAGCCCATTGTTCCAGCCAGTGATCCAATAGCCGCTGTGCCGCCCCCAGGTTGGGCAGCGGGCCGGCAGGATTGAACAGGTTGGTCCGTGGATCGCCGAAGATCGCGAACAATCGCTGAACGTCTGCGGGTCGTGGTTGGCGGTAGGTAAGGCGTGAATGACTGCTTGGCATTTAAATGACTTCCCTGTTTTGCCTGACTGACAATGCCTCCCCTTGTGGGAGCGGGCTTGCCCGCGAAAGCGGAGTGCCAGTCACTGAATCTTTAACTGAACCACCGCTTTCGCAGGCAAGCCAGCTCCCACATTTGATCTGTTTTGCCGGTAGCTATGCATCGGCCTTCAGAACCAGGCATTTTTACCCATGCGAGAAAAAATACACAAAGCGGTGAATTATTTCGTGTCCACTTGTATCTGAACTGACAGAGCGGTGCCATCGTAGCGATGGCACCTCCCCTGTTCAGCTTTTGAGTGGCCCGCATGAAACTACGTAAAAAACGCGTCAAACCCATCGGATTGAAAGACATCACCATTGTCGACGACAACAAGATGCGCAAGGCGATCACCGCCGCCGCACTTGGCAATGCCATGGAATGGTTCGACTTTGGCGTCTATGGCTTTGTCGCCTATGTGCTGGGCAAGGTGTTCTTCCCCGACGCTTCCCCCAGCGTGCAGATGATCGCAGCACTGGCCACCTTCTCCGTACCTTTCCTGATTCGCCCGCTGGGCGGCCTGTTCTTCGGCGCACTGGGCGATAAGTACGGGCGGCAAAAAGTCCTGGCCGCCACCATCGTGATCATGTCCTTGAGCACCTTTGCCATCGGCTTGATCCCCGGCTATGCCTCCATTGGCATCTGGGCCCCGATCCTGTTGCTGCTGTGCAAAATGGCCCAGGGTTTCTCGGTGGGCGGCGAGTACACCGGCGCGTCGATTTTCGTGGCTGAGTACGCCCCGGACCGCAAGCGCGGATTCCTTGGCAGCTGGCTGGACTTCGGCTCCATCGCCGGTTTCGTGCTCGGCGCGGGTGTAGTGGTGTTGATCTCCACCGTGCTCGGTGAAGCCGAATTCGAGGCCTGGGGCTGGCGCCTGCCGTTCTTCCTCGCCCTGCCCCTGGGCATCATCGGCCTGTACCTGCGCCACGCGCTGGAAGAAACCCCGGCGTTTCAACAGCATGTCGACAAACTCGAACAGGGTGACCGCGAAGGCCTGAGCCACGGCCCTAAAGTCTCGTTCAAGGAAATCGCCACCAAGCACTGGCGCAGCCTGCTGACCTGCATCGGTATCGTCGCGGCCACCAACGTGACCTACTACATGCTGCTCACCTACATGCCGAGCTACCTGTCCCACAACCTGCACTATGCCGAAAACAGCGGCGTGCTGATCATCATCGCGATTATGGTCGGTATGTTGTTCGTGCAGCCGTTCATTGGTTTCGTCAGCGACAAGATCGGCCGCAAGCCCTTCATCATCGCCGGCAGCATTGGCCTGCTGTTCCTGTCGATCCCGGCCTTCATGCTGATCACCAGTGGCAAGACCGGCCTGATTTTCGGCGGCCTGTTGATTCTGGCGGTGGTGCTGAACTTCTTTATCGGCGTGATGGCGTCGACCTTGCCAGCAATGTTCCCCACCCATCTGCGCTACAGCGCCCTGGCCAGTGCGTTCAACGTCTCGGTACTGATCGCCGGTGTTACGCCGACCGCCGTGGCCTGGCTGGTGGAGAGCACCAACGACCTGTACATGCCCGCCTATTACCTGATGGTGTTTGCAGTGGTTGGACTGATCACGGGCCTGACCATGAAGGAAACCGCCAACAAGCCCCTGCGTGGCGCGGCCCCGGCGGCTTCCGACATGGAAGAAGCCAAGGAGCTGCTGCAGGAGCATCACGACAATATCGAGCAGAAAATCGAAGACATCGATGCCGAGATTGCCGCGCTGCAAACCAAGCGGGAAAACCTGGTACAGCAACACCCGCGCATCAACTAATAACCTGACTGTGCGTGGTCGCGGCCTGCGACCACGCCATTGGAGCGTTCAGCATGGTTTCAAGCGTCACCGCCGCACACAGGTTACTCAGCGCAGACGAGCGCGCCGCCATTGCCGAAATTGAAGCAACCACCAACATCCTCAAGCTGGTCACTCGTCTGACCGGGATGAGATTCGCCGGCATCGCCAAGTTCACCGACCAGGAATGGGTGGTGTGTTCGGCCTACGACCCGCTGCAAATGGGCATCAACGTCGACGACGTACTCGACCTTGAAACCACCCTGTGCAGTGAGTTCTGCATCAACCCACACACCCTGTTCATCCCCCAGATCAGCCAGAACGGCCGTTTCGCGTCACGCCCGGTGGTCAAGCAATACGCCATCGAAAGCTACGCCGGCGCGCCGATCTTCCTGCCCGATGGCCGCCTGTTCGGGGCGCTGTGTGCGCTGGACTCACGGGCCATGCTGTTCGACGACCCGAACCTGCCGGAAACCCTGAGCCTGTTCGCACGGCTGATTGGCTGCATCTTCTACGCTAATCTGACCCCGGCGGATCACTGACACCCGCCCGGCCCCGCAGTGTTGCCATATCACGCTTGGGCGGCACCCCGAACAGCCGGCTGTACTCACGGCTGAATTGCGACGGGCTCTCATACCCGACTTTGAACGCGGCACTGGAGACATCCTGGTGCTCGTTCAACATCAATCGTCGTGCTTCATTCAGACGCAGCCATTTCTGGTATTGCAGCGGGCTCATCGCGGTCAGTTGCCGGAAGTGATGGTGAAAGGTCGCCGCGCTCATTTGCACCCGCGCTGCCAGCTCTTCCACACGCAGGGCTGCGTCGAAATTCAACTTCAGCCAGTCGATCGCCTTGGCAATTCGATAGCCCTGTCCGTCCACCGAGCAGATCTGGCGCAGTCGGCCGGCCTGGTCGCTTTTCAATAGCCGGTAATGAATCTCGCGCTGGATCAATGGCGCGAGTACCGGAATAGCCTCGGGTTCATCCAGCAACGCCACCAGGCGCGCGAATGCGGCCAGCATGCCGTCGGTGACCGTGCCGATCCCCACGCCCTTCATGACCGCACGCTCACGCACCGGTGGCAAGCCACCCTGGGCGATCAGCTCCGCGAGCATGCGCAGGTCCAGCTTGAACGTCAGCCCCAGGCACGGTTGCTCAGGGCTGGCCGCCAGCACCTCGGAATTGGCCGGAATGTCCAGCGACGTCACCAGGAACCGGGAAGTGTCGTAGGGGTAGCCCTCGCCACCGACCCACAACTGCTTCTCGCCCTGGGCCACCAGCACGATGCACGGCTCAACCATGCACACCACCGGCGCAGCGGGTTGCTCACGCCGATAAAAGCCCAGGCCGGGGATCGGCATGGCGTAGTCGCCGGGCGACGGCGTGCGCGAACCAATCGACTGGATCAGCGCGTTCAATGGGGTGGGAGTGGATGTCATGACAGCCCCTTTCAATGCTTCATTGCACTTTACCCGCGCAAGTCATGGGCGTCGTCATCTGGCACTGAAACTCAGAGGATCAGGCAAGTAATCCACTCAAATGCACTACAGAAGCCCTACCGTCACCCGGAAAATGTGCTGACACTTCACGAGGAACACCCCTATGAAACGCCTCTTGCTCGCCCTGGGTTTGTTGGTGACTTCTCTTTCTTCATTTGGAGCCGATATGTCTAACGGTGCGGATAACTTCTACAGCAGCGACACAGTGACGGCCGAACCTGTCACCTTCAACAATCAATACGGCATGCAGGTCGCAGGCACGCTGTTCGTGCCCAAGCACCTTGCCCCAGGCTCAAAGCACGCAGCCCTTGTCGTCGGCCACCCGATGGGCGCCGTCAAAGAGCAAAGCGCCAACCTCTACGCCACCAAAATGGCTGAACAGGGTTTCGTGACCCTGTCCCTGGACCTGTCGTTCTGGGGCCAAAGCGCCGGCACACCACGCAACGCGGTGTTGCCCGACCTCTACGTGGAAGACTTCAGCGCCGCCGTGGACTTTCTCGGCACTCGCCCACAGGTCGACCGGGAACGCATCGGTGCCATCGGCATTTGTGGCAGCGGCAGTTTTGTGATCAGTGCTGCGAAGATCGATCCGCGTCTCAAGGCAATCGCCACCGTCAGCATGTACGACATGGGCGCGGCCAACCGCAATGGCCTCAAGCACGGCATGACCTTGCAACAGCGCCAGCAGATCCTGCGCCAGGCCGCCAACCAGCGCTATGTAGAGTTCCAGGGCGGCGAGACCCTCTACACCGGTGGCACGCCGCAGAGCCTCACGGGCGACCTGGTCGGCGACGAGTTCTACGACTTCTACCGCACCCCCCGCGGCGAAGTCACCCCGGCAGGCGCCTCATCGCAGACCACCACCCGGCCGACGCTCACCAGTAACGTCAAGTTCATGAACTTCTACCCCTTCAACGATATCGAGACGATCTCGCCGCGCCCACTGCTGCTGATTACCGGGGCCAACGCGCACTCCCGTGAATTCAGTGAAGACGCCTATCAACGCGCCGCCGAGCCCAAGCAATTGCTGATCATCCCCAACGCCGGCCATGTAGACCTGTACGACCGCGTCGAACTGATCCCGTTTGACACGCTCACCACCTTCTTCCAGAGCCACTTGCAGTGAGTTCCGTTACCCCTCAACCGCAACGCTGGGGCGCGGTGCTGGCGATGTCGCTCGCGGCGTTTGCCTTGGTCGCCTCCGAGTTCATGCCGGTCAGCCTGCTCACACCGCTGGCCGCTGACTTGCACATCACTGAAGGCCAGGCCGGCCAGGGCATTTCCGTGTCCGGGGTGTTTGCCTTGCTCACCAGCCTGGTGATCGCGGCGGTTGCCGCGCGGATGGATCGCAAGCGCCTGCTGATGGCCCTGACCCTGCTGATGATCGTCTCTGGCAGCGTGGTGGCGTTCGCACCGAATTACGCGGTGTTCATGCTCGGGCGCGCGTTGATTGGAGTGGCGATTGGCGGCTTCTGGTCACTGTCGGCGGCCACGGCAATGCGCCTGGTCGAGCCCGCCCAAGTGCCACGGGCCTTGGCCATCGTCAACGGTGGCAACGCCCTGGCGACGGTGATCGCGGCGCCGCTGGGCAGCTTTCTTGGCGGCCTGATTGGCTGGCGCGGCGCATTCTTTTGCGTGGTGCCAGTGGCCGTGATTGCGCTGGCCTGGCTGTGGCTGAGCTTACCGGCGCTCAAGCACAGCGGCACGGCGGCCACCGGCAATGCGCTGCGCCTGCTGAAAAACTCCAAGGTGGCCTTGGGCATGTGCGCCGTCAGCCTGTTCTTCATGGGCCAGTTCATGCTGTTCACTTACTTGCGGCCATTCCTGGAAGGCGTGACCCGGGTCGAGGTGTCCACCCTGTCGCTGATGCTGCTGGTGCTCGGCCTGGCCGGCCTGGCGGGTACGGTGTTGATTGAGCATTTGCTCAAGCGTCACCTGTACCCGACGCTGATTGCCATTCCGTTGATCATGGCCGGCATTGCCCTTGCTCTGGTGGGGTTCGGCGGTTCAGCGATTGTCACCACCCTGCTGTTGGGCTGCTGGGGCCTGGTAGCGACAGCTGCACCGGTTGGCTGGTGGACATGGCTGGCACGCACCTTGCCCGACGACGCTGAGTCCGGCGGGGGGTTGATGGTCGCCATCATCCAGTTGGCGATTGCCGCCGGTGCCACCGTCGGTGGCGTGGCATTCGACTTGAGCGGCTACCGGGCCACCTTCGAGTTGAGCGCCGCCTTGCTGGTAGTCGCCACGCTGCTGGCTTACCTGGCATCCCGCCGCCCTGCTCATGCGCGCATGGCGAGCGACGCTATTTGAAAAAATGACTCGGCGTTTTGCCAAACTGTTTCTTGAACATGCTGGTAAAAGCGCTGGGGCTTTCGTAGCCCAATTCAAACGCCACATCAATGATCTTCTCCCCCACCGCAATGCGCTCCAGCGCCAGCAGCAACCGCGCCTGCTGGCGCCATTGGCCGAAGGTCATGCCGGTTTCCTTACGGAACAGGCGCTGGATGGTGGTCTGGTCCAATCCCAACCGCGCACTCCAGTCGGCCACGGTGGAGGCATCACTCGGTTCATCCTGCAACGCCAGGCAGATCGGGCTCAGGCGCGGGTCCGCAGGCTGCGGCAAAGACAGCGGCAAAGCCGGCAGGATAGCCAGTTCATCAAGAATCAGGTGCATGATCCTCGCGTCGCGTGAATCCTCGGCATACGGCGGTTTCAGGCTCACCGAGGCCTTGATAAGTTCACTCAGCAACGGCGAGACCGTCACCGTCTTGGGCTCGGCCGGCAGGTTGGGGAAGCTGTCCGGGCGCACGAACACGCTGCGCATCTTCAGCGTACCCACGCAACGCAGTGAGTGAACTTGACCGCAAGGCATCCAGAAGCCACGATTGGGCGGCACCGTCCATTGCCTCAGGGCCGAGTACACCACCATCACACCGCCAATGGCGTACAGCAGTTGGTGCTTGTTGTGGCTGTGTTCGGGGATCACCCAGTTTTCGGGGTAATCGGTGGCCGAACTGATGACGGCCCAGTCGCCCTCATCGATCTCTCGCAGAAATTTATCCAGTGATTTGATCATTTCGCCCTTTTTGCGATGGTTTCTGCCCGAATTGCGCGAGACAGGCATTGGCGCCGAATCTAGCATAAACGCCGAGTCCAGATGGAGTGGCGGTTCACATCACCGCCGCCCGCCTCCACGCCTGTCAGCTGCCTTGTACGGAATGCCCGCATGTCCACAGTCACAGCGTCACCCGCCGCACCTTCGACCAGCCCGCAAGTAAGCCCCTTAGTCATGCGCGTCTTGGGCGCCTGTGCCCTGGCGCACCTGATCAATGACTTGATCCAGGCTGTGCTGCCATCGATCTACCCGATGCTCAAGGCCAACTACGGCCTGAGCTTCACCCAGGTCGGCCTGATCACCCTGACCTTCCAGTTGACCGCCTCCCTGCTGCAACCGTGGATCGGCTACCACACCGACCGCCACCCCAAACCCTGGTTATTACCAGCGGGCATGGTGTGCACCTTGATCGGCATCCTGATGCTGGCATTTGTCGGCAACTTCCCGGCGATATTGCTCGCGGCGGCGCTGGTGGGTGTGGGCTCATCGACCTTCCACCCGGAAACCTCCCGCGTCGCACGCCTGGCTTCCGGTGGGCGCTACGGCCTGGCGCAATCGACCTTCCAGGTCGGCGGCAACACCGGCAGCGCTTTCGGCCCGCTGCTGGCGGCGGCGATCATCATTCCCTACGGCCAAAGCCACATTGCCTGGTTCGGCCTGTTTGCGGTGTTCGCCATCCTGGTGCTGTACGGCTTGAGCCGCTGGTACCGCCACCACCTCAACCTGTTCAAGCTCAAGCAAGGCAGCCAGGCGACCCACGGTTTGTCCAAAGGCCGCGTGACCTTCGCCCTGGTGGTATTGGCTGTGCTGGTGTTTTCCAAATACTGGTACATGACCAGCCTGACCAGTTACTTCACGTTCTACCTGATCGAGAAATTCCAGCTGTCGGTAGCCAGCTCGCAGATGTACCTGTTCCTGTTCCTCGGCGCAGTGGCCGTGGGCACCTTCGCCGGCGGCCCGATCGGCGACAAGATCGGCCGCAAGAAAGTCATCTGGTTCTCGATCCTCGGCGCCGCACCGTTCACCCTGGCCCTGCCCTACGTCGACCTGTTCTGGACCGCCGTACTCAGCGTGGTCATCGGCTTTATCATCGCCTCGGCGTTCTCGGCCATCGTGGTGTTTGCCCAGGAACTGGTGCCGGGCAATGTGGGCATGATCGCCGGGATATTCTTCGGCCTGATGTTCGGCTTCAGCGGGATCGGCGCGGCGCTGCTCGGGATGCTCGCTGACCATCACGGCATCGAATACGTGTACAAGCTGTGCTCGTTCCTGCCGCTGGTGGGTATCCTCACGGTACTGTTGCCGTCGACCAAAGGCGTTTGATCGATCACGTCGACCCATAGCCGTAGTTATCTACAACTTTGGGGCGACGCGGGACCTGTGGCGAGGGAGCTTGCTCCCGTGACGGCCTGCCAGCCGACGCATATTTATCTGACACCACTAGATCCAAATGTGGGAGCTGGCTTGCCTGCGATGGCGGCCTGCTAGCCGAAGCCTATCTACCTGACACCCCCACGATCCAGATGTGGGTGGCTTGCCTGCGATGACCATAGGTATCGACACAATTCCGTAGCGCTCAACGGTAACCACGATGCGAAGCGAGCCGCTCTTGATCTGCTATGGATATGTCCACAATCCAACTGTGTTGACTGCCAGGCCGCCTTCGCGAGCAAGCCAGCTCCCACTTTGGACGTCGTGCGTCAGGTAGATCAGCGTCGCTGGCAGGTCGTCACGGGAGCAACAAGCCTCACTTCATGGCCCGGCGAGAAAATCCATTAACCACGATATAGAGCAAAGGCCCTACCGACACAAACACTGCCGTCAGTAAAAAATACGGCAGCACTGAGGCCATCGACCGCCCTCGCCCACGCGCATCCCGGTACATCCACACACACGCCAGCACCGCCATCAGATACAGGTCAATCACCACCTGCGCCGTATCGGGCCGGGACATCAGTTCCCATCCAAATGCCAACAGTGATTGCTCGGCCGTGAGCATCGTCGCCACCGTATAGAGGGTAAACCCGAGCAAGGCAGCCAGGGCGATATAAGGTCTGTGCATGGTCTCTTCCTTGAAGTGCAACGTTAATCAACGCGGCCACCTTAGCGATAAAGGGCGGCCACTCGCAATGTTGCTGACGCCTTGCTTGGTGATGTCGTTCCCGCCGCCTACACGAAGTATGCCGCGCTGGTTTTGTGAAATATCTGTACGTAGACTGCCGCCATACCCCCACTTGAAGGCGGCGAAAAAAACGTGATGCAAGTTACTGAAGTCTCCATTGCCCAATTGCGCGCTGCGCTTGAAGCCGGCCAGACCACGGCAGTTGAACTGGTGCAGGCGTACCTGGCGCGGATCGATGCCTACGATGGCCCGCAGACGGCCACTGCACTGAACGCCGTGGTGGTACGCAACCCCGATGCGCTCAAAGAAGCCCAGGCGTCCGATGCGCGCCGTGCCAAGGGGCAAACCCTGGGGCCGCTGGATGGCATTCCTTACACCGCCAAGGACAGTTACCTGGTCAAGGGGTTGACGGCTGCATCCGGCAGCCCGGCGTTTGCCAAGCTGGTGGCCCAGCGCGATGCCTTCACCATTGAGCGTCTGCGTGCCGGTGGCGCTATCTGCCTGGGCAAGACCAACATGCCGCCGATGGCCAATGGCGGTATGCAGCGTGGCGTGTACGGTCGCGCCGAAAGCCCCTACAACGCCGACTACCTCACCGCGCCGTTTGCGTCGGGTTCCTCCAACGGCGCTGGTACCGCCACCGCCGCCAGCTTTGCCGCGTTCGGGCTGGCTGAAGAAACCTGGTCCAGCGGTCGCGGCCCGGCCTCCAATAATGGCTTGTGTGCCTACACGCCGTCCCGTGGCGTGATTTCGGTGCGCGGCAACTGGCCACTGACCCCGACCATGGACGTGGTGGTGCCTTATGCTCGCACCATGGCCGACCTGCTGGAAGTGCTCGACGTCGTGGTGGCCGAAGACCCGGACACACGTGGTGACCTGTGGCGCCTGCAACCCTGGGTGCCGATCCCCAGCGTCACCTCGGTGCGCCCGGTGTCCTACGCCGCGCTGGCAGTCGACAGCGAAAACCTGGCCGGCAAGCGCTTTGGCGTGCCGCGCATGTACATCAACGCCGACCCGGATGCTGGCACCAGCGAAAAACCGGGTATCGGCGGCCCGACCGGACAAAAGATCCACACCCGCGCCACGGTGATCGAACTGTGGCAAGCCGCGCGCCAGGCATTGGAAGCGGCGGGTGCCGAAGTGATCGAAGTGGATTTCCCGCTGGTGTCCAACTGCGAAGGCGACCGCCCCGGCGCGCCGACGGTGTTTACCCGTGGCCTGGTCTCTAAAGAGTTCCTCCACGACGAGTTGTGGGAGCTGTCTGCATGGGCCTTCGATGATTTCCTGCGTGCCAACGGCGACCCGCACCTGAACCGCCTGGCCGATGTGGACGGGCCGAACATCTTCCCCCACGACCCCGGCACCCTGCCCAACCGTGAAGACGACCTGGCCGCCGGCATGGACGAATACGTGCGCATGGCCCAACGCGGCATCACGCCATGGGACCAGATCAGCACCGTGCCCGATGGCCTGTGCGGCCTGGAGCAAACCCGGCGCCTGGACCTGGAAGACTGGATGGACACCCTCGGGCTCGACGCCGTGCTGTTCCCCACCGTGGCCGACGTAGGCCCGGCGGATGCCGATGTGAACGAAGCGTCTGCCGACATTGCCTGGAGCAACGGCGTGTGGGTGGCCAACGGCAACCTCGCCATCCGCCACCTGGGCGTGCCCACCGTCACCGTGCCGATGGGGGTGATGGCAGACATCGGCATGCCGGTGGGGCTGACCTTCGCCGGGCGTGCCTATGACGATTCGGCGCTGTTGCGCTTTGCCTCGGCGTTCGAAGCCACCGGCAGCAAACGGATGATCCCGCCGCGTACGCCACCGCTGGCGGCTATCTAGCTGGGCTCCTCACTCAAATGCGGGCTTGCTGTGGGCGAGCAAGCTTGCTTGCGCTGGGGTGCGTAGCGCCCCCAAAAAGCCGGCTCCAGCTGCGCTATCGAGCGGGAGCAAGCTCCCTCGCCACAGCAAGCCCGCTCCCACAGTTTTTGTTCATATTTCAGTTCAAACACCGTGGTGCGAGGACCGAAGCACCTCGTTGCGACGTTGCCACTCCTCCACCACATCCCCCAAAGTCTTGGGTGCGCCGTTACGAATCCACGCCATGAATGGACGGTTGAACTTGAACGCCGGGCCACACTGCTCAAGCATAAAGCGGCGCACGTTCTGGGTGTTTTTATAGCTAGGGGTGACGGCTGTAGCGCGGGTGATGACGTCGCTGTGCCAGTCAAAATCCATGATGTACCTCGGCTGCGCGGATGGTGATGAACACTCTAGCGCCTCCTCACCTCAAGCTCCTGCAAAATTTCACTTTCCTTCCGCCTTGAGAATATTGCATGGTTGTACGACGACATACCTCGTCGTATTTCTTAACAACAATAAGGAAATACCCATGTCCAACTTCAAAGTGCTGATCGGATTTCTGTGCCTCTTCTCCGGCTACGTCGCCGCCGCGCCCGGCGCCGCCGAGAAGGATGTAGCCCAGGCAGTCGATCAATTGACCCAAGCCATGCTGCATCTGGACCTCAAGCAGCTTCATGCACTGACGTCCGACAAGCTCACCTACGGCCACTCCAGCGGCAAGGTGCAAAACAAGGCGCAATTCATTGCCGACCTGGAAACCCATACCAGCGCATTCAAAACCCTGGAGATGCAAAACCAGACCATCACTCTCAACGGCGATACCGCTCTGGTGCGCAACCACTTCCACGCCTTGGCAGTGAACAGCGGTGTGGACACACCAACCGATATCGACAACTTTCAGGTTTGGCAAAAACAGCACGGCCAATGGCTGCTGATTGGGCGCCAGGCTTACAAGTACTGAGCAAACCTCACCACGCCACCACCTTACGCACCGTCACCAGCGCCTCACGCAGCGCCGCCATCGGCACCGAACCCAGGGCCAGGCGCAGCGCGTGGGGCACCTGGGCCGAGACCGCGAACGGTTCGGCGGTTGAAACCGAGATGCCCGCGCGCTGCAAGGTCATGGCGACCTGATCGGCGCGGGCGTCTTCCGCCAACGGTAGCCACAGAAAGTAGGATGACGGATGGCTGATGGTCTTCACCCCTCTCAGCACCTGCGCCGCCAACGCTTGACGGGCCTGGGCATCCGCACGCTTTTGCGCCTCCAGTTGCGCCACCGTGCCGTCCTCGAGCCAGCCCACCGCAATCGCGCTCATCACCCCCGGCACGTTCCAGGTAGTGGCCATGATCGTGCGTTCCAACCCGCTTACCCACGCCATAGGCGCAGCGATAAAGCCCACGCGCAAACCGGTGGCGACACTTTTGGACAACCCGCCGATGTACACCGTGCGCTCCGGTGCAAGAGTTGCCAAAGGCGGCGGCGCTTCTTCGGCGAGAAACGCATAGGCGCCATCCTCGATGATCATCAGGTTGTGCTGCCGGGCGATTGCCACCAAGCGCTCGCGCTGCTCCAGGCTCATCACCCAGCCCAGCGGGTTATGCAGGGTCGGCATGCTGTACACCGCTCGCACCGGGCGCTGGCGACACAGGCTGTGCAGGTGGTCAAGATCAGGGCCGTTGGCTGTGACTGGGATGGCGACCAGTTCCAGGTGCAGGGTTTCGGCCAGTACCTTAAACCCCGAATAGGTCAGCGCATCCACCGCGACCACATCCCCAGGCTTGAGCAAGGTCATCATGCTCACCGCCAGGCCATGCTGGGCGCCGCTGACCACCAGCACCTGCTCGGCTTGCACCGTCAACCCTCGGTTCAACAAGTGCCGGGCCACGGCGGCGCGCTCGTGCACACGCCCGGCATGGGGCTGGTAGCGCAGCAGCGCCTCCAGGTCGCCAGACAGGGCGAGTTGGCGCAACGCCGTGCGCAGCAGCTCGGCCTGGCCCGGCAAAGACGGATAGTTGAAATTCAGGTCAAGCAAACCCGCCGCAACCGTCATCTGCCCACTGCCCTGCCCCGGTGGCAAGGCAATCTCACGTACGAAGGTGCCGCGCCCGGTTTCGCCACTGACCAGGCCCATGGCTTCCAGCTCGCTGTACACCCGGCTGGCGGTGACCAGTGCCAGGCCATGCTCGGCGGCCAATTGGCGATGGGTAGGCAACCGCGTGCCGGGCTGCAATTGGCCGCTGCGGATGGCCTCGGCGAAGGTATCGACCAGCGTCTTGTAGCGAGCACGGGGCATAGGGCTGTATCCATGACAATTTTTTGATTGTCTTAATCTTCAATCCTAGGATGCCCAGCACGCAACTGCCATTTTCGGACAGGTCCCCCATGGAACGCACTTCTCCTCTCGGCACTCTGGACAGCAGCACCCAGGGTTGGATCAACGGTTTTATCGGTGTGGTGATTTTCAGCGGCTCGCTGCCAGCCACGCGCCTGGCGGTCATGGAATTCGATCCGGTGTTCCTGACCATGATCCGCGCCACTCTCGCGGCGCTACTGGGGTTGTGCCTATTGGGGGTATTCAAGGAAAGACGCCCCACGCGCCAGCAATGGGCACCGCTGGTTATCGTCGCGCTTGGCGTGGTGATCGGCTTTCCACTGCTGACGGCCCTGGCCCTGCAGTACGTGACCTCGGCCCACTCCATCGTCTTTATCGGCCTGCTGCCACTGGCTACGGCGGTGTTCGGTGTGCTGCGCGGCGGTGAACGGCCGAGGCCGGTGTTCTGGTTGTTTTCGATCCTGGGCAGCCTGTTGGTGATGGGATATGCCGTTGCCCAAGGCTTGAGCGCCGCACCCGCGGGCGATGTGTTGATGCTGTTGGCCGTGCTGGCATGCGGCCTGGGGTATGCCGAAGGCGCCAAGCTGTCGCGCAGCCTGGGCGGCTGGCAGGTGATCTGCTGGGCGCTGGTGGTGTCGCTGCCGGTGGTGGCGCCCTTGAGCCTGTTGTTGGCGCCGTCTACCCTCAGCGGTATCAGCTTGCCGGCCTGGTTGAGCCTGGGCTACGTGGCGGTGTTCAGCATGTTGATCGGCTTTGTATTCTGGTACCGCGGCCTGGCCCAGGGCGGGATTGCCGCGGTCGGCCAGTTGCAGTTGCTGCAACCGTTCTTCGGCCTGGCGCTGGCAGCGGGTTTGCTGCATGAACAGGTCAGCCTGGGCATGGTGCTGGTGACGGTGGCGGTGATCGGCTGCGTGGCCGGGGCGAAGAAGTTTGCTCGCTAACCCCTGGCCTGCTAAATAGAAGCGTCGCCCAAACAACAACAAGGACTCTGCATGCACAGCGCTTCTCTCCAGGACACCACGGCGCCGGAAGGCATCTGCTACGGCTGCGGCAGCAGCAACCCTCATGGCCTGCACATCAAGAGCCGCTGGGATGACGATGGCGTACACGTCATTGCCGAGCATCAACCCGAGGCCAAATACAGCGGCTGGCCAGACCTGGTCTACGGTGGCCTGATCGCCATGCTGGTGGACTGCCATTCCAACTGGACCGCCATGGCCTACCACTACCGCGCCGAACAGCGTGAACCCGGCAGCCTGCCGCGCATCGACTGCGTCACCGGTAACCTGGGGATCAAATTCATCAAGCCCACGCCCATGGGTGTGCCCCTGGTCCTGCGGGCGCGGGTCGAAGGCGAAATCGGTCGCAAAAGCCGGGTGGTCTGCGAAGTGTATGCAGGCAGCGTGCTCACCGCCGTCGGCGACTCGGTGTTCGTGCGCGTCGACACCGGGCAACTGGCCGCCGCCGCCCATGGCCGCGAGGTTTGATCCTGGTCTACAGTGACGGCAACCGCTAATCGAGGACTGCACCGATGACTCGTCTGACCGCGAAAGACTTTGCTCCCGAACTGCTGGAACTCTACGACGGCTATGCCCACGGCAAGATCAACCGCCGCGAATTTCTCGACCGCGCCGCGCTGTTCACCCTCGGTGGCCTCACCGCTTCGGCATTGCTCGCGGCCCTGAGCCCCAATTACGCCCTGGCCGAACAGGTGAAATTCACCGACCCGGATATCGTCGCCGACTACATCACCTACCCCTCGCCCAAAGGCAACGGCACCGTGCGCGGCTATCTGGTGCGCCCAGCCAAGGCGGCAGGCAAGCTGCCAGCCGTGGTGGTGGTGCATGAAAACCGGGGCCTGAACCCCTATATCGAAGACGTCGCCCGACGCCTGGCCAAGGCCGGCTTTATCGCCCTGGCCCCCGACGGCCTGACCTCGGTGGGCGGCTACCCTGGCAATGATGAAAAAGGCGTCGCCCTGCAGCAGACCGTCGACCCGACCAAACTGATGAACGACTTCTTCGCCGCCATCGAGTGGCTGATGCAGCACGACAGCAGCACGGGCAAAGTCGGCATCACCGGGTTCTGTTACGGCGGTGGCGTGACCAATGCAGCGGCGGTGGCCTACCCGGAACTGGGCGCGGCAGTGTCGTTCTACGGGCGCCAACCCGACGCCAAGGACGTGCCGCGTATCAAGGCGCCGATCATGTTGCATTTCGGTGAGCTGGATACACGCATCAATGAAGGCTGGCCGGCGTATGAACAGGCATTGAAGGCCGCGGGGACGAGGTATGAGGCGTTTATCTACAAGGGCGCCAATCACGGTTTTCATAATGATTCGACACCGCGCTATGACGAAGCAGCGGCGAACCTTGCCTGGGAACGCACCCTGGGATGGTTCCGCCAATACCTGATGTAGGAGCGAGCTTGCTCGCGAAAAACGACAACGATAACGCGGGCGTCCTGGATAGACGCGGCGCCTGGGAGTTTTTCGCGAGCAAGCTCGCTCCTACATAAATGAGGGCCTGCCTCCCCAAATGTTATCCAACACTTGCCTGCAACCACCCTTTGAACGCCAACATCGCGGGTGTCTCAGCCCGCGACTGCAAGCGCGTCAACCAATAGCTGCCGGTGGTGATCCCCACCTCGAACGGCTGGCGGATCACATCGTTCTCCAATTGCCGTGAAAACATCAGGGCTGGCGCCAGTGCTACGCCAGTCGCTTGCAGCGCGGCCTCCATCATCGCCAGCGAAGAGTCGAACACCACGCTGCGCGGCACCCGTGTATCGCTGGGCAAACCGGCGGCCTGGAACCACAGGTTCCACTCATCGGCACGGTAGGAACGCAGCAAGGTGTGCTTCAGTACGTCAGCCGGGCTGTGCAGTTGTTCGGCAATCTGCGGCACGCACAACACCGTCAGCGGTGCCTCAAGCAAGGGGCAGGCGTCGGTGCCGTGCCACGCGCCGGCGCCAAAGCGGATGGCATAATCCAGGCCCTCGGCAGCGACATCCACGCGATTGTTGTGGGTGGACAAGCGCAAGTCGATCAACGGGTAGCGGCTGTGAAAATCCGCCAGGCGTGGCAACAACCAGCCCACCGCAAAGGTACCGACCGCCCCCACCGTCAGGACTTCACGGTAATGGCCGCCTTCAAACTGATCCAAGGTCAGGGCAATTCGGTCGAAGGCGTCACGCAGCACGGGCAGCAGGGATTCGCCTTCGCTGGTGAGCATCAAGCCCCGTGGCAGGCGCTTGAACAGCGTGACGTTGAGTTGCGCTTCGAGACTTTTGACCTGATGACTGACTGCCGCCTGGGTCACGCACAGCTCAATGGCCGCACGGGTAAAGCTCAAATGGCGCGCCGACGCTTCGAAAGCGCGCAACGCATTGAGCGGCAGGTGGGAACGCAACATGGCTTGACCCAATTTTTTCTAATGGCAGGTGCGAGATATCATCGTTTGCCGGCGCCCGGAAATCCACCTACATTTGCCACGCCTGCGCAGGTTCCGATCGTCATTGCCTTATTTACATGGAAGCGAACCATGAAACACACCCTGAAAAAATATGCGGTTTCAGCCTTGTTGCTCGGCGCCGGCAGCTGCATGGCAGCCACCGATATGCGCCAGGTCGTGGACAGCCACGTCACCCTTCTGATGAAACAGCAAGGCATCCCGGGCCTGACGGTCGCGGTCGTCCAACACGGCAAGGTGCAATACTTTAACTACGGCGTCGCCGCCAAAGACACCCAGGCACCCGTCACCGAAAACACCCTGTTCGAAATCGGCTCAGTGAGCAAAACCTTCAACGCCACCCTCGGCGGGTATGCCCAGGCCATCGGCAAGCTCAAGCTGTCGGACATGACCAGCCAACATCTGCCCGTCCTGGCTGGCAGCGCGTTCGATCGCATCAGCCTGCTGCAACTGGCCACTTATACCGCCGGCGGCCTGACGCTGCAGTTTCCGGATGCCGCCGACAGTGCAACCACCATGATGGATTACTTCCAGCATTGGAAACCCACTTATGCGCCGGGGGAACAACGCCTTTACTCCAACCCCAGCATTGGCCTGTTCGGTTACGTGACCGCAAAAAGCCTGGGCCAGCCGTTCACCGTCGCCATGGAAAAAACCCTGCTGCCCAAGCTGGGCTTGACCAATACCTATACTCGCGTCCCCGCCGACAAGGCTGGCCAATACGCCCAGGGCTATGACAGCCAGCAGAAACCGGTACGCGTCAACCCTGGCGCCCTGGACTTCGAAGCCTATGGCCTCAAGAGCAGCAGCCAGGACCTGGCCCGCTACGTGATCGCGAACATGCACCCGCAAACCCTGGAACAACCGGTGCAACAGGCCATTGCCACCAGTCACGCCGGCTATTACACCGTCAACGGCATGACCCAGGGGCTGGGCTGGGAACGCTACCCCTACCCCATCGGCCTGCAAGCGTTACTGGACGGCAACTCCACACCGATGGCGATGGAGCCGCACAAGGTCACCTGGTTGACACCCGCCCAGGCCGAGCCGGCCAACGTGCTGTACAACAAAACCGGGTCCACTGGCGGCTTTGGTGCTTACGTGGCGTACGTGCCAAGCAAGGACATGGGGGTGGTGATCCTGGCGAACCGGAACTACCCGAATGCCGAAAGGGTGAAAGTAGCGCACGCGATCTTGAGTGCGATGGACCAATAAGGCCGCCATCGCAGGCAAGCCAGCTCCCACATTTGGATCGCGGCGCGTCAGTTAGATCAGCGTCCGCCGTTGGGTAGTCACGGGAGCAAGCTCCCTCGCCACAGGGCCTGCGTCGTCCCTGAGTTGTGTAGATACCTATGCCCCGATGAGGGAGTGTCTGACTCATCGCCATCGGGGCAAGCCCCCTCCCACCCTACATTCCGAGCCACTGCGGCAGCGCCAGGGAAATGAACGGCAAGTACGTCACCATGATCAGGAACACCAACAGGATCATCAGCCACGGCATCGCCGCGCGAATAGTCTGCCCCAATGTCAGCCCGGTCACCGCCGAGGTCACGAACAGGTTCAGCCCCACCGGCGGGTGCACCAGGCCGATTTCCATGTTCACCACCATCACAATCCCCAGGTGAATCGGGTCAATGCCCAGCTTCATCGCAATCGGAAAAAAGATCGGGGCCAGGATCAGCACAATGGCCGAAGGCTCCATAAAGCTGCCGGCAATCAGCAGCACCACGTTGACCATGATCAAAAAGCCAATCGGCGTCAGCCCTTCCGAGATTACCCACGCGGTGATTTGCTGGGGGATCTGTTCGGTGGTCAGCACGTGAGCAAACAGCATGGCGTTGGCGATGATGAACATCAGCATGATCGACAAGCGCCCCGACTCCAGCAGCACCTTGGGGCAATCGCGCAGCTTCATGTCCTTGTAGACGAACAGCGCGACGAATGCTGAATACACGGCCGCCACTGCCGCCGCTTCGGTCGGGGTGAACATGCCGCTGTAAATGCCGCCGAGGATGATCACCAGTAGCAACAGGCCCCAGAACGCTCGGCGTGCACAGCTCAGCCATTCACGGAATGTCGCCCGGGGTTGGGCCGGCAGCTTCTTGATGCGGGCGACGATGTAGATCGCGACCATCAACATCAGGCCCAGCAGCAAGCCCGGAATCACCCCGGCCATGAACAACTTGCCCACCGAGGTTTCGGTCGCCGCCGAATACACCACCATCACAATCGACGGCGGGATCAGAATGCCCAAGGTCCCGGCATTGCAGATGATGCCCGCACCAAATTCCTTCGGATAACCGGAGCGCACCATGCCCGCCACGGCAATCGAACCCACTGCTGCCACCGTGGCCGGTGACGACCCGGACAGCGCTGCAAACAGCATGCACGCCAGCACCGCCGCAATCGCCAGGCCACCGCGGATATGCCCGACACAGGCGTTGGCAAAGTCGATCAGCCGCTGGGCCACGCCGCCGGTGGTCATGAAGGCACCGGACAACAGGAAAAACGGAATCGCCAGGAAGGTGTAGGCATCGCTGGTTTCAAACAGCTTGATCGCCAGGGAACTCACCGAGTCCTGGCTGAACATCAGGATCGACACCGCACCGGACAGCCCCAGGGCAATCGCAATCGGCACGCCCAGGAACATGAACACGAACAACAGCAAAAACAAACAGAGCACGGCCATCAGTGACGCTCCTCATGGCTGCCGGCCAACTTGCTGGCCTCACCGGCCTCGTCGGCCAACCCCAACCCGACCTGGCGGTGGGTAAAGATGCGGTAGAAAATTTCCAGGTAGCGGATCAATACCAACGCAAAGCCAATGGGCACGATCACCACGATGTCGCCGACATCGATGCCGAACTGGTCGAGGTCTTCGGCGCCGATATGCGCGGTCATCACCGCACTTACCCACTTGTAGCTGGCCACCATGAACAGCCCGGCATAGGCCAGGCAGCACAGGCAGGCGAGCATGCCGAGCAGACGCTGCACCGGGCGCCGGGTCAGCCGCACCAGCGCGTCCACACCCAGGTGGCCAGCAGTGCGCACGCCGTAGGAAATGCCGAAGAAAATCAACCAGCCGAACATGGCCTTGGTCAGCGCCACACTCCAGGTCATCTCTTGGGCCCACGTCATGCTGCCGTCGCCCAGGGCATTGAAGAAGGGGCTGCTCCAGGCCCATTTGTCGGCCAGGGTAAAGAACAGGGTGTAGACGTTGTTGAGCATGACGTAGACGAACGTCACCAGGGTCATGGCGGCCAGCAGGAAAGCGATAAAGCCTTCCTCCAGGTGCTCCCAGACGCGTCTTAGCGTTTGCATGGCAAAACCTCGCGAGGCAGAGATAGGTAAAAAGCCAGGTCAACCTGCTAGATCGTTCTCACGCTCCGCGTGGTAATGCCGCCCCGGACGTTCCACGTTCTGTATCACGCCGTGCGTAAGGCGACGCGGAGCGTCACGGGATGCATTACCACGCGGAGCGTGGGAACGATCAGTCGCGGGCAAGCCCGCTCCCACAGGGGATTACTGATTGGACTGGTCCGCCGCCTTGATCAGGCCGGCCCCAATCTCGCCTTCGAACTTCTGCCACACCGGGCGCATGGCTTCGCGCCACAGCGCACGTTGCTCGGGGGTCAGTTCGATGATTTCGCTGGTCTTGGCGTCGATGATCTTCTGCTTGGCCGACTGGTTCAGCGCTTCGGCCTGCTTGTTCACCTCCACGGTGACCTCGGCCATGATCTGCTCCAGGGTGCTGCGCACATCCGGCGCCAGGCCGTTCCAGAATGTCGCGTTAGTGATCACCATGTAGTCGATCAGGCCGTGGTTGGACTCGGTGAAGTACTTCTGCACTTCGTTGACCTTCTGGCTTTCATAGTTCGACCAAGTGTTCTCGGTGCCATTCACGGTACCGGTCTGCAGGCCCTGGTAAACCTCGGCAAAGCTCATCTTGCGCGGGTTGGCGCGGATCGCCTTGAACTGTTCTTCGAGCACACTGGAAGCCTGCACGCGGAACTTCAGGCCACGGGCGTCCTTGGGTTCATGCAGGGCCTTGTTG
This sequence comes from Pseudomonas sp. DWP2-2, assembly GCF_049897065.1. Lineage (NCBI taxonomy): Bacteria > Pseudomonadati > Pseudomonadota > Gammaproteobacteria > Pseudomonadales > Pseudomonadaceae > Pseudomonas > Pseudomonas sp. DWP2-2. Next base: position 60,758 of record NZ_JAFCVN010000009.1, on the reverse strand, counting down.
GCAGAGAGTTGTTTGAGGCCGTTGTGCCAATAGGCCAGGCCGAGGATGTTTTTATCCTGCATCGAGGTCAGCAGTTGCTTGCCCTGGGCCGCCTGGAAACGGTCGACGGCGGCCAGGTCGTTGAACAGGAACGGCAAGTCGTAGATCTGCACTTGCTTGGTGTAGTGCTCGAATTTGGCCAGGGACGGGGCCAGCATCTGCACATCACCCAGCAGCAATGCTTCCATTTCCTTGCCATCGCCAAACAGCGACGAGTTCGGGTACACCTCGACCTTGACCTTGCCGGGCAGGCGCTCTTCAGCAAGTTTTTTGAACAGCAGCGCGCCTTGGCCTTTAGGGGTGTTTTCAGCAACCACGTGGGCGAACTTGATCACAATCGGGTCTGCCGCCTGGGCCAGGCCAGCGGTAAACAAGGTGGCGGCGCACAGCAGCGCCCGGGAAAGCTTGAGCATGGGAATCACCTTCTTATTGTTGTGTTTAAGGCAAGGTGCCTGATGTTACGCGTGTCGTGAATTTCGAACTTTAGATACCTGCGTTCGGCCTGGCCGAACGCGTCCAGTGTGGGAGCTGGCTCTAGGTTCCATCAGTCAGAGCTGGCAGTGAGCAGCCGTTGCGCGCGCAGCAACACCGGCGCATCCACCATCTGCCCATCAATCTGATAAGCCCCTGCCCCATGGGCGCCCGCCTCCACCACCCGCCTGGCCCAGGCCAGCTCTTGGGCGCTCGGCGCTAGCGCGGCATGGATCACCGCCACTTGCTTGGGATGAATGCACAACGCCCCGGCAAAACCCATCTCATAGGCGTGCCGGATCGAACGGTGCAGGCCTTCGGGGTCGTCGATGGCCGGGTGCACGCCGTCCAGCGGCGCCGCCAGGCCCGCGGCGCGCGAATGCACGATCAACGCCAGGCGCGCCTGGTCGAGGGCCAATTCGGCGGCACGGGAGTGACTGCTCAGGTTCAGGTCCAGCGCCAGGTCCAAGCCACCGAACGACAGGCGCTCCACCTGGGGCGCCTGGGCAATCTGCGCCAGTGCCAGCAAACCGCGTGCGCTTTCGATAATCGGCCAGATAGCCTTGCCGGTCGCGGCCACCACAGCCACCTGGGCCGCGCTTTCGACCTTGGGCAGCAATACCCCGGCGACATTTGCATGGGCCTTGCAGAACGCCACGTCCTCAAAATGCTCGGCATGTTGCGGCGCGTTGATGCGCACCCACACCTGGGCCTCAGGATGGGCGTGCAGGAACGCGCCCAGATTATCCCGGGCCTGACGTTTGAGCGGCTCTTCCACCGCGTCTTCAAAATCCACAATCACTGCGTCGGCGCCGCTGGCCAGGGCCTTGGCAAACCGCTCCGGGCGGCTGCCCGGCACAAACAGCGCAGAACGTACTAAAGGCTTTGGCATCACGTGATTCCTGATTAGATAACGCCGCGCTCACGCAGACTGTTAATGGCCTCAACGGAGTAACCCAACTGGTCGAGGATGCCTTGGCTGTGTTGCCCCAGCGCTGGAACGCCGTCCATGCGCGGGGTAAACGCGGCGTTACGGGCCGGTGGCAGCAGCGAGGGCAACGGCCCCGCCGGGCTGTCGACGTCACGCCAGCTGTCGCGGGCCTTGAGTTGCGGGTGGTCCCACACGCCTTGCATGTCGTTGACCCGGGCACTGGCAATTTGCGCGTGCTCCAGGCGCTGGATCACCGCCTCGACGTCCAGTTGGGCAAAGCGCTCCACAATGATCTGGCGCAGCACCTCGCGGTTGGCCGAGCGCTTGAAATTGGCGCTGAAGCGCTCGTCCGTCGCCAATGCCGGGGTGAGCAGCACTTTGTCGCAGAACGCCGCCCATTCGCGCTCGTTCTGCAAGCCGAGCATCACCGTGCCGCCGCCCCCGGTGGGAAACGGCCCGTAGGGGTAAATCGTCGAATGCGCGGCACCCGCACGCGGTGGCGGCGGCGCGCCGTCGAAGGCGTAATACATCGGGTAGCCCATCCACTCCACCAGGCTTTCGAGCATGCTCACATCGATGCGACTGCCCTGGCCGGTTTTGCCGCGCAGCAGCAGCGCCGACAGAATGCCGCTGTAGGCGTACATCCCGGCGGAGATATCCGCGATGGAGCAACCGGCCTTGGCCATCTGCTCTTCACCTGGGCCACCGGTCACCGAGAGAAAGCCGCCCTCGCTCTGGATCAGCAGGTCGTAGGCTTTCTTTTTCTCGTAGGGCCCGCCTTCGCCGTAGCCGGAAATATCGCAGACGATCAGGCGTGGAAAGCGCACGTGCAGCGCCTCGAACGATAAGCCCATGCGCGCTGCCGCGCCGGGGGCAAGGTTCTGCACCAACACATCGGCATCGGCCAAAAGCGCATCCAGAATAGCGCCCGCCTCGTCCTGCTTGAGGTCCAGGGTCAGGCTTTCCTTGGAGCGGTTGGTCCAGACGAAATGCGACGCCAGGCCACGCACCCGCTCGTCATAGCCACGGGCGAAGTCGCCGGTGCCGGGTCGCTCTACCTTGATGACCCGGGCACCGAGGTCGGCCAGCTGGCGCGTGCAAAATGGCGCGGCAATCGCGTGTTCCAGGCTGACGACGGTGATGCCGTCCAGCGGTCGTTGTTCAGTCATGACAAATCCCTCAAAGCCAATGGGCCATGGACGCGGTAGTACGCAGGTTCCACACCTGCTCGATCAGGCCTCTGGCCTGGGTCGGGGTGCGGGCGCCGCTGAAGTGGGCCAGGCGCTGGAACTTATCCGCCAGTTCGGCCCGACTCAGGGTGTTGCCCGGGTCGCCCTTGGGTTCATCAATGGCACCGCGCAGCGTGCGGCCATCGGTGGTGGTGACCGTGACGCGGCCCAGCCAACGTTGCGGGTAGGCGCTGTCGACTTCCGCGTCCAGGGTCATGCTGACCTTGTCGCGAAACGCCGCGACCGCAGGATCGGTCAACGCCAGCTCATGGAATTCAGGCAACCCGGCCTTGCCATGCACAGCGATCAGCCCAAGCACGGTGCCCATGGAAAACTTCGCCTGGTGCACGGTGGCCGGTACCGTCACTCGGCCGAGTACGTCAATGGCGCCTTGGTGCACGTGGGTTCGCACCTGGGAGATCTGCGCAGCGCTCAAGCCTTCACGCTGCATCACGGCCAGCAGCGCCTCGGCAGCAGGATGGGTGTGGCGACAGGAGGCGTGGAACTTGAACGAGGTTTCCACCAGCGCCCAACGGCTGCCCAGCTCGGCAGACAATTTGCCCGGCTGGGCATCACTGGACATACCTGCCGCCAAACCTTGCTCACCTTCAAGGATATTGCGCGCGCCGGTCAGCCCATCGGCCGTAAGGTAAGCCGCCAGCAAGCCGTCCGCCGCCGCCTTGGCCGTGTGCAGTTGTTTGGAGTCGGCGGCATCGCGCAGAAACTCCCACACCCCGGCAGCCTGGGTGCCGGCGCTGCCGAGCAGGTTGATGAATTGTTCTTCGTTGAAATCGAGCAACTTGCCCACCGCGACCGCCGCCGCCAGGGTGCCGACCGTGGCCGTGGTGTGGAAGATGCGGTAGTGCGAGCGGCCCATGAACTCACCGATGCGAATCCCCGCCTCGTAGCCGGCCACCGAGGCCAGCAAGAGTTCACGGCCAGCCTTGCCGAGGTCCTGGGCAGCCGCCAACGCGGCGGGAAACACCACGGTGGCCGGGTGCAGCACGGAGCTGTTGTGCAGGTCATCCTGCTCCACCAGGTGTGAGGAGGCGGCGTTGACCAGTGCGGCGAAATACGCGCTGGTGCCGGTGCCGTTGACGATCACCTGGGCCGGGCCGCTGCTCGGGCCCATCTTCTGCGCGTAGCGTTCAAACAAGGGAATCGGGTGCGCGCCTTGGCTGGCCAAGGCGGACGCGAGCCAATCCAGGTACAGCTCTTCGGTACGCGCCAGCACGGGCTCGGGCAATTGTGAGTACGTCAGCTCGGCCAGGAACCGGCACAGGGCTTGGGTATGATGCATGCTCAAGGCCCTCAGAAGCTGCGTGGCAATTCGAGCAAATGCTCGGCCACGTAGGACAGGATCAGGTTGGTGGAGATCGGCGCCACCTGGTACAGGCGGGTTTCGCGGAACTTGCGCTCCACGTCGTACTCGCAGGCAAAGCCGAAGCCGCCGTGGGTTTGCAGGCAGGCGTTGGCCGCTTCCCAGGACGCCTTGGCCGCCAGGTACTTGGCCATGTTGGCACTGGCCCCGGCGTTCTTGCCGCTGTCGTATTCCTCGCAGGCACGCCAGCGCATCAGGTCGGCCGCTTCGATCTCGATATGCGCCTCGGCAATCGGGAACTGCACGCCCTGGTTCTGCCCGATTGGCCGGCCAAACACCACACGGTCGCGGGCATAGGCGCTGGCCTTTTCGATGAACCAGCGGCCGTCACCGATGCACTCGGCGGCAATCAGCGTACGCTCGGCATTCAGGCCATCGAGGATGTATTTGAAGCCCTTGCCCTCCTCGCCAATCAGGCTGTCCAGGGGCAGCTCCAGGTTGTCGAAGAACAGCTCGTTGGTCTCGTGGTTGACCATATTGGCGATGGGCTGCACGGTGAGGCCGTTGCCGATGGCCTGGCGCAGGTCCACTAGGAAGATCGACATGCCTTCGGACTTTTTCTTTACGTCGGCCAAAGGCGTGGTGCGCGCCAGCAGGATCATCAGGTCGGAATGCTGTACCCGAGAGATCCAGACTTTCTGGCCGTTGATCACGTACTTGTCGCCGCGCTTGATCGCCGTGGTCTTGATCTTGGTGGTGTCGGTGCCGGTAGTGGGCTCGGTGACGGCCATCGACTGCAGGCGCAATTCACCGCTGGCCAGCTTGGGCAGGTAGTAGCGTTTTTGCGCCTCGCTGCCGTGACGCAGCAGGGTGAACATGTTGTACATCTGGCCGTGTACGGTGCCCGAGTTGCCGCCGCAGCGGTTGACTTCCTCAAGGATCACCGAGGCTTCGGCCAGGCCCAGGCCGGAACCGCCGTATTCCTCGGGGATCATGGCCGACAGCCAACCGGCGTCGGTCAGGGCCTTGACGAAGGCTTCAGGGAAGCCTTTTTTTTCATCGATCTTGCGCCAGTAAGCGGCATCGAACTCGGCGCACAAGGCGCGCACGCCTTCGCGGATGGCCTTGAGTTCTTCGTTGTCATGGGCATTCATTAACGGCTCTCCGCCTGTTGTTATCGGGTTATTCGAAATGCACTTGGGCGGTCTGCGCCAGGCCTTCAGTGTTGCCCGCCCAGAGTTCTGCGACGCCGGTTGCGGTGATACGCCCGCCCACCTCAAAAGGCTGTGGCGCAATCAGTGGGCGCACGCCGCGATAGGCAAAGCGGCGCAGGGTCGCCTCAGGGTGCGCCCGGCAGAACGCACGCAGGTTCAAAGTGGCGATCAGCGGGCCATGCACCACCAGGCCGGCATAGCCTTCGGTGCCGGTGACGTAGGGGTAGTCGTAGTGGATGCGGTGGCCGTTGAACGTGACGGCGCTGTAGCGGAACAACAGGGTCGGCGTCGGCTCGACGGCCTCTGTCCATTCGCCCCGGGCCAGCGCGTCGCCGCTGCCAGGCTTGGGTGGCGTGGGTTCGCGGTAGACGATGTCCTGTTCCTCGCGGATGGCCAGCCGCCCTTCCTGGGAGTAGTCATGGCGCACAGTGACAAATAGCAGTGAGCCGGTGCGCCCGGTCTTTTCTTCGACCTGGGTGATGGTCGACACGCGCGTAGCCGCCTCGCCAGCCCGCAGTGGCTGCAGAAATTCAAGACGCCCACCGGCCCACATGCGATTGCGGTTATCGGCCGGCGGCAGGAACCCGCCGCGTGCCGGGTGGCCGTCGCTGCCCAACGCCACCTCCGGCAGCGGGTCCTGGAAAAAGCACCATTGCCACAACGCAGGCACAGCGTCGCCGTCGGCAGGCACCTCTTCACCTAACGTCGCGGCGATGCGCTTGAGCAGGTTATGACTCAGGTGGTCGTGGGCGGTCTCACTTCGGCCGATCCAATCAGTGGCGCTCATCGGGTGCAGGTCCTCAGGCAGTGGGTGTCTGCCGTGGATCATGCAAGGGCCTGCCCGTTCTGAGAATTTGCATTTCAATAAACCAGCGTTCGGTTAAGCTGAACGCACCATTCCTATGCGTACCTCTTGTGGCGAGGGAGCTTGCTCCCGTTGGGGCGCGAAGCGGCCCCAAAAAACAGGTCTGCTTCGCAGTCCAGCGGGAGCAAGCTCCCTCGCCACGGGTGATCACAAGCCTGGAGTTTTTGCATGCACTTCGATCTCGCCGACCTGCGCCTGTTTATCCATATCGCCGAATCCCCCAGCCTCACCCAGGGTGCCAAGCGCGCCTTCCTGTCGCCGGCTGCCGCCAGTGCGCGGATCAAGGCCCTGGAAGGTCAGCTCGACACGCGCCTGTTGTACCGCGACAGCCGAGGCGTGGAGATCACCCCGGCAGGCGAGCGCCTGTTACACCATGCGCGGTTGATCATGCGCCAGGTGGATTACCTCAAAAGCGAGTTCACCCAATACGGCGTGGATTCGGCCGGGCATATCCGTATCTTCGCCAACACCACGGCGGTCACCGAGTTTTTGCCGGAGGTCTTGGCAGGCTTTCTGTCACAGCGCCCGGGCGTCACCGTCGACCTGCAGGAGCGCCTGTCGCGGGACATCGTGCGTGGGGTGCTCGATGGCACCAGTGACATGGGCATCATCGCCGGCCCCGTGGAAGCCTCCGGCCTGCAAGTGTTGCATTTCAGCACCGACGAACTGGTGCTGATGGTACCCGTCGGGCATCCGTTGGCCGACCAGCCTTCGGTGACCCTTGAGCAGACCCTGGCGTATCAGCATATCGGCCTGCATGAAGGCAGCACGCTGTTGAGTTTCCTGCGCGAACACGTCGAGCGTCTGGGCAAGCAATTGTCGCTGCGTATCCAGGTCTCGAGCTTCGAGGCGATCTGCCGGATGGTCGAGGCCGGCGTGGGCATTGGCATCATTCCAGAGTCCGCCGCCCTGCGTCACAGCCGCACCATGCAGCTGGTGACGGTAAAACTGGACGAGCCCTGGGCGATTCGCGAGCGCAGCATCCTGGTACGCGAGCTGGAAGCGCTGCCGGGGACCATACGCGCCCTGATCGCCACGTTGATGCCTGCCCCCCTGGGCAAATCCTGATGTTTTTATAAGCGGCCGTTAACAGTCTTTGACAGTTTCCCGACAAAGCACTCAAAGATTCTCAGTACCCGCCGCCCTAGCATTCCAGCATCCAAATCATCATTCGGGTGCTCTTGATGTTTCGCAGACTGCGCGGTATTCCGCTATTGGGTTGCCTGTTGGGCAGTATCGGTTGCCACTCGCAACCGCCTGCCCCGCCGCCGATTCAAAAAGGTGATTACGGCGCAATCATCCGCTACCTGCAAACCCGCATTCCCCAGGAGATGGCGCGGGACAATGTGGCGGGATTGTCGATTGCCCTGGTCAATGGCCAGGAGCTGATCTGGGCCCGCGGCTTTGGCCTGGCTGACAAAGACCTGGGGGTGCCGGTCACGCCCAATACCGCGTTTCGCGCAGGTGGCATCTCCAAGCTGCTGAGCGCCACGGCAGCGCTGCAACTGGTGGAGCAGCAACACCTGGCGCTGGATGCGCCGATCCAGCAGACCCTGCGTGAGTTCTACGTACGCTCCCGCTTTCACAGCGACCAGGCCGAGGCGGATCGAGCGATCACCTTGCGGCGCTTGCTCAGCCATCAATCCGGCTTGCCCAGCGAGCACCTGCGCGACCTGCGCAGCACCTATGCCATGGGGCAGATGCCGATGCGTGTGTCGGGTGTGTGGCTGAGCAGCCTGCCGGGTTCCCAGGTGGCGTATTCCAACCTTGGCTATGCCTTGGTGGGCGCCGCCATTGAGCGCAGCAGCGGCAAAAGCTTCGAAGCCCAGTTACAAAGCAGCCTGCTCACACCCTTGAGAATGAACCAGTCCAGTTTCCTGGGCACCGGTGCGCAAATGAGCTATCGCGCCCACGGCTACGAGGATGGCAAGGCCAGCACCGACCCACAGGTGCGTGACCTCGCCGCCGGCGGCCTGTGGACCAGCCCCAAAGACCTCAGCCGCTACGTACGCATGCTGTTTGCCAAGGGCACCTACAAGGGCAGCCAGATCCTCGGTAGCACGTCTATCGACGCCATGTTTACCCAGCAAAACACCGGCAATGCCTTGGATTTCGACTGCCAGATGGGCTTGGGCTGGTTCTTGGCGCCCTGTGGTGACGAGCCCATCGGCCCCGGTGTGCGCACCTACCAGCACAGCGGTGGCGGCGACGACTTCGTGGCCCAGTTGACCCTGCTGCCGGATCAGCAACTGGCCGTGGTCATCATGGCCAACGACAGCAACGCCGAAGACATGGTGGTGTCGCTGACCACCGACAGCCTGCGCCTGATGCTCCAGGCTCAGACCGGCAAGCCCGTATGCGCCGATGACTGCCAGGCCCCCAGCCACGGCCTCAAGCTGCGCCATGTACCGGCGGCGGTGGATCGCAAGCGCCTGGCAGGCTTCTACGCGACCGCCTGGGGCGTGTTCCGCATCAGGGATGAGCATGCGCGCTTGAGCGGTGAACTGGCCGGCTACGATTTCCAGCTATTGCGTGATGAGCAAGGCTGGCTGCGGGCGCAGAAAAAGATACTGGGGTTCTGGCGCAAGGACCTCGGCGAGTTGGGCCGCGTGCAGCTGGATGTGCTCACGGTACAAGGCCGCCAAATGCTCACCGCCCGCAGCCACGGCCAACGCATTGCCATCGGCGAGCGCATCGAGCCGCCGCCCTTGTCCGCCGCGTGGGCCAACACGGTCGGCACCTACCAGGTGCTCAGCAGCCATGAACCCGACGCGCCATTGAGTGGCATCAGCGTGCGCCAGGAGGACGGTTTCCTGGTGATTCGCGGCCAATTGCACGGCGAGCCGCTGACCGACTACATCCTGCTGCCCATCGACAACGCCCATGCGGTGCTGGCCGGCAACGGCTACGGCCTGGGCGATACCGTCAGCCGCCAGGTCAACGGCCTGAGTGCTTCGGGCTACTCGTTCAAACGCACCCATTCACCCCACACACCCTTGAACCTCTAACCAGGAAAACACCCTGATGCACTCAAAAAACCTGTGCCTGTCATTGACCTCACTGTGCCTGCTCGCCGCCGCCGATACGGCGCTTGCCGAAGACTGGCAATACAGTCTCGAGGCCGGCATGGCCAACGCCCCCCGCTACAGTGGCAGCGACGAACGTATGACGGCGCCTGTGCTCGGCGGCAGAATCATCAGCCCCTGGGGCGTCTTCCTCGACACTGATACGGGCTTGGGCTGGGGTTACGAAGGCAATGCCCTGAGCTTCAGCGCATACGTTGGCGCAAGCGATTCGCGCAAGGATAAAAATGAAAGCATGCATGCCGGCTCCAAACGCCTCAAAGGCATGGGCGAGATCAAGTCACGTCCGCAATTGGGGGTGAGTGCCGCCTACAACCTCGGAGGTGTGATCATCGGCGCCACCCTGGAACATGCGCTTGAAGAAGATAAACACAAGGAAACCGGCAAGGCTTTTACCCACCTGGAGTTGAGCCTGGGTACCAATCTCTATGAAGGCCGCTACGGCTCCGTCGATGCCGCCATCAACAGCCACTTCGGTGACCGCAACTACCTGCAAACCTGGTACGGCGTGACTGCCGACCAGGCCACCCGCAGCCGCTTCAAGGAATACAAGGCAAGGGCCGGCAATATCAGCAATGGCATGAACCTCTCATGGAGCGTGCCGATCAACGAACACACGCAGTTCTCGACCTTGCTGGATGTGCAATACCTGGCGGATGAAGCAGGCAAGAGCCCGATCGTGGAGCAGCGGCTGCAGGCATCGGTGTTGGGGGAGCTGCAGTACACCTTCTGATCTGACTTGCCCTCTGTAGGAGCGAGCTTGCTCGCGAAAAACTCGCAGGCGCCGCGTTTATCCAGAGAACACGCGTTATCGTTGAGGCTTTTCGCGAGCAAGCTCGCTCCTACAGGATGGCATTGGGGCAAGCCCCCTTACTCTGCATAGGCCCACGTCATTCGAAACGACGCCCCGCCCCACTCCGAATCCTGCACTTCCACCTGCCCGCCATGCCACTGGCTGACACGCTTGACCAGCGCCAGGCCCAGACCAAATCCGCCTGTGCGGCGGTCGCGGCTGGCGTCAAGGCGCAGGAAGGGTTCGAATATCTTGGTGCGACCCTCCAGCGGTACTCCCGGCCCATCGTCGTTGACCCGCACTTCGTAACCGCTGCCAAACTTGACCAGCGACACTTCCACGCGACGATCGGCATAACGAATCGCGTTGCGCAGCAGGTTGATCACGGCCCGCGCCATAAAGCGTGGCTCGATCTGGATAACGTCCACCTCGCAGGTGCGCAACGACAACTGCACCCCTTCCGCTTCGGCCTCCAGGGCCACGCTGCCGATCACACTGTCGAGCCAACTGTGGGCCTCGATATGCTCGCGGGTGACCTGGGTAGCGCCTGGCTCAAGGCTGGCATAGGTCAACAGCTCGGAGACCATTTCTTCCAGCTCACCGAGGTCGGCGTACATGTCGTTGATCAACGCTCGGCTTTGCCGTGGGTCGCTCTGCTGCCTGAGCTGGTCCAGCTCGAATGACAGCCGCGCAATCGGCGTACGCAATTCGTGGGAGACCGCGTTGGTGAGTTCGCGCTGGTTGGCGATCAAACCTTCGATGCGCTCGGCCATCTGGTTGAAGTGCCCGGCCAGTGAACGCACGGTGGAGCGAGTCGGCAGCAAGATGCGCGAGCCCAGGTCATTGTCACCGAAACGTTGCGCTGCCAGGCGGATGTGCTCCAGGTCGCGCCAGTGTGGACGCACCCAGAAATACAGGACGATGGCCAGGCTCACGCCCAGGAAAGCGTAGGCCCAGAGGTACAACCACTTGGGTTCCTCCGGCAATCTGATTTCGAGCAGTTGCGGGCCGTCGTCGATAGGCGCAAGAAATTTCATGAAGTCCTCGCGCACCACCACCTGGCCAGCCGCCAGGAGTTTCTGTTCCCGTTCGCTCAAATCCTGGGTGTCGCGCTGCACCAGTTCGAGCCGCAAGCCGTAATGCGGTTGCAGTTCGTCCAGGCGTGCCTGGCGCGCCTCTGCCTGCACGGGGCGCAACTGTTCCACCAGGGCCCAGGCCGGGCCGCGCAGGGCTTCACGGTTATAGGTTTCGTTGGATTCGGGCATGTAAGCGTCCAGGCCGAAGTTGACCAACCAGATCGACCCGGCCAGACCGAGCGCGAGAATCAAATAGAGGCGCAGGTACAAGCGCAGCATCTACACCTCCCACGCGAACGGATTGAACAGGTAGCCCTTGCCCCAGATGGTCTTGATGCACACCGGCTCGCGGGGGTTGTCATTGAGCTTGCCGCGCAGTTTGCTGATGTACACGTCTACGCTGCGGTTCAGCCCGTCAAAGGCAATGCCGCGCATGCGGTTCAGGATGTCGTCGCGAGAGAGGATCTTGCCCGCGCTGCTGGCCAGCAACCACAGCAACTCGAACTCCATGGTGGTGAGGTCAATGGTCTCGCCGCCCAGGCGGACCACCCGGCAACTGCGATCAATCGACAAGCGGCCAAATTCCAGGGCACCGCGCACGGTGGGCTCGGGTACCTGGCGGCGCTGCAGCGCACGCAGGCGCGCCAACAACACCGGCGGTTTGATCGGCTTGATCACGTAGTCGTCAGCACCGGACTCAAGGCCAAGGATATGGTCCAGGTCATCTTCCTTGGCGGTGAGGATCACGATGGGCGTGTCCGACACGTTGCGAATCTCGCGGCAGACATGCAGCCCGCTCTGACCCGGCAGCATCAGATCGAGCACGACGATCTTCGGCTTGAAATCCAGGAACGCCACCAGCGCTTCATCGCCCCGGTACACCACCCGTACCTCGAAACCATGCTGCGACAGAAAATGCGAGACCAGCCCTGCCAGCTTTTCATCGTCCTCAACGAGCAGGACCTTGCCCAGACCCAGGTTTTCCATAAGTTCTCAGTGTGGATGCGCGGATTGAAATGGGGCCATTATAGGTGGCAAGCTGGCCGACAGAGGTGGCTGACCAGTCCACAGCGAAGAAGCTTCATGCTTTTAAGAGTTTTTAACAAATAGCCTGCAGTTTTTAACGCCATTGACAGGGAGCTCCATGCGCAAGGATTACCTGGCGTTCTTCATTTCGCTGTTCCTTTCACGGCTGGCCGACCAGGTTCTGCTGTTTATCGTGCCACTGATCGTGTTCCAGACCACGCAAAGCGTGTCGTGGGCGGGGTTGGCGTTTTTTATCGAGTCACTGCCGCGCTACCTGGCGTTTCCGGTGTGCGGCGCGTTGTGCGACAGGTTTTCACCGGTGCGTATCCTGCATATCAGCCAGGTGTATCGGGCCCTGGCCTGCGTGGTGGCGATGGCGCTGTATGGGCTGTTCGACGGTATCCATTGGCTGGTGATGCTGTCCGCGTTGTGCGGCGTGCTGACCACCCAGGGCATCATGGCGCGGGAAGTGGTGATGCCGCATATCTTCGGGCAGTACACCTACGCCAAGACCTTGTCCTATTCGCAGATCGCCGACCAGGGCGGACTGGTGCTCGGGCCATTGGTGGCGGCGCTGATGCTGGAAGTCTGGGCGTGGCCATGGGTAGTGCTGGGCGTCGCCGCGCTGTTTGTGCTGGCAGACCTGGCGATGCTGATCTGGCAACGCAACACCACGGTGGACCTGCACATCCATGAACAACAGCCGGGTAACTGGCTGCAACCCCTGCGCACCGCTTTTGGCCACATCCTCAACCGGGTGGAGTTGAAACGCATCATCGTCCTGGCGGTCGGTGTGAACCTGATGGTCGGCGTGACGCTGGCTACCTCGGCTGCCATGGTCACCGGCCACTACGCAGCGGGCAAAGACGCCTATGCCCTGCTGCAAGCCGCCGGGGCGCTGGTGACCATCGCGATTCTGTTCTACCTGGCGCATTCATCACTGAAGCTGAAGGTACTGGGCGGGTTGTCGTACTCGATGATCACCGTGGGCGCGCTGATCACCGCGCTCAGCCCCGGCGTGTGGGCCTACGCGGTGGGTTTCCTGCTGCTGACCGGCTTCGACAAGATGTTCAACGTGTACCTGCGCAGCACCCGCCAACGGGTGATTCCGGTGCAGGACTTCGGCAAGACCGTTGGCGTGATGACCTTGCTCAACAACCTGGCCCAGCCCTTGGCGGGCTTGATGATTGCCGTGTTGGCAGCGCCTTTGGGCACGCCAACGGTGATCCTGCTGCTGACCGGGATCACCGCCTTGATCGGTGTGGCCGTGGCCTCAGGCTGGCACGCCACTGTGAAAGCGGAACTCGACGTCGGGTGATTCGATCAGGTCCTGCTCGGTGGCCCGCACCCGCTCGATCACCTGGGCGATGTCCTTGGCGTCGCCGTACTGGTATGCCAGCTTCAAGTAGCCCTGGAAGTGCCGCGCCTCGCTTTTGAGCAAGCCGAAATAGAACTTGCCGAGTTCTTCGTCCAAATGCGGCACCAGCGCTTCGAAGCGCTCGCAACTGCGCGCTTCGATAAAGGCGCCCACCACCAGGGTATCCACCAGCTTGACCGGCTCATGGCTGCGCACCACCTTGCGCAAACCCGAGGCGTAACGGCCGGCGTGCAGTTGACGCAGTTCGACCTTGCGCTTTTTCATCAGGCGCATGACCTGCTCGTGGTGCACCAACTCTTCGCGGGCCAGGCGCGACATCATGTTGATCAGGTCAACGTGGCCGTAGTACTTGGCCATCAGGCTCAAGGCGGTGCTGGCGGCTTTGAATTCGCAGTTCTTGTGGTCGATCAGCAGGGTTTCCTGATCGGCCAACGCGGCCTGGACCCAGGCATCGGGGGTGCGGCAGCCGAGGAATTCATGGATTTCGGGCAGGTTCATCGGGCTCACGGGCAAAGGATCACAAAAGGGCGCCGATTATACCGACCCCGTCGCAGACCACCAGCCACCGGCCTTGATGTGTATCAACATGACGGCTGCGTAGCAGCAACTATAGTTATCCAACGCCTGCCCTTTTGGAGATCCCGACCATGCAAGCCATCCGCAGCATCCTGGTGGTCATCGAGCCCGAGCATTCGGAAAGCCTGGCCCTCAAGCGTGCCAAGCTGATTGCCAAAGTCACCGACGCGCACCTGCACTTGCTGGTCTGTGACAAGAAGCACGAGCATTCGGCGCTGCTGAGCCTGCTCAAGGAAGGCTTGAAAGAAGACGGCTACAGCGTCACCACCGAGCAGGCCTGGAACGACAGCCTGCATGAAACCATCATCGATGTGCAGCAAGCCGAAGGCTGTGGCCTGGTGATCAAACAGCACTTCCCCGACAACCCTCTGAAAAAAGCCCTGCTGACCCCGGCGGACTGGAAGTTGCTGCGCTACTGCCCAACGCCGGTGTTGCTGGTCAAGACCGCCACCCCCTGGGCGGGCGGCGTGATCCTGGCGGCCATCGACGTGGGCAACGCCGACGGCGAACACCGCTCGCTGCACAATTCGATCATCGACCATGGCTTTGATATCGCCAGCCTCGCCAAAGCGCAGTTGCATGTGATCAGCGCTCACCCCTCGCCCATGCTGTCGGCGGCAGACCCGACCTTTCAGCTCAAGGAAACCATTGAGGCGCGCTACCGCGAGCAATGCAAGGCCTTCCAGGCCGAGTTCGACGTGGACGACAGACATCTGCATATCGAGGAAGGCCCGGCCGATGTGCTGATCCCACATATCGCCCATCGGTTGCAGGCGGCGGTGACCATTATCGGCACGGTGGCGCGCACGGGGATTTCCGGCGCGTTGATCGGCAATACCGCAGAAGTGGTGCTGGATGCGGTGCAAAGCGATGTGCTGGTGCTCAAACCGCAGACGCTCATGGACCATCTGGAAGAGCTGGCGACCAAGCCCTGACACCGACCTTCAGGCAATGTGGATCAAATGTGGGAGCTGGCTTGCCTGCGATTGCGGTGGGTAAGCGGGCGCATTTGCTCCTGACACACCGCTATCGCTGGCAAGCCAGCTCCCACATTGACCTCGCCAGTCAGTTACCCAGCGCATCTTTCAAGAACCCCGGCGCGATATAGCGCTGGTAATGCGCCTCGGACAAGATAAAGAACTCGCGATCAATGGCATCGCGCAGTTCAGGCAGCGCCCAGTCGCGAAACTCCGGCAACAGCACCATGCCATAGGCTTCCAGGTTATTGATCACCCGGGCCCCACGGGCGATCAACTGGTAGGCCCAGCAATACTCGGACTGGTGTGGCACAAAGCGAATCTTGCGTTGCTCCAACTGCCCGCGCAGGGTCTTGGGGTCGAAAACCTCCACTTTACCGGCCATGACCTGCACTAACAGCTGCTCAAGCCTGAGCCAGACCGCGCGTTTTTCTTCTTCGTTATAGCCGTTCCACTGGATCACTTCATGGTGGAAGCGCTTGCATCCACGGCACACGAGATCGCCGTAGACCGTGGAGCACAGGCCGACGCAGGGGGTCTTGATGGTTTGGTTGGGCATGGGCAGCAACACGCAAATCAGCGAAACAGTGCGCCATGTTAGCCCTTTGTCTAAGGTTGATCACCCAGCAAACTTGAGCAGGCAACTTACCTTTAGATTTTTTTTGCCGTAGAATCACCCGGCCTTGTAAGGCGCCAATAATCCGCTGGAAGCTGTTTTCAAAGCGTCACGAGCACAGTCGTTCCTTCAGAACGGTGTTGGCGCAGGTTCGACCCGGTAGGTCAGAGCCCGCGCCAACCCTCATCAGCTCCGTTCTGCAGGCGTAAAACTTTGAAAGCAGCTTCTGTAAGGAATGCCGGCAGCGCTGGCTTTGCGGCCCAAAAAGCCCCCGAGCGCATGCGTGCCGTTCATTTCTGGATGAGCGTCCCGT
The DNA here is from genome assembly GCF_049897065.1 of Pseudomonas sp. DWP2-2. Classification (NCBI taxonomy): domain Bacteria; kingdom Pseudomonadati; phylum Pseudomonadota; class Gammaproteobacteria; order Pseudomonadales; family Pseudomonadaceae; genus Pseudomonas; species Pseudomonas sp. DWP2-2. The sequence continues at coordinate 44,850 of NZ_JAFCVN010000009.1, read as the reverse complement.
GGGACCACTGATGAGGGTAATAACTGTGCTTGAAGCCTACCGCAAACATATCGAAGAGCGTGCAGCACTGGGTATCGTTCCCCAGCCGCTTAACGCCGAACAAACCGCAGGCCTGGTCGAGCTGCTGAAAAATCCTCCGGCTGGCGAAGAAGAATTCCTCGTTGACCTGATCACCAACCGTATTCCACCAGGCGTTGACGAAGCCGCTTACGTCAAGGCCGGTTTCCTGTCTGCCCTGGCCAAGGGCGAAGCCACTTCCCCCCTGATCGACAAGAAACGCGCTGTTGAACTGCTCGGCACCATGCAGGGCGGCTACAACATCGTGACGTTGGTCGAGCTGCTGGACGACGCCGAACTGGCGCCCGTCGCGGCCGCCCAACTCAAGCACACCCTGCTGATGTTCGATGCGTTCCACGACGTCGCCGAAAAAGCCCGCAACGGCAACGAGCACGCCAAAGGCGTGATCCAGTCCTGGGCTGACGGCGAGTGGTTCCGCAACCGCCCTACCCTGGCCGACAAAATCAGCCTGCGCGTCTTCAAGGTCACCGGCGAAACCAACACCGACGACCTGTCGCCGGCGCCTGACGCCTGGTCCCGCCCTGACATCCCGCTGCACGCCCTGGCCATGCTGAAAATGGCTCGCGAAGGCATCGTGCCGGACGAGCAAGGCAAGACCGGCCCGATGAAGCAGATCGAAGAAATGCGCGGCCAAGGCTTCCCGATCGCCTACGTGGGTGACGTGGTCGGTACCGGTTCGTCGCGTAAGTCGGCGACCAACTCGGTACTGTGGTTCTTCGGTGACGACGTACCTTACGTGCCGAACAAGCGTGCCGGCGGTTTCTGCTTCGGCAGCAAGATCGCTCCGATCTTCTACAACACCATGGAAGATGCCGGCGCACTGCCAATCGAATTCGACGTCACCAACATGAACATGGGCGACGTGATCGACCTGTACCCGCATGCTGGCAAAGTCTGTAAACACGGCACCGACGAAGTCCTGACCACCTTCGAAATGAAGACCCCAGTGCTGTTGGACGAAGTTCGCGCCGGCGGCCGTATCCCGCTGATCATCGGCCGTGGCCTGACCGACAAGGCACGCGCTGAGCTGGGCCTGGGCCCGACTGACCTGTTCAAGCTGCCTGAAGCGCCTGTCGACACCGGCAAAGGCTTCACCCTGGCGCAGAAAATGGTCGGCAAGGCCTGTGGCCTGCCAGAAGGCAAAGGCGTTCGTCCAGGCACCTACTGCGAGCCGAAGATGACCACCGTGGGGTCCCAGGACACCACCGGCCCTATGACCCGTGATGAACTCAAAGACTTGGCGTGCCTGGGCTTCTCGACCGACCTGGTGATGCAGTCCTTCTGCCACACCGCGGCTTACCCGAAGCCGATCGACGTGACCACCCACCACACCCTGCCTGACTTCATCATGACCCGTGGCGGTGTATCGCTGCGTCCAGGCGACGGCATCATCCACAGCTGGCTGAACCGCATGCTGCTGCCGGACACCGTCGGTACCGGTGGCGACTCCCACACCCGTTTCCCGATGGGCATCTCGTTCCCGGCCGGTTCTGGCCTGGTCGCGTTCGCCGCAGCCACTGGCGTAATGCCACTGGACATGCCGGAATCGATTCTGGTGCGCTTCAAAGGCAAGATGAAGCCTGGCATCACCCTGCGTGACCTGGTTCATGCCATTCCTTACTACGCGATCCAGGCTGGCCTGCTGACCGTAGAAAAGAAAGGCAAGAAGAACGCCTTCTCTGGCCGCATCCTGGAAATCGAAGGCCTGAACGATCTGACGCTGGAACAGGCTTTCGAGCTGTCCGACGCCTCGGCTGAACGTTCGGCTGCCGGTTGCACCATCAAGCTGTCCAAAGAGTCCGTCACCGAGTACCTGAACTCCAACATCACCCTGCTGCGCTGGATGATCGGCGAAGGCTACGGCGATGCACGCACCCTGGAACGTCGCGCCCAAGCGATGGAAGCCTGGGTTGCCAACCCGGAGCTGATGGAAGCCGATGCCGACGCCGAATACGCCGAAATCATCGAGATCGACCTGTCGGAAATCAACGAGCCGATCCTCTGCGCGCCAAACGACCCGGACGACGCCCGTCTGCTGTCCAGCGTCGCTGGCGAGAAGATCGACGAAGTGTTCATCGGTTCGTGCATGACCAACATCGGTCACTTCCGCGCTGCCGGCAAGCTGCTGGAGCAGGTCAAGGGCCAGCTGCCTACCCGTCTGTGGCTGTCGCCGCCGACCAAGATGGACGCTCACCAACTGACCGAAGAAGGCTACTACGGCATCTACGGCAAGGCTGGCGCACGCATGGAAATGCCAGGCTGCTCGCTGTGCATGGGTAACCAGGCACGCGTTGAGCCGAACTCCACCGTCGTGTCTACCTCGACCCGTAACTTCCCGAACCGCCTGGGTGATGGTGCAAACGTCTACCTGGCATCGGCTGAGCTGGCGGCCGTCGCCTCCACTCTGGGTCGCCTGCCGACAGTCGAAGAGTACATGGGCTACGCAGCGAAACTGGACACCATGGCCAGTGACGTCTACCGCTACCTGAACTTCGACCAGATCGCCGAGTTCCGCAAGATCGCAGCAAGCGCCAACATCCCGGTGATTCAAGCTTAACGGTGTGTTGATGTGAAGAACGCCGCGTATCGCAAGGTACGCGGCGTTTTTTTATGCCTGGGATACAACGTCAATACCACCGCAAAACAAATGTGGGAGCTGGCTTGCCTGCGATAGCGGTGTATCAGTCATGAATGTAATGACTGACAGATAGCTATCGCAGGCAAGCCAGCTCCCACACTTTTAGAGCTGTGCAGTCAGACAGACCGCATCAGGGCTCAAGCAACCAGCGAATACACCAACGCCGTAATGGCAACCAAGCCGACTGCAGTCACAAACACATTCGACGCCTGCCCACGGTACTTGGCCATGGCCGGCACCTTGCGGATGGCGTACATCGGCATCAGGAACAGAATCGACGCAATCACCGGCCCACCCAGGGTCTCGATCATGCCAAGGATGCTCGGGTTAAGCGTGGCGACGATCCAGCACACCACCAGCATGAAGGCGGCGGTCATGCGGTCCAGAGTCTTGGGTGCCGGACGGCGGCCAATCTTGACCACCAGGCCCTTGAGGCCCTCGCTTGCACCGATGTAGTGGCCCAGGAACGACTTGGCAATCGCCACGAACGCAATCAACGGTGCGGCAAAGGCAATCGTCGGGTTATCGAAGTGGTTGGCCAGGTACGACAGGATCGACAGGTTTTGCGCTTTCGCTTCCGCCAACTGCGCGGGCGACAGGGTCAGCACGCAACTGAACACGAAGAACAGCACCATCGCCACCATCAGCAAGTGCGCGCGGGACAGGATCTGCGAACTGCGCTCCTCGGCGTGAGCGCCATACTGGCGCTTCTGGTCCACCGCAAAGGCCGAGATGATCGGCGAATGGTTGAACGAGAACACCATCACCGGAATCGCCAGCCACAGCGTGTTGAGCAAGGCTGAAGGCGCGGGGACTTCACTGGCGGTGCTGAGGATGCCACCGGTCCAGTGCGGCACCAGATACACCGCCAGGAACAGCAAGGCCACAATAAACGGGTACACCATCAGGCTCATGGCCTTGACGATCACCTGCTCACCGCAACGCACCACGGCCAACAGGCCCAGGATCAATACAAACGCCAGGATCGCCCGAGGCGGCGGCAGGATGTGCAGTTGGTGCTCCATGAAGCTGCTGACAGTATTGGTCAGCGCCACGCTGTAGATCAGCAGGATCGGGAAGATCGCGAAGAAGTACAGCAAGGTGATCAGTGCACCGGCCTTAATACCGAAATGCTCTTCCACCACGTCGGTGATGTCGGAACCTTCGCGGCCGGACAGCACGAAACGGGTCAGCCCACGGTGGGCAAAGAACGTCATCGGGAAGGCCAGCAGCGCCAGGATCACCAGCGGCCAGAAGCCCCCCAGGCCCGCGTTGATCGGCAAGAACAAAGTACCGGCGCCAATGGCGGTACCGAACAGCCCGAGCATCCAGGTGGTGTCCTGGCGGCTCCAGCTTGTGAGCGTTGCAGGTGTCGTTGCATAGCGTTCGTCGACGCTATTGGCCTGATCATTCATCCGGTCGGATCTCCGCATTCACACGGCCAGGACGAGTCAGAAAAACCTGACAGGCAGCGCCCTGACCTTAACAGGGGCGCGATTGTCCGGGATTCTTGTGAATAAGCAAAGACTTAGCTGAGGAACGGCACTGCAGTGCAAAGCCTGGAAGGCGGTCCATGGGCAGCTCAGTTGAGTCAACGCCAGATGCGCACCGCCTTTACCCACCTCACGAGCCCCCCTGCCGGCGTGGCATTGGGAGGGTCGATCAGGCAAGGCCGGCGAAGCTGTGTTTAAACAAATCCAGTCATTCAAAGTTCTCCAGTGGCAAGCCGCTGACAGAAACCCAACATCAATTAAAGTTACGCACCCTCACATATAAGAAAGTTCTTACAGACAGTTAATCAGCGCATCTGGACTGAAACTTTAATTATTGCGGGTTTTGTTGCAAGGGTTTTCCCAAGCATTGAGAGCCCCTCCTATCACGTCTATATTCCAGCTCAGCTCAAAAAACAAAGTCCTCTAAACCCACGACAGCAGAATTAAAAACCTCACTCGCCAGGAGCGACTTGATGAAAAAACACAACCTTATTTTCTCGCTGATACTTGCCACCGGAATGCTCAGCCCATTGGCCAGCCAAGCACAACCGGCAGTAGAAAACTCCGACGCAAGTGCCCTGGGCACATCCCCCCGCTGGCTGACGACAAAAGTTTATATAGAGGGCGCCCCAGAGATCGATGTAAAGGACAAGTACCCAGGTGTCGTTGGAATATCAGCGTGGGACCCTGAGCGTAATCGCTACGAATTTTTCTACACCGATACCGGGCTATCAAAATATGACAACGGCGGCGGCGGTTACTTCATGGTAACAGGGGACAGGAAAAACCATATCCTGATACCCGATAAAGGTGCAACGAGAACCATCGTCAGAAAACTTGAGACGTTGAACAATCAGGAATTCACTTACTCTCGTGAAGTGCCGCGCGACATGATCGACGCCAACCCTCTTGTTCGAATACATGTGGTTCATGCGCCCTATACCGGATCAGTAAAAACCACCCCCACCCACTAACCCTCAACACTCACCCCCACGAGTAGCGACAATACTCATAAAAGGCCTCACTCAATGAAAACGCTATTAAAGCCTTTATTGGCGTCTGTTTTATTGTTCTCTACCCTTGTTTCAGGCGGCCTTCATGCGCAGGCTTCCACATCAGGAAAACCTGTCGCCATCAGCGCTGACAATGCGGTGCTGCTGACCGTTTTCCTCAAACATGACCAATCTCGCAACTTGAACGAAATAAGAACAAAACTCACCGAACAGGAACTCTTTAAAGTATTCCCTCCTGAAGGGGTAGAGATCGTCAGTTGGACCATCGCCATGGGGATCGGCCACGTCATCGTTCTACGCTTCCCCGCCTCGCGCCTGCGGGAGGTCAATCTCGCCATCGAACGCTCTGCATGGGGCCCCTTCAGGACAGAGTTCTTTCCTACCTACGATTACATGGACATCGTAGCGGCCGAACAGAGCAAGGTGCGCAAGCCTGCACCCGCTAAATAATTCGCCCGCGTGTAAACAGCGTCTCCCGCTCGCCGAGACGCTGGCACCTTTCGCAAAATCAGTCGCGCTTTCTCGGGCCCTCGGCATTTCGCGCAACAAAAATGCAGCATACTCAGAGCATCGAACTCACCGGAGAGCTGCCCCATGCCCACCACCGTTCTGGTCCTGGTTGAAACCATCAACGAGTACCTGCAAATCATCGAGAGCAATGACTTTCATGTGATTCTGGCGCCGACGCCCGCCGAACGCGCTCAGGCGATCAAGTTGCACGGTGGGCAGATCAAGGCCGTGCTGACCCGTGGCCCGCTGGGGTTGTACGCCGATGAAATCGCGGCACTGCCGTTGTTGGAAATCATCTGCGTGATCGGTGCCGGCTACGAACACGTGGACCTGCAGGCCGCGAGCAATCGTGGGATCGTGGTGACCAACGGTGCAGGGGTAAATGCGCCGTCAGTGGCCGACCATGCCATGGCGTTGCTACTGTCGCTGGTGCGTGGCGTTCCCCAGACGGATGCAGCGGTGCGGCGTGGCGAATGGCCGAAAGTGATGCGCCCTTCCCTGAGCGGTAAACACCTGGGGATTCTCGGGCTGGGTGCGGTGGGGATGGAGATTGCCCGGCGCGCCGCCCTGGGGTTAGGCATGGAGGTGAGTTATCACAACCGCCAACCCCGCGATGACGTGGATTACACCTACTGTGCGACGGCTGTCGAGCTGGCGCGTACCTCGGATTTCCTGGTGCTGGCTACGCCCGGCGGTGCCAGCACCCGTCACCTGATCGACCGTCACGCCCTGGACGCCCTGGGGCCGCACGGCTTTCTGGTCAACATCGGGCGCGGCAGCGTAGTGGTGACCGCCGACCTGGTCGCCGCGCTGGAGCAGCGCCGCATCGGCGGCGCCGCGCTGGACGTGTTTGACGATGAGCCTGCAGTGCCCGACGCCCTCAAGCGCCTGAGCAATACCGTGCTGACGTCCCACGTGGCCGGCCTGTCCCCGGAAGCGGCCCATGACACGGTGCAGCGCGTCGCTGATAACCTGGTTGAATACTTTGCCGGCCGCCCCGTGCTTACACCGGTGGCCTTGCCAGCGCCCGCAAAATGACCAATCAGGCACGCTGATCACCCTTCAACACGCTAACCTATTAAACCGCCCCGACCTTGTCGCTGGGCGGCTATGCGCATTAGATTAGGAAATAGTCCAAGGCCTTTAGAATAAGCAGAAGGGATAAGCATGGCGCTGAACGACCAATCGACCCAGATTCGCCCAGGCGAAGAACTTGATGCCAGCCTGATCGATCCCTACCTCAAAGCTCATATTTCGGGCCTGAGCGGTACCGTCAAAATCAGCCAGTTCCCTGGTGGCGCGTCGAACCTGACTTACCTGCTGGAATACCCCGACCAGGAATTCGTGCTGCGTCGCCCGCCGTTTGGTCACAAGGCCAAGTCTGCCCACGACATGGGCCGCGAATACCGCATTCTCAACCAGCTCAAAGATGGCTTCCCGTACTGCCCCAAGGCGTATGTGCACTGCACCGATGAATCGGTGATCGGCGCCGAGTTCTATGTGATGGAGCGCGTCAACGGCATCATCCTGCGTTCCGACCTGCCGGCTGAGCTGGGCCTGGACGCTACCCGCACCGAAGCCTTGTGCAAGAGCTTTATCGACAAGTTCGTCGAACTGCACCAGGTCGACTACCACGCCTGCGGCCTGGCCGACTTGGGCAAGCCTGAAGGCTACGTGGCGCGGCAGATTCGCGGCTGGGGCGAGCGCTATGAAAAAGCCCTGACGCCCGACGCGCCAAAATGGGAGGCGGTACGCGCCTGGCTCAACGACAAGATGCCTGCCGACCACCCCACCTCCAGCATCGTGCACAACGACTACCGCTTCGACAACGTGATCCTCGACCCGCACAACCCGATGCAGATCATCGGCGTGCTGGACTGGGAGCTGACCACCCTGGGCGACCCGCTGATGGACCTGGGCAACACCCTCGCCTACTGGATCGAGGCCGCAGACCCGGCGCCGGTGCAATTGATGCGCCGCCAGCCGAGCAACGCCCCCGGCATGCTCACCCGCCGCCAGTTTGTCGACTACTACGCCGAGCGTTCCGGCATCCAGATCGACAATTTCGATTTCTATTACACCTACGGCCTGTTCCGTCTGGCCGGGATTGTGCAGCAGATCTACTACCGTTTCTTCCATGGCCAGACCCAGGACAAACGCTTCGCGCAGTTCATCCACATGAACAAACTGCTGGAGCAGATGAGCCTGAATGTCATCGGCAAATCAGCGCTCTGAGTGCAACTACAAGGAACCCTCATGTCCAAGACCAACCTGTTCGACCTCGATGGCAAGATTGCGTTTGTTTCCGGCGCCAGCCGTGGCATCGGTGAAGCCATCGCCAAGTTGCTGGCCCAGCAAGGCGCCCATGTGATCGTCTCCAGCCGCAAGCTGGAGGGTTGCCAGCACGTGGCCGATGCGATCATCGCCGAGGGCGGCAAAGCCACGGCCATTGCCTGCCATATTGGTGAAATGGAGCAGATCACCCAGGTGTTCGCCGGCATTCGTGAACAGTTCGGCCGCCTGGATATCCTGGTCAACAACGCCGCTACCAACCCGCAGTTCTGCAACGTACTGGACACGGACCTGGGCGCATTCCAGAAGACCGTTGACGTGAATATCCGTGGTTACTTCTTCATGTCGGTGGAAGCCGGCAAGCTGATGCGCGAGAACGGCGGCGGCAGCATCATCAACGTGGCCTCGATCAACGGCATCTCGCCGGGCGTATTCCAGGGCATCTACTCGGTGACCAAGGCCGCCGTGATCAACATGACCAAGGTATTCGCCAAGGAGTGCGCGGCGTTCGGTATCCGTTGCAACGCGCTGCTGCCGGGCCTGACCGATACCAAGTTCGCCTCGGCACTGGTCAAGAACGATTCGATCCTGAAAGTTGCCCTGGCGCAGATCCCGCTCAAGCGCGTGGCCGACCCCAGCGAAATGGCTGGCGCGGTGTTGTACCTGGCCAGTGACGCATCGAGCTACACCACGGGCGTTTCGCTCAACGTGGACGGTGGCTTCTTGTCCTGAAGCCGCCTGCACTGTCGGTGGCGAACGGGCTCGCCTGTTTGTCACCGCGCACGTACAGCGCTCATGTCGATCTTAAATAGCACCAGTTTGCCATCTGGCAGGGTCGCACCAATGACCTTGAAAAGCCGTTGACGTGCCAGTGCATCCGCAACCTGCTGCCCGGCACCTGGATCGCGACTGTCCAGTTTGCTCAGGACCCGTGTGACCCAGCCATCCTCCATCTGGAAGTGCTGATTGACCCTAGCCATGCTGACGTGGCTGGATTTGGCATGTTTGACTTCAAGCACATAGACATCGCCCGCCGGCCCCATGAATACCAGATCGAAGCCATTCTGGCTGCCGCCGTAGGTCCCACCGGGAATGATTCGATAGCCATCATTTTTAAGTAACTCACGGTACATTTGCTCATTGGCCGCCCCACGCTGCCTGGTCTGCTTAATGTCCAACGCCCTCCATTGATCAAAAAAATCCTGTTCATCCCCGCGCCTGCCGCGATAGGGATAATGAAGCTGATCATTGACGGCAACGGCCTCTAGATTGAACGTTCCCTCACGACGGGCCGCCACGGTGGCCATGCCTTGAAACGCATCAAACTGCACAACACCCGGTGGTAGTGCGACGCCCTCAGCCCTGGCGTGCATCCCGAGCAACAGGCGGTCATACGGGTAGCCATGGGTCCAGATGTGTGCATCAATCATGCGATCTCGCTGCTGCACGGGCGCGTTGCGGATACGCGGGTTATCGAATGCAATCATCTGCCGCGCATATTGGCGCATATAGCAGTACGTCTGCTTGTCCACCGTCGACATCAAGCCCTGGCTCATATCACTGGTAACACCGGTGTAGCCCAGCGATTTGCGGGCGGCGTTAATGATTGCGCCGATGCTGTCCAAGCGCATTTCGGGCACCCACGATGCCCGGCTGCCGCCAGTATCCAGGTAAATACCCGGCGCGCTGTTGGAACCATTCGGGATCAGTTGGTATTTATTTCTCGTGCTATCAAGCTCGACGCGAACCAGCACGCTCCCCACCTCCAAATAGGCGACGGCCGGGTCACCAGAGAGCTGAATCATCCCGTCTTCGGTGATGGAGCCGCGAGGCTGCAACACACCATTCGCATTCTGCATGTAGAGCCTGTTATCGCCTGCCTTGTAGTGGTCCAACGAAAACAGTTCATCACCGTAGTAGTTTTGCCCGCCAATGACGTACTGTTTTTTCCCCGGGATAGGAGTCCCCGTCGCTGCACCAGCACCTCGCGCATCGTAGAGCTGCAGATCCCACTGCGGATCTCGCGGCCCGGGTGCTGGCATCGTCACTGGCGTGGCTATCGGAACACTGGAATGCGCTGCGGTCGTCACGTTTGTCCAGGTTGAAGTATTCCCAACCCTCTGTACCACAGCGGAGCCGGCAGCCAGTTGATGCGCCAAGCGCGGGTGATAAGTACCACTGGCCGGCTGATGGACCACTTGCACCGTTTGCCCGGTATCCAGATTGACGTAACTGCGGCCGTTCACATCATGCATACCCTCGGCATTGACGGCTCCAAGCGTATCGCCTGTCACCCATACAGCCGTTGGCGGTGGCGGCCCAGGCAGATCCAAAGCACTTATTTGCGGGACCCCAAGCAAACCACCATTGCGGTATCGCGTGCGCTGCGCGCCTTGATACACCGGTTGAGTGGTACTGGTCGGGCGGCCATAGTCCCTGACCATGACAGTGTCAGCACCGTCACCGGCACGCCCAGAGGGTCGGCCGGCAGTTCTGGGCGATTGCGGTTTTTGCTGCATAAATTAAAAATCCCTTTTAATGATCAATCAGACTGAGTCAACACCGCTGAACCGCAAGTCCGCAGACGTTACGGTACGCAGCGGATCAACATCCGCCCCCCAGCAATCGCGGCCTGAATCGTAATGAACGCCTGACACCGTGCCGTCGCTCAGCTCCAAGCCGATAACGCGCAGCTGACGCGCCATCAAGGTTGACCACTGGCGAGAACGCCGCAACGCTTCCCAGACCTCGGCTACAGTCTGATAAGGGGAGGCATCCAGTTGCGCGAGATAGATGCCCCCCAGGTCCTGGCGGATGTCGTATTGCTCGCCCTGCTTGGTGAGTACGCTGACTTGTTCCAGCGGCACCGAAGGGTCTGTCACGGGTGGCAGCAGCACCTTCACGCTGCCGAGGGTCAGCGTGTTTTCGTTCAAGACGATGTGCGCCCGCTCAATCAGCTCACCAAGCTTGGCCGTGTTGATCCGCCAGAACGATGCGTCCGACTTTTTGGCCAGCGCGCCCGGCGTGGACAGGTAGATCGTTGAGCCGGTACTGGGCACCACTTCATAGGTCGACGCCCGCCCCATCAACGAGTAAGACTTTTGATAATGCGGTGGGGCAGGAATAACGACTTTCTGCGGCGACGATTGCAACCAGACCCCCTTGGCACTGTGCGGTCGAAAAAAACCGTGTATCCCTGGCTTTTTTACCAATGCCGAGCTGCCATCGAAGGTGTTGAAACCTGGTGAGGCGCGGTCCTGGCTATAGGTTTGCTGGGCCGCCTGTATCCGGTATGAGACGCCATCATTCATGACCAGTACAAACTGGCAGTCCAGTTTGAGGCTGACCGCGATGATGTTTGACGTCACGTTGGTGCGTATCGAGGATCGATCACTGGCATATTCGCAGAGCACCAACTGACTGCCGTCGGTGAAACTGATGGTTAATTTCACGTCGCTATAGGTCAGCGAATCGAAGTGAACCAACCTGCGTAGGGTCACACGGTAACCGGCCAATACCTGGAGAATCTCCTGCGACGAATAATCCACGTACAACACGCAAGCAGTCGCGTCGCTTTTAAGACGAACTTCGACCACCTTTCTGTGTGGCCCACGTTCGATGAAACAGCGGGTCGAACGCCCATGGGGCACCACGAACGTTCCGGCGTTCAACACCCTGTCCAGGCTGACGTCCTGGCCACCTGCTCTCACGGCGACGGTCACGTCGGCGTCCTCGTTGCCAACCAATGTCGGTTCGAGAATCGGCTCAAGCATGTAGCCGTCCTCCGTGAGAAACAGCAGGCTGTGCTTGTTCAACCAGCGCCGGTCATCACCTTGCGTATACAGCTGCTCAAGCTTGATCACGTGCTGCGGCAGTTCGCCATTAACGCCCCGCCAGACCACAATGACCAACGCACACCCCTGGATGCCCCAATGGGCGATAGCCGAGAGAGGCCAGCGCATCTCGATCACGGCACCCTCGGCCCAGTCCTGCTCGTATAGCGAGACCGTGCCGCGGTTGGTGGCCAGAACATAACGGTCCTTGCCCGCTCCGCCGTCCACCCAGGCGTTGGAACCCAGCACGATCACCGTATCATTGCCCTGCGCGGCCTCGATCCGATCGCCATCGCCGTTTGCGATTATCGTATTGGCCTGTTCCGAACCCTTGACTTGGCTGGCAACCCCGGCTGGCGTGGCGATATTTTCTATCGAGTCGAGGCTGATCGAGTGATGAGGCAGCGGTTTGTCGATATCTTTGCGCCGCACGACGGTGCCCGCCTGCAGGTCGATGGCATAACCCTGCGTCTGGTGCTCATAGATGGCCGAGTTGGACAGGTAGAGCGTATCGCTGCCTGCCTCGCCACGCAGCTGACTGGCCGGGCGATGTGCGTCGGCCTCGTCCAGTGTGCCCGTCGGCATGTCATAGCTGAATACGTCGTCCCTGGCGCCACCGGTCAGCTGCTTTTGGCCTTCACCGAACTGAAAAATATTGGGGATCTCAGCGAAGCCTTTGACATCGTCATTGCCGCCCCCCAGCCGCCAAAGCACCGCGGAATTCGCATCACCCTGACCAAGCACCACACCCGGCAGACGGCCAACCGAGGCGCTGGAAGCATCTATTTGATCATTCTGGTCGACGAGCATCGGCTCGGTGGTGTCGATGTAGGGATCCTCACCCTCGGCTTCGTTCCATCGATGCTTCCAATGCCGGACCGGGCTCAGCCGCACCTCAAACCCACCATTGACTACCGCCTGTACGGTGCCTCTGAGCGCCCCCCTGAGCCAGGTCTGGGCCTGATTGGTCAGGTGCTGCGCATACCAATTTTCCATCCTGGCCAGGGCGAACCGCTCACGTATTTCTTTCTCCGGTTCCTTGCCCTGAAATGCCAACCAGCCCGTGTGCAGCCGCTCGAAAACACTCAGCTCGATATAGTCATCAATTTCATCCACCTGACGAACCGCCGCATAGAGTTGCGCGCCAAACATCAATACGGCGGCGGCGGCAATACCCAGCGGGCCGGCCACGCCGAATCCAGCCAACGCTGCAACCCCCAGGGCCACACTGACGCTGGCGCTCACGATACTGAAGCCGGCGTTGACGTAATGATCAAGCGCTTCCTTGCCAGTGCTGTTCGCCGCCTTATGCAGCGATTGCTTGGCATTGTGATAGTCAAACGGCAACGTCAGCACCAGAGCGAACAGGCCGGCGCCCCGTCGCAGGGCCTGGCCAAGAGAACTGGCGCTGAAACCTGCTAACACCTTATGCCCGTTTTCCAGCAGTCGTCTGCCCAAGTGCTCCAGCGCCAACTCCAGTGCCGTGCCCGTGAGGTTGGCAAACAACTCTGCGCCTGTGACTACCGCCTCATTGATATCGCCGGTCTTGATCGCTTCGGCCAACGCGTTGATCGCACTGTAGTACCCGTAAACCTCCAGCCCCGCGCCCATTACCGCCAAGCTTCGGCTTTTCTTCGGCTCGACCCAACCAGGCATTCCCTCCAACTGCGCCGCTTGGTTGAGATTGGTTTTCTGCACTGAACGTAACAGCCTATCGAGCTTGCCCACTGCACCGGGATTTTCGTCTCCCGGCTTGACCGCCAGTAAAGGCGCAGCTTGTGTAGAGCGCAACGCCGCGAACTCAAATAGCACAGCGGCGCTGCTGTCGCTGACAGAACTACTCCCACGAAGATAACGCTGCAGTCTGGACGCCGAGAACCGGATTGAATCCAGCAGCGTCTGATCTGCCTCGCGTACCGCCAGACGATGGGTCTTGACCGGTTTTCCCGCCACCTGGGCGCCCATGGCGGCCAGGTCTATACGCGAGACAGTCAACTCGCCAACCACCAGCGGTCCCAGGCTCTGGTCCAGGGCGAGCAAGGTCTCAAGCCTCTTTTTAGTATGTGTTTTCGATGTCGTCATGAGTCCGGCTCCCTATGCCATCACGTTGAATAACGCGGGCGGCAGGCAATCGGTGCCTGCGATAGGGGAAATCATGGCGGTCGGTAATAGCCAGGCGACGGTAGATGCTTATACGCAGGGGCGACTGACTCATAGATATTTTGAGCCCGCACCGCAAGCGAGTAGTCTTGGCGCGGAGTGAAGCCTTGGGATGAAACATGGAACTGCACGTGGTAATCAATGGCCGCAAGGACCTGGCCGAACAGCTCTACCAGCAGTTGCGCGAAGCCATCGCCACCGGGCGGCTGTCGGCAGGCGCACAGCTGCCCCCCAGCCGACTGCTCGCCGAACAACTGGGCATCTCGCGCAAGACGGTGTCGGACACCTACGCCACCTTGACCTATGAGGGCCTGCTGGTTGGCAAGATCGGCCGCGGTACTTTCGTCAATGCCTGGGCGCCACAGCCCGACCGCGTGCAAACCGCCACCGACCTGGCGTGTGCCGCCAACCTGGGCAAATGGGCGGCACTGCCCTCACCCATGGGCCACCCCGCCCGCGAGGAGATCCTGCGCTACGAATTTATCGGTGGCGCGACGACACGCCACCAATTCCCCCAGGATGAATGGCGGCGCTGCACCCAGGATGCGTTGCGTCGCATCGCCCAGAACAGTGGCTTTTACAGCCAGCCAGAAGGCGTGCCCGCCCTGCGCGATGCCATCGCCGGGCATATCGCGTTTTCCCGAGGGGTCAAATGCCGCGCCAGCAATATCGTGGTCACCAACGGCGCACAGCAGGCGCTGGACCTGCTTGCCCGCGTGGTGCTTGAACCCGGCAGTCTGGTCGCGATGGAAGACCCCGGCTACAGCCCCGCACGCCAATTGTTCGTCGCGATGGGCGCCCGCGTCGCCAGTGTTGCCGTCGACGAACAGGGCCTGCAGGTCGACCAGATCCCGGATGGCACGCGCCTGATCTATGTGACGCCGTCCCACCAGTTCCCCCTCGGCATGCCCATGAGTCAGGCGCGGCGCGAAGCCCTGCTGGACCGCGCCATTGCGCTCGGCGCGATCATCATCGAAGACGATTACGACAGCGAATTCCGCTACGAAGGCCGCCCCACCGACTCCCTGCAAAGCATGGATACCCGAGGCGTGGTCACCTACGTCGGCACCTTTTCCAAAACCCTGTCGCCGGAGTTACGCCTGGGCTATGCGGTGCTGCCGCCGGCCATTTATGGTGCGGTGCTCAAGGCCAAGCAATTGACCGACCAGCACAGCGCTACCTTGCCGCAGTGGGCACTGGCCAAGTTCATCAGCGAAGGCTACCTGCTCAAACATATTCGCCGCTGTCACGGCGTCTACGCGGGGCGTCGCGAACGCATCCTGCAGCGTCTGGCGGGCGATCTGTCGCCGTGGTTCGAGGCAGTACCGACGGTGGCGGGCTTTCACCTGGCGGCCCTGTGCAAGGTGCCGGTGAATATTCCATTGCTGATGGAACGGGCGCGTCAGGTCGAGGTGGGTTTATATCCCTTGGACGTGTTTTTTCACGACCTCCCGGTGCGCTCGGGGCTGATTCTGGGGTTCGGCGCCATCGAGACCCTGGATATCGACCCGGCGCTGGACAAGGTGCGGGATATTCTCCTGCAGATTGGCTAGGCGGTTTTCCGCCGCATTGGTCATTGGTGGCAAGCCCTCAGCGGCGTAGGGTGAAGCGGTCTTTCACCCGATGGAACCCTCATCATGAAACGCTTGTTCGCTGCCACACTGATGCTCGCCTCCCTCAGTGCATTTGCCCACGACCCGGTCTACAACAAGGAAAAGCTCAAGGTGCTGCAAGAACACGCCTTGACCAACGTGCCGGGCAAGAAAACCATCATGCTCACCGTGGACTACGCCCCCGGCCAGGCCACCGTGCCCCACAGCCACACCGGCACCGCCGTGGCTTATGTGCTCGAAGGCGAGATCACCTCGCGGGTCAATGATGAAAAGGCGATCACCTACAAAGCCGGGCAATCGTTCTACGAACCGGCCGGCTCGCGGCATTTTGAGTCAAGCAATGCCAGCCAGACCCAACCGGCCAAGCTGCTGGTGGTGATGGTGCTGGATGACAAGGCTGAGGTACTTACCCCACTTCCCAAGTAATCAGCAACACCACAATACCCATGTGGGAGCTGGCTTGCCTGCAATAGCGGTGGACCAGCCAGCTCATCTTTTACTGGCCCACCGTTATCGCAGGCAAGCCAGCTCCCACAGTTTTAACCGTATCTGGTCAGGGACGTTTGAACAGGTTGCGCTGGTGTTCAATGCGCGGGCGGCACTCACAACCCTCCAGATGATCATTGACCATCCCCATCGCCTGCATCAACGCATACATCGTGGTCGGGCCGACAAAGGTCCAGCCGCGTTTCTTCAGGGCCTTGGACAAGCGCACCGAAGCCGCTGAGGTCGGATTGGCCGTCCAGTAAGCCATGTCCACCACTGCCGGCCGCTCTTGCGCGCCGGGTTCGAACGCCCACAGCCAGCGCGCCAGCGAACCGGTCTCCGCCACCAGTTCACAGGCCCGGCGCGCGTTGTTGATGGCCGAGACGATCTTCGCGCGATTGCGCACGATGCCCGGGTCGCTCGTCAACCGCTCGATGTCCGCCTCGCCGTACTGCGCCACCCGGCGAAAATCAAAACCCTCGAACGCCTGCCGAAAGTTTTCGCGCTTGCGCAGGATGGTGATCCACGCCATCCCCGCCTGAAAGCCCTCCAGGCAGATCTTCTCGTACAACGCGATGTCATCCGCCACCGGCACGCCCCATTCGTGGTCGTGGTAATGCAGGTAAGCAGGCGCTGCAGTGCGCCAGGCGCAATACACGCGCCCTGCTTCGTCGGTTGTCAGCCCTGATTGGTCCATCCATCACCTCGTATGCCGAGGACGATGATACGCAAAAAAAATTAATCCCCGCCAACCGCTCAAGCATCGTACTTACCGACCAACTGGTCAGACCGGGACCTGCCAACCGCCAAATATTTACTTGTGATTTGAAAAAAACCGAGCGTAGACTGGCCCCGCACTGGACTTACCGGTAAGACCACAACAATTAAGCCCTGGAACCACCAGGGCACCGAATAGAGATCCCTCCCATGCTCAGATGGTGCTCGCGTTCGATTTTCCTGCAAGTCGTGATTGGCCTGATGCTCGGCATCGCCTGCGGCCTGGCCCTTCCCGAATTCTCCTCGCAACTCAAACCCCTGGGTGACGGCTTTATCAAGCTGATCAAAATGCTGATCGGCCTGATCGTGTTCTGCGTGGTGGTCAGCGGTATTTCCGGCGCGGGCGACTTGAAGAAGGTCGGACGCATCGGCCTCAAGTCGGTGATCTATTTTGAGATGCTGACCACCGTCGCCCTGGTGCTCGGCCTGATCATGGCCTTCAGCACCGGCATCGGCAGCGGCGCCAATATTCACCTGGAGCAACTCTCTTCCGCCGGTTTGAATGAACTGGCCGACAAGGGCCAGCACATCCGCGGCACCAGCCAGTTTCTGATGGAGTTGATCCCCAACTCGGTAGTCGGCGCCTTTGCCGATAATAACGTGCTGCAAGTGCTGTTGTTTTCGGTGCTGTTCGGCAGCGCGCTGAACCTGGTGGGCGAAGCGGCCAGCGGGATTTCGCGACTGATCAACGAATTGAGCCATGTGATCTTCCGCATCATGGGCATGATCGTGCGCCTGGCGCCGATTGGCGTATTCGGTGCCATCGCCTTCACCACCAGCACCTATGGCCTGGACTCACTGCAACACCTGGGCAGCCTGGTGGGGCTTTTCTACCTGACCTGCTTTGCCTTCGTGGCGGTGATCCTCGGGCTGGTGATGCGCCTGTCGGGCCTGCGCATGTTGCCGCTGCTCAAGTACCTGCGCGAAGAACTGCTGATCGTGATGGGCACCGCTTCGTCCGACGCTGTGCTGCCGCAGATCATGCGCAAGCTGGAACATTTGGGCATTGGCAGCTCCACCGTGGGTTTGGTAATCCCCACCGGATACTCGTTCAACCTCGACGGTTTCTCGATCTACCTGACCCTGGCCATCGTCTTTATCGCCAACGCCACCGGCACGCCGCTGTCGATGACCGACTTGCTGACCATCCTCCTGGTATCGTTGATCACCTCCAAGGGCGCCCATGGCATTCCAGGCTCGGCGCTGGTGATCCTGGCGGCAACGCTCACGGCAATCCCGGCGATTCCGGTGGTCGGCCTGGTGTTGGTGCTGGCGGTGGACTGGTTCATGGGCATCGGCCGTGCGCTGACCAACCTGATCGGCAACTGCGTCGCGACTGTGGCGATTGCCCGTTGGGAAAAAGACATTGATATCCAGCGCGCCAACAAAGTGCTCGACGGCCAGCAAGGCTATGCCTTCCAGGCCAAGAAGCCGGTGCTGCCGGCGCATCAGGAGTTCTAGGACAACACCCACCCAATGTGGGAGCTGGCTTGCCTGCGATGACTGAGTGTCAGGCGATACATTGGGTGCTGACCCACCGCTATCGCAGGCAAGCCAGCTCCCACATTGGACCTTCGCCAGACTGAATACTGTATGAGCAACATCAAGGAGCCTTCGACGTGATCAGCACCTCAACCGTCGTCAATTCAGTGGTAGAAAAACTGCGCGCCGCCTTGGCGCGAGGCCAGTGGCGCCGCGGTGAAATGCTGCCCGGTCAACGCGAACTGGCCGAACAGCTGGGCATCAGCCGCCCGAGCCTGCGTGAAGCGGTGATCGTGCTGGAGACCCTCGGCCTGGTGCGCTCCATGCCGGGCAAAGGCGTGGTCGTGCTGGAAACCAGCGTCAGCGAGCCGCAATCGAGCGACGCCGTGGCCGATGCCAGCCTCGAGGACATCCTGCAACTGCGCTACACCCTCGAACCCTTCATCGTCGGCCTGGTGGCGCAGTCGATCAGCAGCAAGGAAATCGGCCAACTGCGCCTGACCCTGATGGACATGCGCGAAGCCTTGGATGCCGGCGATGCCGAAGCCGGCATGAACGCCTATATCGACTTCCATGAAGAACTCTTCGCCCTGACCTCCAACCCGATCTTCCAGAACGTGGTGCAGCAAACCAGCACCGCGCTCAAACAAAGCGCCCAGGTACTGCGCAACTCCCCTGAACACCTGGCCGAACGCTTGCAAGAGAACGAAGCCGTGGTCCGCGCCATCCGCAACAAGAACAGCGCCCTGGCCAGTGCCGAAATGCGTCGGCACATCCTGCAGGAAGGCCTGCGCATGGGCATTCGCTTGAATATCCCGGACGACCATCTGGGCAGTTGATTTTCGGAGACCGGCCATGAACGCTCACGCCCTGCAACGCGACTCCACCCTCACGTCCCTACGCTGGACGCCCGAAAAAAAGCCCTCGGTGGACGATATCTACCCACGCTTGTTCGACGCCATTCTTGAGCAACGCATTGCGCCCGCCAGCCGCTTCACCGAAGAAGGCCTGGGCGAACTCTTTGGCGTGAGCCGCAGCGTGATTCGCCGGGTGCTCGCCAAGCTGTCCCATCAGCAAGTGGTCATCCTGCGCCCCAACCAGCGCGCCCAGGTCGCCGCGCCGGATGCCCAGCACACACGGCAGATTCTGGAAGCACGGCGCCTCACCGAAATGACCGTGGTGCAACTGGCCTGCGCCCAGGCCACAGCGATGCAGATTCGCCAACTGCGCGAGCTGATTGCACAGGAGCGCAACGCCATTGAGCGTGACCAGCGGGGGCCGGCGATCCGGTTTTCGGGAGAGTTTCATCTGCAACTGGCGCACATGGCAGGCAATGCGCCGCTGGCACAGTTTCTCAACAGCCTGGTGCCGTTGACGTCGTTGATCATTGCGCAATTTGAAACAAAGGCCTGCACCTATTGCGCATGGCAGGAGCATGTGGCGATTGTGGATGCCGTGGAACAGCGCGACGCCCACACGGCTGTCGCCCTGATGACCCAGCACCTGGATCACCTGGAAACCCGACTACTGAAACATCACTGACTCCAAGTGAATGACGTTAAAACTGTGGGAGCTGGCTTGCCTGCGATAGCGGTGTACCAGTGACCAAATGATTGACTGACCCGCCGCTATCGCAGGCAAGCCAGCTCCCACATTGATCGCATTCCAGATCAAATAAAAAGCCCCCGCATCTCACGATGCGGGGGCTTTTTGTTCAGCGAGGCATCAAGCCGGTTGCAACACCGACTGGCCACTCAACGCCAGGTCCAGCAACTCACGGTTGGCCACCGCGTACATGGCGTAGTCCGTGCCCACTGCGGCACGAATTTCCACCATCATGGCGCGCCAGCGATCCGCCATGTCCTGATGCTGCTCAAGCCACAGGGCCACGCGGGCTTCCATGTCTTGTGGTGCATCGGCCATTTGCAGGACCGAGATGGTGATCGCCCGTTGCTGCCAGTCCACGTCATCGCGGAAGGCTTCGCGGGCCTGGGCCTGCCAGTTGTTGGCCACTGGCAGATCACTGATCTGCTGCAGGTACCACGGCAGGTCCAGGGCGCTGCCGACGGCGAAGTAGGCCTTGGCCACTTCGGCGGCGTCATGCCCGGTCACGTCGGCGGCTTCGATGATCGGCAGCAAGGTGTACAGGTGGGTAGTACCCGCAACCATGCGCGCCAACAACTCCGGTACGCCGGCCTGGGTGTAGGCCTGGTAGCGGTTCTGCCAGCCTTCGCGGGTCGGGCCTTCCAGCAGTTCGTCGAGCTTGAGGCCCAGCGCCGCCAGGTGCGGACCGAAGTGCGCGGTGTCGCGCCCGGCGTCTTGCTCGTTGCGACGGCTGCGCAGGAACCAGCGCGTAGCGCGACGGCCCAGGCGCATCAACTCGTCCATCAGCTCCAGTTGCACGTCAGCGGAAACCTGGTGGTCCAGGGCTTCAATCTGACGGAACCAGTGCGGGAGATGGAAGATGTCCCGCACGATCACATAAGCGCCCGCCACGTTCGCCGGGCTCATGCCGGTCGACTCTTTGAGTCGCTGCACGAAGGTGATGCCCATGTGGTTGACCAGATCGTTGGCGATCTGGGTGCTGACGATCTCGCGCTTCAGACGATGGCGACGCATGGCTTCGCCGAACTTGGCCACCAGGCTCGGTGGGAACGCGGTCTCCATGTCACGGGTCAGGTACTCGTCATCCGGTACCAGCGACTTGAGCAGTGCTTCCTTGAGGTCGATCTTGCTGTACGAGATCAGCACCGACAGCTCCGGACGGGTCAGGCCCTTGCCGCTGGAGGCGCGCTCGGTGAGCTGCTCCTCGGTCGGCAGGTACTCGATGGCGCGGTCCAGCTTGCCACGGCCTTCCAGGTCGCTCATCAGGCGCTTGTACTCGGCAGCACGCTCGTAAGCCTTGCGCGCGGCCAGGGACAGGGCCTGGGTCTGCTTGTAGTTGTTGCCCAACACCAGGTTGCCGACTTCGTCGGTCATGCTCGCCAGCAGTTGGTTGCGCTGCTTGTCGGTCATGTCACCGGCCTGCACCACTTCGTTGAGCAGGATCTTGATGTTCACTTCGTGGTCGGAGCAATCCACGCCACCGGCGTTGTCGATGAAGTCGGTGTTGGAACCGCCGCCATTGAGGCCGAATTCCACACGCCCCAGCTGGGTCATGCCGAGGTTACCGCCCTCGCCCACTACCTTGCAGCGCAGCTCGTTGCCGTTGACGCGCAGTGCGTCGTTGGCCTTGTCGCCCACATCGGCATGGCTCTCGGTGCTGGCCTTGACGTAGGTACCGATACCGCCGTTCCACAACAGGTCCACCGGCGCCTTGAGCAAGGCGTTGAGCAGTTCGGTCGGGGTCAGCTTGTCGGCCTGGATGTCGAAGCGTTCTTTCATCTGTGGCGAGATGGCAATGCTTTTCGCGCTGCGCGAGAAGATACCGCCACCTTCAGACATGATGCTGGTGTCGTAGTCGGTCCAGGCCGAACGCGGCAGTTCGAACAAACGCTTGCGCTCGACGAAGCTGGTGGCCGGGTTCGGGTTCGGGTCGACGAAGATATGCAGGTGGTTGAAGGCTGCGACCAGTTGCAGTTTGTCCGACATCAACAAGCCGTTACCGAACACGTCACCGGCCATATCGCCGACGCCTACCACAGTGATGCTGTCTTCCTGCACGTTGATGCCGCGTTCACGGAAGTGACGCTGTACACCTACCCACGCGCCCTTGGCGGTGATGCCCATTTTCTTGTGGTCGTAACCAGCCGAACCACCGGAGGCGAACGCATCGCCCAGCCAGAAGCCGTAGTCGATGGCAATGCCATTGGCGATGTCGGAGAAGGTCGCAGTGCCCTTGTCCGCCGCCACCACCAGGTACGGGTCATCGTCGTCATGACGCACGACGTTGGCCGGCGGCACCAGCGCGCCGTCTTTCAGGTTGTCGGTGATGTCCAACAGGCCGGAAATGAAGATGCGGTAGCAGGCGATGCCTTCGGCCGCGATCTCGTCCCGGCTGCCGCCCAATGGCAGGCGACGCGGCAGGAAGCCGCCCTTGGCGCCCACCGGCACGATTACCGAGTTCTTCACTTGCTGGGCTTTTACCAGACCAAGCACTTCGGTGCGGAAGTCTTCTTCACGGTCGGACCAGCGCAGGCCGCCACGAGCCACGTTGCCAAAGCGCAGGTGCACGCCTTCGACCCGTGGCGAGTACACGAAGATTTCAAACTTCGGCACTGGCTTGGGCAGCTCGGGGATAGCCCGCGGGTCGAACTTGAAGCTGAAGTACGACTTGTTCTGGCCGTTGGCATCGGTCTGGTAGAAGTTGGTACGCAGGGTGGCCTTGATCAGGTCCAGGTAGCGACGCAGGATGCGGTCTTCGTTGAGCACCTGAACGTCGTCCAGGGCGCTGAGGATCGCTTGCTCCAGGCGTTGCTGCTTGTCTTCCAGGTCGTCGGCAGTGAGCTTGCGCGCCAGGTAGAAGCGGGTCTTGAACAACCGGGTCAACTCGCGGGCGATGTCGGTGTGGTTGTTCAGGGTGCTGGCGATGTAACCCAGGTCGAAGCCCAGGCGAATCTGCTTCAGGTAACGGGCATAGGCACGCAGCAGCGCCACGTCGCGCCATGGCAGGCCGGCAGTGAGGACCAGGCGGTTGAACGCATCGTTCTCGGCATCGCCATGCACGATGTGCACGAATGCATCCTGCAGGGTGTCGTTGAGCTGCTGGATATCCAGGTTCACGCCTTCGGCGGCGATGAACGCAAAGTCATGGATCCAGAACTCACGGCCATTGGCATGGCGCAGGCGATACGGGAACTCGCCCAGCACACGCAGGCCGAGGTTTTCCAGAATCGGCAGCACGTCGGACAACGCCAGCGGCGTATCGGCGTGATACAGCTTGCAATGCAGCTCGCGCTGGCCGGAGACCTGGCCCAGCGGCTGATAGAAGCTCATTACCAGCGGGTTGGCTTCGGTCAGGCTGTTGAGGTGCTGCATGTCGACCACAGCCGAATGCGCGGCGAAACGCTCGCGGTAGCCAGCCGGGAAGCCTTTGGGGAAATCCGCCAGCACGTTGGTGCCCTGGGCTTCGCCGAAGCTTTCCACTACCAGGCTGGCGTAGTCGTCCTGCCAGCTGCGGCAGGCCTGCACCACTTCTTTTTCCAGTTGCAGCGGGTCGATGTCCAGGCGGTTCTTCGGGTCAACCCGCAGAATCAGTTGTACACGGGCAAGCACGGACTCGGAGAAGAAGGTCCAGAACTCGCAGTCCGAGGCCTTCAGGCGGTCCATCAGCACTTGCTGGATCTTCTGGCGTACTTCGGTGGAGTAGATGTCGCGTGGCACGTACGCCAGGCAGTAGCAGAAACGACCATAGGGGTCTTTGCGCAGGAACACGCGGATCTTGTTGCGTTCCTGGATCTGCACAATCGACATCACGGTGCTGAACAGCTCGTCGACCGGAGTCTGGAACAGGTCGTCACGGGGCAGTACTTCCACCACCTGGGCAAGCTCTTTACCCAGGTGCGCCTTGGCCTGGAAACCCGAACGACGTTCGATTTCCGCGACCTTGCGACGGATGTAAGGGATCACCCGCACGCTTTCGCCGTACACCGAGGAGGTGTACAGGCCCATGAAACGGTGTTCCTTGATGACCTTGCCGTCGGCGCTGATCTCGCGGATCGACACGTAGTCCGGGTAAGCCGGACGGTGCACGCGGCTTGGGTGGGCGGCCTTGGCGAACGACAGTACGGTCGGCTCGCGCAGGTAGGCCACGGCGTAGTCTTCGATGCGCAGGTCTTCGGCGGTAAGGCCGGCGCGCAGCAGCTTGGTCAGACCGAGGAAAGAGCTTGCGTCATATTCGATATGACCGCCGTCCGCCTCGTCACGTACCACGAACTCTTCGTAGCCCAGGAAGGTGAAATGGTTGCCCACCAGCCATTCGAGGAAGTTCTTGATTTCGGCTTTTTCTTCGCCGTCGATGGCGAACGCGCTGGCGTCGATACCGGCCAGCAGGTCCTGGACCTTGGCTTTCATCGGTTCGAAATCGGCCACAGCCACGCGTACTTCACCCAGCACCTGCTCAAGCTCTTTGCTCAGCACGTTCAGTTCGGCGGCGTTGGCGCAGCGGTCGATCTCCAGGTACATCAGCGATTCTTGCAGGATGCCTTCGCCCTGGGTGCCCTTGGGCAGGATTTCCAGCAGCTCGCCCTTGCTGCCACGACGCACGCTGAGCACGGTGGTTTGCAGGGTATGGATGCTGTAGCCGCGGCGATTCAGCTCGGTGCGTACCGAGTCGACCAGAAACGGCAGGTCATGGTGCAGCACTTCGACCGCAGTGTGGGTCGATTGCCAGCCATGACGTTCGTAATCGGGGTTGTAGACCCGCACTTGCGGTTGGGTGTGATCAAAGCGCTCAAGCAGGCGCCAGGCAGACAGGGTGCAACCGGCCAGGTCGGAAAGGCGACGCTGGGTCAGTTCGTCCAGGGAAATGATGCCGAAGAATTGTTCAGCGAACAGCGCCACTTGTGGCAGTGCCTGTTCACTGAGGTGCTGCGCCAGTGCCGCTTGCAGTTGATGCTGGAAGTCGGCCTTGCTGGCTGCGGTGAAGAACGCCATCTGTGGTACTCCGCTTGGGCTTGTTATTGATGAAAGCGTCGCGTGTTATCCCCTTGCGGGGAGACCGTCAGCTCTGTTCGCTGGTGTGCTGACAAGCACCATAAACGAATCAGGGTGACAGGTGGGTGAAGCTGGACAGGACAGTCAGGTCACATACAACTTCCATACGGCATGCCGTTGGCCAGATGACGATACGACGGGCAGGTCAGGCGCCTGGCACAGGGCACATCCGTTGCGCAGCTTAACGAGTGTAGGAAGAACGCTGCTTGCAACGCTGCGACATATTCGGTCATCGGTAAGCAGGGTGTCGGTTGCAACTTGGGCAACCCAGGATTTTCGGTAGAAAATCTTGCTACTTTGCACACCATCAGTACCAGAAATGACCGATCCGGCCCGTCAGGTCATGCCTGACTTCCGACACAGGATGAAGCACAAAATTCGCCGCAGTGGCACAATTGCCCTCCCCTACACAGGATTGCCCCATGCTGCAGCTGAAAACCGACGCCCTGATGGCCACCCCGTGCGACGACGAAGAAGACAACATGGCCATGCTTTGCTGTCACGGCAAGAACGGCGAAATGTTCATGCTCACCCGTTACCCGGATGAAGACGAAGTGGAGCTGACCTGGGACTACGAGCCTTCGACCCTGGATGGGCTGAAAGTGACGTTGGGCGACACCACCTTATTGATCGAACTGGCGGCCGGCGATGCCGATGCCCTGGGCGGCAAGGACCAGCTGGAGATCACCCACAGCACCGCCGCGTCAGACATGGCCGAAGTGCAGGAAACCCTGCAGAACATCCTCACAGGCACCGGCACGTTCATTCGGACTTGAAACCGGTCACTTGAAACTTCGGCACGACGCTAAATCTGTGGCGAGGGAGCTTGCTCCCGTGACGGCCTGACAGCCGACGCTGATCTGGCTGAGGCACGATCCAAATGTGGGAGCTGGCTTGCCTGCGAAGGTATCGACTCGGTGTGCCTGAATCACCGAGTTGACTGGATCGCAGGCAAGCCAGCTCCCACAGTGACCGTGCTCTACCTACCCAGCTGTTATACCGCTCACACCGCAATCCTGTAAGTTTCGCCAAAAATACCCATCAAGCCGTTAGTCGCCGCACCCCGCGATGCATTAAAGTAAACGCCCCAGGCCCGGTGTTCTGTCACGACACCCAGGCTCATCTTTCCAGGAACCGTCATCGATGGAACATCGTGAAGCGCTGCTTGCGCTGCGAACCTTTCTTTCTACGCAGATTCTCGGCCAGGAAAAACTCATCGATCGCCTGCTGATCGCCCTGCTCGCTGACGGCCATATGCTGGTCGAAGGCGCACCGGGGCTGGCCAAGACCAAGGCGATCAAGGAGTTGGCCGAAGGGATCGAAGCGCAGTTTCATCGTATTCAGTTCACCCCCGACCTGCTGCCCGCCGACATCACCGGCACCGAGATCTATCGTCCGGAAACCGGCAGCTTCGTATTCCAGCAGGGGCCGATCTTCCACAATCTGGTACTGGCCGACGAAATCAACCGTGCCCCGGCCAAGGTGCAGTCGGCATTGCTCGAAGCCATGGCCGAGCGCCAGGTCAGCGTGGGCCGCAGCACTTACGAGCTGTCGCCGCTATTCCTGGTGATGGCCACGCAGAACCCCATCGAACAGGAAGGCACCTACCCGCTGCCCGAAGCGCAGCTCGACCGGTTCCTGATGCACGTCAAGATCGGCTTCCCGGACGCCGCCGTCGAGCGCCGCATCCTGCAACAGGCCCGTGGCGAAGCATTGAATGGCGAAACCAAGCCCGAGCGCCGGGTCAGCCAGCAGGCCATCTTTGCTGCGCGCAAGGAAATCCTCGGCCTGTACATGGCCGATGCCGTGGAGGAATACCTGGTGCAACTGGTGATGGCCACGCGCACCCCTGCGAAGTTCGATCCGGAAATGGCCGAGTGGATCGCCTATGGCGCCAGCCCGCGTGGTTCCATCGCCCTGGACCGTTGTGCCCGGGCCCATGCCTGGCTGGCCGGTCGCGATTTTGTCAGCCCGGAAGATATCCAGGCGGTCTTGTTCGACGTGCTGCGTCACCGCATCATCCTGTCGTTCGAGGCCGAGGCCGCCGGTGTCGACCAGGACCGCGTGGTGCAACGCATTCTCGACGTCGTTGCCGTCGCTTGAAGTCGATGAACGCAAGCGATGGCATCCGCGTAACCCTCAGTGAATTGATTGAGATGCGCCACCGCGTGCGTGAGGTGCAGTTGTTCTCCACGCCTGGCCAGCGTAGCCCGCTGGTGGGCCTGCATCACTCCAAGCTGCGCGGGCGTGGCGTCGATTTCGACCAGGTGCGCGTGTACCAGGCCGGCGACGATGTGCGCACCATCGACTGGCGCGTGACGGCGCGTACCCAGGAGCCGCACACCAAGCTGTTCCACGAAGAGCGCGAGCGACCGATTTTCATCATGGTCGAGCAAAGTTGCCGGCTGTTCTTCGGTTCGGGGCAAATGTTCAAGTCGGTGCTTGCCGCCCAGGCCGCCAGCCTGATCGGTTGGGCCGCCCTGGGCCACAACGACCGGGTGGGCGGGCTGGTATTCGGCGACAACGAGCACTACGAGATCAAGCCACGGCGCAGCAAACAGAGCCTGTTGCAACTGCTCAACCGGCTGGTGCGGGTCAACCAGAGCCTGAATACCGAACGTCAGCCTGAAGCGGATGCCCTGGGCATGGCCTTGCGCCGTGGCCGCGAGGTACTGCGCCCGGGCAGCCTGGTGGTGGTGATCTGTGATGAACGCGCCCTCACCGAAGGCGCCGAGCAACAGCTGAGCCTGCTGGCGCGCCATTGCGACCTGCTGTTGTTGCCAATCTCTGACCCGTTGGACCACGCCCTGCCCGCCGCCGGGCTGCTGCGTTTCGCGCAAAGGGGCGCGCAACTGGAATTGGACACGCTGAATATCGACCTGCGCCAGGCCTACAAGGCTCAAGCCGAAGCGCGTATCGCCCGCTGGGAACTGCTCGCGCAGAAACTGCGGCTGTTGTTGATGCCCTTGAGCACCCAGAGTGAAATGGTCGAGCAACTGCGCGAATACCTCAACCCGCAACGCCCGGTTAAAAAACCATGAGCAGCCTGGACCAACTGCAACCGCTGATCGCCCCGCCCGCCATTGGCTTCTGGCCACCGGCACCGGGCTGGTGGCTGTTGCTGCTGGTGATCCCACTGCTCGGTTGGGGCTTGTGGTGGCTGCGCCGTTTCCTGCCGGCCCGCCGCCCTGTGGCCCGCGCCGAACAACCACTGGACCCGTTGCGTATCGCCGCCCTGGCCGAGTTGGCGTTGATGCCCAAGCCCTACGACGGAGCGCCTGCGGGCGCCTGGCTGCAGCAACTCAACGGCCTGCTCAAGCGCCTGTGCCGTAACGACTACCCTTATAGCCAGAGCCATACCCTCAACGGGCGCAAATGGCTGGCCTTCCTGGACAACCGCTGCCCTGCCGCCGGCCTGACGCGCTGGATGGTGTTGGTGGAAGGTGCCTACAAACCCGAATGCAAGCTCGACGACAAAGCAATCGCCGGCCTCACCCAAGCCGTCGACACCTGGATTCGCAAACATGTTTGAGTTCGCCTGGCCGTGGATCTTCGCCCTGTTGCCACTGCCCTGGGTCATGCGCCTGGTGCTGCCCGTGGCCGACAGCGGCGAACCGGCGCTGAAAGTCAGCTACCTCAGCGACCTCGAAGGCCTGGCCCGCCGCCGTGCCCGCGTCAACCTGCCCGGCTGGCGCCAGCAAGCCCCATTCGTGGTGCTGTGGTTGCTGCTGTTGACCGCCGCCGCCCGCCCGCAATGGCTGGGCGAACCCTTGCCGATTGCTGCCAGCGGTCGGGATTTGCTGGTGGCGGTGGATGTGTCCGGCTCCATGGATTTTCCCGATATGCATTGGCAGGACGAGGACGTCAGCCGCCTGGCCCTGGTCAAGCACCTGCTGGGAGACTTTCTGGAGGAGCGTGAAGGTGATCGCGTGGGCCTGATCCTGTTCGGCAGCCAAGCCTACCTGCAAGCGCCCCTGACCTTTGACCGCCGCACCGTGCGCATCTGGCTGGATGAAGCGCGCATCGGCATTGCTGGCAAGAACACCGCCATCGGCGACGCCATCGGCCTGGCCATAAAACGCCTGCGCCAGCGCCCGGCGCAAAGCCGTGTGCTGATCCTGGTCACCGACGGCGCCAACAACGCCGGGCAGATCGACCCGTTGACCGCCGCGCGCCTGGCGGCCGAGGAAGGCGTGAAAATCTACCCCATCGGCATCGGCGCCGACCCCGAGCAAACCGGCTCCCTGGGCATCCTAGGCGTAAACCCGAGCCTGGACCTCGACGAACCGGCGCTCAAGGCACTGGCCGAGACCACCGGCGGCCAGTATTTCCGCGCCCGAGACGGCGAGGAACTGCTGAAGATCAAGGACACTCTCGACACCCTCGAGCCCGTGGAACAACAACCCACCCAGGCCCGCCCGGCCCAGGCGCTGTACAGCGGCCCATTGGCCTTGGCGTTGGTGTTGAGCCTGTTGCTGGTGATCCAGGAACGCTGGCCGAACAACGCTTTGCAACGCGGCTTCAATAGGCTATCGAGCAAGGGCATCTTTTTGCAGCAACACCCTGAATGGCGCCAGCGTCTGCGCCGCCTGCGTTTGCGGAGGCGTCGATGATCGCGCTGTGGCCGCACTGGTTGCGCCCCTGGTGGCTGTTGTTGCTGCCCCTGCTTGGCTGGTTGCTGTGGCAGCTATGGCATCGGCAAAAGCGCGCCGGGCGCTGGCAGATGATCCTGCCGCCGGCGTTCCATGCCGAGTTGCTCAGCGGTGGCAATGGCCGCGAGAGTAAATCGCCGTGGGTGGTGCTCGGCATCGCCTGGCTGTTGGCCGTGCTCGCGCTATTGGGCCCCAGTTGGCAACGGGTTGAACAAGCCAGCCAGAAACCTTCCGACCCCTTGGTGGTGCTGCTGGAACTGACCCCGGAAATGCTCGCCACTGACAGCCCGCCCAACCGCCTGGAACAGGCGCGGCGCAAGCTGTATGACTTACTGCAAGCGCGCACCGATGCGCAAACAGCCATCATCGTGTATGCCGGCAGCGCCCATACCCTGGTGCCGCTGTCCGATGACCTGGCCACCAGCCGCAACCTGTTGGAAGCCCTGCGCCCGTCGATCATGCCCGAGCCCGGCCATCGTGCCGATCTTGCCGTGGAAAAAGCCCTGGGCCTGCTCAAGCAAGGCGGTCTCGGCCAGGGGCGCCTGCTGCTGATCGGTTCCTCATTGTCCAAACAAGAGCGCCAGGGCATCCGCCTGCAACTGCAAAGTGCCCAGGCTCCAACGTTGTCGATCCTCGGCATCGGCAGTCGCGAAGGTACGCCGGTGACTCAGGAGAGCGGCGAATTCCTCAAGGACGACCAGGGCGCGATCCTGGTGCCGCGCCTCGACAGCCCGACCCTCAAGGCGTTCGCCAGCGAAATGGGCGGCCGCTACCGTGCGGCGCGCCTGGATGACAAGGACCTGCGCCAACTCGGCATGCTCGACAGCGCCCAAGCCCTGCGCGACGACGGCCAACGGCTGCGCCTGGACAGCTGGGCCGACCAGGGTTACTGGCTGCTTTTGCCGTTGTTGCTGCTGGCCGCGTGCGCCGGGCGTCGCGGCTGGCTGTTCTGCCTGCCCTTGCTGCTGATGGGCGCGCCGCAACCCAGCTACGCCTTTGGGCTGCAGGACCTGTGGCTTCGCCCCGACCAACAAGGCCAGTACCTGCTCAAGCACAAACGCCCGGCCGAAGCCGCCGAACACTTCCAGGACCCGCAATGGCAAGGCGTTGCGTTGTATGAAGCCGGCAATTACGCCGAGGCCATCAAGCGGTTTGCCCAAGGCAGCGACGCCTATTCCCACTATAACCGCGGCAATGCCCTGGCCAAGGCCGGTGAACTTGAAGCGGCCCTTGATGCGTATGAACAAGCCCTGGAAGCCCAGCCCGATTTGCAGCCCGCGCTGAAAAACAAAGCCCTGGTTGAAGCGCTGATGCAGGAGCAAGCGCAGCCCGAGCCGGACCCGCCCGCAAAAAACGCAGATGACGAAACCGCCCAACCCGGCCAAACTGCGCAACCGGGCACCAGCGCACAAACGGCCCAGGGCGGCGAGCAATCGTCCCACGGCCAGGGCGAAGCCGGTACCGCTGAGACTCAGACAGGCGCCGCGCCACAGCCAGGCGGTAATGAAGTGCCTGGCAGCGAACTGGGCGACGAGCAGACCACCACGCCGCCACTGCGCCCCGCCGACACACGCCTGGAAGGCGAGCGCCGCCAAGCACTGGAGCAATGGTTGCAGGAGATCCCGGACAACCCCGGCGAGCTGTTGCGCCGCAAATTCTGGTACGAACAGCAACAACATCAGGACACCACTCGATGAGCCGCCGCACCACCCTTTTGCTCCTGCTCGCGTTGTCGGCAGGCCACGCCCAGGCGGCGGACCTGGTCGCCAGCGTAGACCGCAGCCGCCTCAACTCCGGGGAAACGGTGGAGCTGACGGTGCAATCCAGTGATGTGACCCAGTTTGGCAAACCGGACCTGTCGCCCCTGGACGCGCAGTTCGAAGTCAGCGGCACCCGCCAGATCAACCAACTCACCACGCTGGACGGCGACAACCACGCCACCACCCGCTGGATCATCACCCTGTTGCCCAAGGTAAACGGCAACGTGGTGATCCCGCCGCTGCAGGTGGGCGCGCTCAAGACCCAGCCGATCACCCTGCAAGTGGTGGAAAGCGCCAGCCAGAACACCAGCGCCGAACTGGCCCCGGTGTTCATCGAAGCCAGCCTCGACCAGACCAGCGTGTACGTGCAGGCCCAGGCCCTGTTGACCGTGCGCGTCTACCACTCGGTGTCGCTGTATGACGACAGCAGCCTCACGCCCTTGCAGATACCGGATGCTCGTGTTGAACAACTGGGCGAATCACGCACCTATGAAAAGGTCATCAACAGCATTCGCCATGGCGTGATCGAAACCCGCTACGCCCTCTACCCGCAACACAGCGGCGCTGTGGTGATTCCGGCGCAGACCTTCAGCGCCACCCTGGTGGAATCGCGACCGCCCCAGGAAAACACCCTGCAGGGCACCAAGCCGGGCAAGATGATTCATGTCAGCTCTGCGCCCCTGCCCTTGACGGTCAAACCCAAACCGGACGCCTACCCCGCCGACGCCCCCTGGCTGCCCGCGCGCAGCCTGACCTTGAGCGAAGGCTGGAACCCCACGCCGGACCACGTGCAAGTCGGCGATTCCCTGACCCGCAGCCTTACCGTGGAGGCCGAAGGCCTGTCCAGCGCACAGCTGCCGGCGCTGCCCGGCACCGAGGTCAACGGCCTGCGCCGCTACCCCGACCAACCAGTGATGGCTAACCGTACCAGCGACCGCGGCCTGACCGGCAGCCGTGAAGACCGCGAAGCCCTGGTGCCGACCCGCGCCGGCGAGCTGGAACTGCCCGCCGTGGAAGTGGTGTGGTGGAACACCCACGAAGATCATCTGGAACGCACCAGCCTGCCGGCGCGCACCGTGCACGTGGCGGTGAACCCCAGCCTGGTGGTGGACACCCCGGCGACACCGACCATCATCACCGCCCCCGATGATGACCGCCTGTGGCTGTGGCAACTGAGCACACTGATACTGGCCTGCACCACCCTGCTGGGCTTTGGCCTGTGGTGGCGCGCACGCCGGCAACCGGCGGTACAACGCGCCGCGCAAACCGGCCCCAGCCCACGCACCCTGCTCGACGACCTCAAGCGCGCCACCCAGGCCAACGACCCTCATGCTACCCGCCAGGCCCTCGACGCCTGGGCACGGCAACAGCCGGAAACGCTGGCCGACATGGCCGCGCGGTTTGTGCCGCTGTCCGATGCCCTGGATGGGTTGAATGGCGCGTTGTACAGCGAAAGCGGCCAGTACTGGCTGGGTGACGACCTGTGGCGTGCCATCAAGGCGATCCCCGTGGCCGAGCGCGAGCAAGACCCGGCCACCGACACCACCAGCTTGCCGCCGCTCTACCCCAAGTAACCCAGCCTCGACCAACACCACAAAACCCCTGTGGTAGCTGGCTGCGTTTAGTGCAGCCGGGGCACGTCCGCTCGATCTACCTGAACGCCAACAAAATCGCTACACCTGCCATCCAAAGGAAGCAAGTCGACATGAGCATCATCTTGATGATCAGATGCCTCCTCAGGCGCGGAGGAAAATTGGCAAGATCCACGGGGTCTATCTCCCCAATAATGAGCGAAGCCCTCGGCCACACCACCATTCCAGCAATTTTAGATATCTCCAGGAGCGACCAAATCACCCCGCGTTTTCCCAGGCTTGGCCCCCAGAGATAAATGTAATGGCTATTTTTCAGAGCCTCCTTGATGGCTTCAAGGTGTCACCGACTCAGGTACAGACTGTATGCGACACCAGCCATGCCGAGCAGGCCCGGTACACCTCCAACAACCCAGAAAGCCAACCAGGATGTCCAAAAATCTCCCGATGTCATGGCAGTGTTTTCTCGTACGAAATTTCTCCGCTGACTTCGCCGGCCTTCCCACTGATAGTCTTACCCGCCCAGGCGCCAGCTCCTACTAAAGCAGCAGCACAAACGACCCCGCCTATACCTGTAGACACACCAAGCGCCAAGCAGATCGAACCACTGGTATAACTGACGAACGCACCACCTGCCGCACCGCCAATCAGCGGGTCATCGAAGTCAGCAATGATCCCATCGCCCTGCCAACGCTCGATACCGCGCAGGCGGTAGAGGAAGTCTTCTTCCAGGAACAGGTCCCAGGATGCAAGGGTGCTGCTCAGGTAGTTGCCGATGCCAGCGATTATGCCGCGGTCGTAGATTATGCTGCTGTTGAACAGCAAGGCGATGCGGTGAACGGGCAGGCTTCAATTTGAGGTTTGCCTCGGCACAGCCACCGGGAACCCAATGATAGATCAGAGGCATGGGTGGAAAGTGCCGAGAGCCTTCAAGTTAAAAATTTCACCGCAGAACTACCTGAACTTCAGCAGAGCAACCCCGATCAACATCCATATGAAGGCGATGATCATCGTTTTCAGATTAAGGGTAATTCGGAGCTTTAAGTGAGGTGGGAAATTTTCAAGATCGGTTGGGTCCAGCTCTCCATTAATGAGAGAAGCTTTTGGCCACAGTAGCATTCCCGAGATTTTACCCATCTCTAAGAGTGACCAAATCAAGCCTCGTTTTCCAAGGCTTGGCCCCCAGATATAGATATAACGACTGTGCTTTAAGGCCTCCTTTATGGCGTCCATGTGACGATGGGTCAGGTACAGGCTGTATGTAAGGGTCAAAGTTGCAAGTAACATTGGCCCCCCTAGAAAAGAGATCGCAACCCAAAGAGGCCAAGTGTCGATACTGCTCATGGTTGATTTACTTGGTAGAGTTTTTCTCCAATAGCTTCACCCGCCATCCCCCCACCCGTCGTACCCACCCATGCGCCCGCTCCCACTATAGCGGCAACACAAATAACCCCGCCAACGCCTCCAGTCGCCACACCCATTGCAATGCAAATAGAGCCACTTGCAGCACCAGCCATCACTCCGCTCAAAGCCCCAAGAGAAGTAGACCCCACAAATTTTCCTACTTCGGTGAGCTTGACCCTCTCGCAAGCCGCCCCAGAATCCGCATTACACACCTGCTGTATAGCCAACAACGAGGACACACCGCCAAGGCCTATACCGATATAACCCCCTGCCTTCATATACTTCGTGGCACGACTGACCGCCTCCACATGAGCGGCATACCCCGGAATCTGCCCCGGCCCACCCGCCTTGTCCCAGTGATGCACCAAGCTGCGACTGGATATCCCCAAGGCCGTTTTCAACTTGGGGTGATCGCCCAAGGGGGTCTGCCCGCGCAGGCGGGTGGAGTTGAGCAGATGAGCATCCAACTGGTTCATCCACCGTTGGCGATCAGCAAAAAACTGCGGTGACCTAAGGTGCCCGTGCTGCCGGTAGCTGTCCTGATGCAGGCGCTCCATGGCCTGCAGTGTTTCGCGCAGATTGCTCAGGTGCTTTTCCATCACCACTGCGCTGACGCCGAGCCAGGTTGAGGTTTGGCCGATGAAACCGGCGACTTCAGCACCATGGCGATACAGAAAGTCAGCCTCGTCCGGCGTCAGCTCATCCAGTGATGCGCTGACGTGTTGAGCCGCCTGCAACAGTTGCGCTTCCTGATAGGTGCACGAGGTGTTGTTCGGATCGCTGAGTACGATCATCGAGCCGGCTTTGACGTGGCTCGTATTCGGGTTCAGTGCCTTAAACTTGCGCATTACAGCCGGGTCGAACGTTGGAAAAAGTGTGGCTTCCAGCGCCTCGCGGCTGATACTTTTGGGCACGATATAAAAACCTGGCTCCTGACCCTGCACACCATTGAATGCCATTGATCCAACATGACCGGACGGCACGAAACCAGAATGACGTGGCGCTACAGTGTTTCGATTTACAGATGATGGGTTTGTTTGAGCTACTCGCAGGTTAATGGGCGGTTCTGTATGTTGGTTTTCATAGGTGGCTGAGTACACCGAAGGAATCAGCTCGGCTTTACAGGGACAGTCGCTGTAACTATCCAAAGTGCCAGCCATAAGCCGGCCATGGCTGTTTATGTGGGAAATGCCACCGACGATCTTATAAGTTTGCCCATCCTTGCCACAGGTGACTCGGTCACCTTCGCACGCATGGAAAAGGCCGTGTATGTTGACTCTCTTATCTCCGTCCAGCACTTCCCCGCCGCAGGTGGTCTTGTCACCCAGACCTATGAAATAACCTAAGCTCATTGCTTTACCCTTTATCCATTTGAGTTTATGGCCGCACTCTCCTTCTCGTCTCGAATAAGAAAATTGATACGTGATGCATTCAATCGAGGTAAACGAGAACGAGAGAGTCAGCGGCAAGCCAAACTTTGGAGAGGGATTTACTTAGGGTAAAGTCGGACGATTCCGGGTATTTCGTCGTATAAGTCTGATAGGCCTGCGACGTCCGGCACAGTGCTTCGGGCGGCTACTTCTAGCTGCGTGCTTGGCGGGCCGCTGCACGGACGCCTGCCTGCACTTAGTGATTACGACGCGGCACCTTCCATTCCCGATGGGGGAACTTGTACAGATAGTTCAGGTTATCCATATCGAACCGGCCATCCTCCTTGCCGGGGCCACCGAAGAAGCTGATGCCGATATCCAGCTTGGGCAGCAGTTTGGGGCGTGAGAGTAGCTCCCTGGCCGCGTGATGGGCCTCGGGTGAGAACGTCCTGTCGGTGGCGATCAGGCCGGCGGCCTCTTTCAACTCATTGAAGTTCACATAGCTGTCTGTCGCCCCTGCGGCGAATTCGCGGAAGTGATCGCGGATCACCCCTATTAGTTGCCGGTCACTCACGCTTGCGTACGGGCGCAGGTCCGGGGCGCTGGCCTGGGTTTGAGCGCTTCGTGCCTGACGATGGTTAGCTTGGGTTGAGCGACTGTCAGCATCCAGCTGATCTGGTAGAGCGGTGAAAGCGCTAGTCGAAGGTGGTTTTACTGAAAATGACATGGTGGGCCTCTGATTCATTCAGGGATTGATTGAAAAATCCACCTTATGGGTGGTCGTCACTCAACCTGCCGTTCCATTCATCACCGCCCGTTCGACATGCATTGTTAAAGGCCAGCAATCCATATCCCTTTAATTTGCAGGACGTTTCCTAGACAATCCTTTGGCCTTGCGCCTGCTCAACCCACTGGCTAGCCTTCGCTTCGTCGCTGCCTATCAGCGATCGGGTGTGAGATCCCGTTATTAGCAGGCGCAATGCGCTACAACCGTCAATGGCGGCTGTGTGCGGGCAGACTTCGGTCTGGCCGGGTCCTGTTTTCCGGTATCTCACCCCGCACATAGCTGCCACCTTTTGACGTGTGAGATCGGCAAAAGAATGGCTCCCAAACCAAGCAGGAGCTTCACCCATGAGCAAAATCGTCCCCGACCCACCCTTCCCCATTTTCGTCGCCCACGAAGACCTGAGCTTCGAAGACGCCATCGCCAGCATCTCCTCGCTACTGCGCTGCGCCGCCACCACCGCCACCGAAACCGCCGAAGGCCTTAAAGGCACCCGACGCGACATGGCCTGTTCCACCGCTCACCTGATCGACATGGCCCGCACCCTCGCCGACCGTGCGCTGGATTGCCTGCAACCCAACCCCACTAACACCCCATGACCCCTGTGTAGGAGCGAGCTTGCTCGCGAAGAACTCCCAGGCGCCGCGTTTATCCAGGAAACACGCGTCATCGTTGACGTTTTTCGCGAGCAAGCTCGCTCCTACAATCAGCCATCAGGGCTGGCCCACACTCCGTTGATCGCGTCGGCCATGAGTCCGCGTGCACTTTTACAGGTAAACTCCCCTCCTTTTCATCTTCTCCACGGAGTTCGCCTTGCGTCTGTTTCATACCTCCGACTGGCACTTGGGCCAAAACCTCCACGGCCAGGAACGCGACTTCGAACACGCTTGTTTCCTTGAGTGGCTGCTGGGCCAACTCAAGGCCCAGCGCCCGGACGTGCTGTTGATCGCCGGCGATATCTTCGACACGGTCAACCCGCCGCTCAAGGCCCAGGAGCGCTTGTATGACTTCATCATCAGCGCCCACGAACAACAGCCGACACTGACCATTGTGATGATTGCCGGCAACCATGACTCCGGTTCGCGCATTGAGCTGCCTGCGCCTCTGATGCGCCGCCTGCGCACCCATGCCCTGGGCCGGGTGCTGTGGCTGGATGACGGGCAACTGGATGCCGACCGGCTGCTGATCCCGCTGCCCAATGCCAAAGGCAAGATCGCCGCCTGGTGCCTGGCGCTGCCCTTCCTGCGCCCGGCGGAAGTCACCGGCGCACAGCTGGGCGATGATTACCTGCGCGGCATCGGCCAAGTGCATGAATGGCTGATCGCGGCCGCCAATGCCAAGCGCAACAAAGGCCAGGCGCTGATAGCCATCAGCCATGCGCATATGGCCGGTGGGTCGGTATCCGAAGACTCCGAACGCAGCCTGATCATCGGCAATGCCGAGGCGCTGCCTGCCACACTGTTCGACCGAAGCGTGGCGTATGTGGCCCTCGGCCATTTGCACAAACCGCAAAAGGTCAATGGCGAGGAGCGCATTCGCTACAGCGGCTCGCCAATCCCCCTGTCGTTCTCCGAAATCGGCTACAAGCACCAGATTCTCGACGTGACGTTCCAGGGCGAAAGGCTGGTGGGCTGCGAACCGATCCTGATTCCCCGCTCCGTCAACCTGCAACGCCTGGATGCCGCGCCCCTGGCCGATATCCTCAAGCAACTCGGTGAGCTGCCCGACATCGACCTGCTCGCCGAAACCCAGCGCCACCCCTGGCTGGAAGTGCGCGTGCGCCTCGACGAGCCGCAACCGGACCTGCGCCAACAGATCGAAACTGCCCTGCAAGGCAAGGCCGTGCGCCTGGTGCGTATCGCCGCCGAATATGCCGGCACACGCGGCAGCGCAGAGGTAGACGATGCGCAACTGATCGAACTCGACCAGCTCACGCCCCAGGAACTGTTCAGCCGCGCCTGGCAGGACAGCTACGGCAGTGAGGTGGATGAACAGACCTTGAAGGACTTCGCCGTGCTACTCCAGGAAGTACAACAGGAGGGCGAACAGCCATGAAGATCCTCGCCATCCGCCTGAAAAACCTCGCCTCCCTGGCGGGCCCGTTCGAAATCGACTTTACCGCCGAGCCCCTGGCCAGTGCGGGTCTGTTCGCCATCACCGGGCCGACCGGCGCGGGTAAAAGTACCCTGCTCGATGCGTTGTGCCTGGCGCTGTTTGGCGCGGTGCCACGCCTGGGTGACACCGGCCAGGCCAAGATGCCGGACGCCGACACGGATATTTCCATCGGCGACCCGCGCACTCTGATTCGACGCGGCACCGGTGGCGGCTATGCCGAGGTGGATTTTGTCGGTGTCAGTGGCCGTCGCTACCGTGCGCGCTGGGAAGCCAACCGCGCCCGTGACAAGGCCAGCGGCAAGTTGCAGAACAGCCGGCAAAGCCTGATCGACCTGGACAGCGACCAACTGTTGGCCAGCCAGAAAACCGAATACAAGACCCAGCTCGAATTGGCCCTGGGCCTGAACTTCGAACAGTTCACCCGTGCAGTGCTGCTGGCGCAAAGCGAGTTCAGCGCCTTCCTCAAGGCCAATG
Organism: Pseudomonas sp. DWP2-2; assembly: GCF_049897065.1. Taxonomy (NCBI): domain Bacteria; kingdom Pseudomonadati; phylum Pseudomonadota; class Gammaproteobacteria; order Pseudomonadales; family Pseudomonadaceae; genus Pseudomonas; species Pseudomonas sp. DWP2-2. The sequence goes on along the minus strand of NZ_JAFCVN010000009.1, from coordinate 5,673 downwards.
ACAATGAGCGCAGCGAACTGCTGGAAAAGCTCACCGATACCGCGCTCTACACCCAGCTCGGCCGCCGTGCGTTCGATAAGGCCAAAGAGGCCAAGGACGCCCACAAACAGCTGCAGGACCAAGCCACCGGCGTGGTACCCCTGGCACCCGAAGCCCGCGCCGAGCTGGATCAACAGTTGGCCCACGCCCAGCAGCAGCTCAAGACCCAACAAGCCCAGCTCAAGCAGCTGGAGTTGCAGCACACCTGGCTCAAGGAACTGCGTGAATGGCAGGAGCGCCATCAACACGCAGTGGAGCAACTGCAACGCGACGAAGCAACCTGGGCCAGCCAAGGCCAGCAACGCCAAGACCTCAGCCTGCTGGAGCAGTTAGCACCGCAACGCCATCACTTCCTGCGCCAGGCAGAACTCGGCACCCTGCTGACGCCCCTGGCGGCACAGATTGCCCAGCACCTCGAGCAACAAACCGCCCTGCATTCCCGCCAGGAACAGGCGCAACACCAGCAAGTGGCCGCCCAGGCAGCACTGGCCGAGGCCCTGAAACACCAGGCCGACGCCGCGCCCCTGTTGCGCCAGGCCATCGAAGAGCAAAACACCCTCGCCCATGTGAGCCGCGAACTGGCCAAGCGCAACGAGGAAAAACACCAGCACGAAAGCGCCTGCACCGAAGGCCAGGCCCTGCTCGACGGCTTGCAACACACCCAGGCCCAAGGCACCGAGCGCCTGCAGCGCCTGGCCACCGAACTTGAGCACAGCGCCGCCCTCGCGCCGCTGAGCGATGCCTGGAACGCCTACCGTGACCGCCTGCAACAGTTGGTTTTGATCGGCAATCGCTTCAACCAAGGCCAGGCCGAGCTGGGGCAACTCGAACAGCGCGCCAGCGCCGCCGCCGAACAGTTCACCCAACAGCGCGAAGCCCTGGACCTGCTCTACCACGAGGCCGGTGCCGAACCGCACGCGGTGGCCGAACAAATCCAATTGCTGGCCAGCCTGCTGCAAGACAATCGCAAGCAACAGCGCGCCTTCGAAGACCTGGCCCGCTTGTGGGACAGCCAGCAACAGTTGGATCAACAGGCCGCTGCGCTCACGCAAAGACTTGCCGAGGCCGCGCAAAAACGCGAACAACTGAACCAGACCGGCCTGCAAACCAAGGCCGAACTCACCGTTGCCGAACAAACCCTGGCGGTGACCAAGCAACTGCTTGAGCGCCAACGCCTGGCCCGCAGTGCCAGCGTCGAGGAATTACGCGAGCAGTTGCAGGATGACCAACCCTGCCCGGTGTGCGGTAGCCACGAACACCCCTATCACCAGCCTGAAGCCCTGCTGCAAAGCCTGGGTCGCCATGATGAAAGTGAAGAGGCGGCTGCGCAGAAAGCCGTCGATAGCCTCAAGGAAAAACTCACTGAATTGCGCGGTGAAGTGGGCGGCCTGATCGCTCAGCAAAAAGAGTTCCTGCAACAGCAGGAACAGTTGGCCACCCAGCAGCAGGGTTTGGCGCCGAGCTTGCAAGCCCACCCACTGTCTGCCTCGCTGTTCAATCAGGACGCTGCCAAGCGCAGCCCTTGGCTGGCCCAGCAACTGGCCCAATTGACCCAAAGCATCAGCCAGGACGAACAACGCCAAGGCGCCCTGCTCAACCTGCAACAGAACGCCGGGCGCTTGCAGCAACAATTACAAGCGGCCCAGGATGCCAGCCAGCAAGCCCGGCAATTGCTGGTGGACCAACAACGGCAACTGGCCGGCGACCGCGAACGCCTGGAGGCGGAACTCAGCGCCTTCGCCAACCTGCTGCCCGCCCAGACGCTGGAAGGCTTGCGCAGCGCACCTGCGGCGACCTTCATGCAGCTCGACCAGCAGGTCAGCCAGCGCCTTGAGCAGTTGGGCCATCAACGCGATGAGCAGGCCGAGCAGCAAGAGCGCCAACAGGCCATCGAGAAACAACACACCCACCAACAGCATCGCCAGCAGCAACTTGACGCTGTGAATCTGCAAGTCGCCGAGCTGGCCGACCAGCAACACGCCGTCCAGGAAAAACTCCGCGCCTTGCTAGGGGATTACCCCAGCGCCGAACACTGGCAACAGCAGCTGGAGCAAGCCGTCACGCAGTCGCGCCAAAGCGAGACCGACGCCAACCAGGAACTGCACGCCGTGCACACGGCGCAAGTACAGCTGGCCGCCGACCTCAAGGCCCAGCAGCAACGCCAGCAGGCATTGGAGGCGGAACAGCACGCCCTTGCGACACGCATCGGCGAATGGCGCGCCCAGCACCCAGAACTGGATGATCAGGGCCTCGCACGCCTGTTGGCCCTTGATGAAGCCCAGGTCGCGCAGTTGCGCCAGCACCTGCACAGCAGCGAAAAGGCCGTCGAGCAAGCCAAGGTTCTGCTGCACGAGCGCGAACAGCGCCTGGCCGAACACCAGGCCCTGCACAATGGCAACCTGGAGGCCGAGCAGTTGGCCGCCACCCTGGCAACGCTTGAGCAGCAATTGCTCGAGGGTGAGAAACACTGCGCCGAACTGCGCGCACGCCAGTCCGAAGACCAGCGCCGCCAGAATGCCAACCAGGCCCTGGCCGAACAGATCGCCAAGGCTTACGAGCAGTGGCAGCGCTGGGCACGCCTGAATGCGCTGATCGGCTCGGCCACCGGCGACACCTTCCGCAAGATCGCCCAGGCCTACAACCTCGACTTGCTGGTGCACCATGCCAACGTGCAACTGCGCCAACTGGTGCGCCGCTACCGGCTCAAACGCGGCGGCAGCATGCTCGGGCTGCTGGTGATGGACACAGAGATGGGCGATGAACTGCGTTCGGTGCATTCATTGTCCGGTGGCGAAACCTTCCTGGTGTCGTTGGCCTTGGCCTTGGGCCTGGCGTCCATGGCGTCGAGCACCTTGAAGATCGAGTCGCTGTTTATCGACGAAGGCTTTGGCAGCCTTGATCCGGAGTCGTTGCAATTGGCGATGGACGCCCTGGACGGCCTGCAGGCCCAGGGCCGCAAGGTGGCGGTGATCTCCCACGTACAGGAAATGCACGAGCGCATTCCGGTGCAAATCCAGGTCCAGCGCCAGGGCAATGGCTTGAGTACCCTGGAGGTCAAGTGAACGAAGCGCTGCTGTACTCGTTCCGACGCTGCCCGTATGCGATGCGGGCGCGGCTGGCCTTGGGTTACTCAGGCGTTCCTGTGCGAATCATCGAGGTGAGCCTCAAGGCCAAGCCAGCCGAGATGCTGGCACTGTCGCCCAAGGGTACGGTGCCGGTGTTGAGTGTCGAAGGTCGAGTGATCGAGGAGAGCCTGGAGATCATGCAATGGGCGCTGGCGCAGCACGACCCGGATGACTGGCTGCTGCAAGGTGACCCTGCGGTGCTGGCGTTGATTGCCGAGAATGATCAGGTGTTCAAGCATCATTTGAATCGATACAAGTATGCCGAGCGCTATCTGGAACAACCAATGGAGCATTATCGGGCCGAGGGTGAGGTGTTCTTGCAGAAGTTGGAAGGCTTGCTGGCGGAGCGTGAGTACTTGCTCGCCGAACACCTGAGCCTGGCGGATGCGGCACTGGCGCCGTTTGTGCGGCAGTTTGCTCATGTGGATCGGGAGTGGTTTGCGGGGACGCCGTATCAGCGTTTGCAGATTTGGTTACAGCGGTTCCTTGAGTCCCCACTGTTTACCGCCGTGATGGCAAAGCCCTGAGGCCGATACACTCAAGTGTGGGAGCTGGCTTGCCTGCGATACTGACGACTCGGTGCAACTGAAACACCGAGTTGATGCCATCGCAGGCAAGCCAGCTCCCACATTTGACCGTCGCTCAATTCCAGTACAGTGCCGGGTCTTGTTATCTAGCATCAAGTATGGGGCAGACCCGCTTTTGAATCAGTCCGTGTTCCACGAATTGTCGTCATTCGAGGCATACACCGAGCTGTATCCCAATGCCTTGAATGCCCGCTCGGTGTCGGAACTGCTGCTGTTGCGCAGCGACGTGCCGCGCTCGCTGCATGCGTGTATCGGGGAGTTGAGCCATATCCTCGCGGACCTGCCTGGCAGCTATGGACGCACGGCGCAGCGCTTGGCGGCGGAATTTGAAGCGCGGCTGAGGTATACGGGGATTGATGAGATTCTGGAGGATGGGTTGCATAGTCGGTTGACGGAGTTTATTGAAGCTATCCGGGAGTTGGCGCGGGCGGTGCAGAGTTCTTATTTGGAGGTTGTCTGTGGCCCACCGTCCTACAAGGCGATGGAAGGTGCAGAGGGAGATCTACTTTAAGTAAATCTCCCCATACCTTCGCGCGCTGACTATATCTACGACTCACTCGGTCCGGCCCTTATTCTACAGGTGTTCACGCAACTATCCCCATAAGCCAAGGCCAACCTTTTTTCATTTCTTGCAGTCGCATCAACCAATTATCTGCTAATTAAGCTCCATTAACCACATCTCTTTTTTATAACTGCCGAATCCGAATATCATCGAAACCAACAAATTGGCCTGCCGGAAAGTCATAGAGCCTAGCAGTAATAGAAACACCGGTCCTAATATCATCTACATGAAAACGGTGCGTCATTGTCTGCCACACCCCAGGCGTACTATATAGGAATCTTACAAATTGGATATCTACGGACATATTGTAATTCCCAATAACCCTCGCTGAAACCTCATACCATCCGGGGGCCACACTGAAAACTTGATATAAACCTGTCCCAGTTCCAGACACACTGTTGTAACCTCTCCAATAGCCTGAAGTTATGTCCCCCGAGCCGAACACGGTCCACCCATTATATCCACTACTAAAATCCGTGAAATGGTCGAGCTTTTTATTGCTCACTTGGTAGTCCACTATCGGAAAGACAATGGCATCGACTTCAGCTTTACTAAGACTGAAAGCCGCTTTTAACTCCACCTGCAGCTTGGTGCCATGTCCCAATCTCGCCAGATAAGTACGAGCGATCCTTGGTTCGATTTTCCCTTCAGCGATCCAGGTCGAGTTGACAGCTGCAGTGTCCGCACCGTTGTACACTGTCAGCGAATGATCATCGCCCTTGTCCGTTTTCCCCTGCAGCTTCAACCAGACGGGGTAAGGTGCAGTGATAAACGGCCAGACACCAATTTGCCCTGTGGCATCGCCGGTAAACGTAGTCAAGTCCAGTACTTGAGTCGCCGCGTTAGCCTGGTTGATCTTGAGCACCGTTTTGGCCAACTCAGCCTGGGGTATCGGCGTCACCGTCACCGTCAACACCTTGGACGCAACCACCTTGCCGCTACGGGTTACGTCGTACTTAAGGGTGAACGTCTTGTTGGCATTACCGACGTTGGCGGCAATCGCGGCCTTGGTAATGTCGAACGTGACTTTGCCCGCCGTTACCCCATTCTTGGCCGGGATCACCGGAGAACCCGCACCGGCTGTCCCCACCATCGTCACCTTGATGCTGTCTGTGGTGTACATCGGTGTGTACTCCACCGACACCGTGCCGCCGTTTTGTGCATTCAACGGCGCCAGGGTAACTGAGGTACCCGTCCCCGTGGCCTGGGTCAACTTGGGAACAGGGAATTCTGCCGGCAGAGTGTTAACAGTGTATTCCACTATCGGGAAGATGATGGCGTCAGCCTCGGCTTGACTAGATGAAAGCGTCGCCTTGAACTGAAGTTTCAGTTTCGTATCATGACCCAGTTCAAGGAAGTA